>NZ_CAXTNE010000322.1:0-8322 GCF_964245445.1 uncultured Nostoc sp.
ATCAAACTGTACCTGCATAAATCAATTCATCCCTTTATTCAGCAACGCCAAAAATCGCTTATAAACGTCGAGCGCAACTGCCAAATACAACCGCCGCTCTGGATGGATCATCATCTTCCAACGCAATGCGGTAGTTAATAAATTGTCCAATTGCAGTATGGAACTCAGAAATCGTTGAGGCTGCCAAAAACGTTTTGATTTCAACTGCAATTTTTTCCTCATCCTTTGTCGCTGCTAGCAACAGTTCTGCACCCAAGTCGATGTAAAAATCAACAAACCCCAAATCAATGTGGTACGGATCATGAGTAATTATCCACCCTTCCTTCTCAAGGGCAGTTCTAACCAGTTCATGAAACGTATCTCTTGCAGACATCGTAGACAGCTAACCAGAAAGATAAAGTCTTTGCCTAAATTCTATCGTGCATCCCACTAAAACAGAACCAGGTGTAGATACATTCGGCTTTGCATAACCCGAAGGATATCGCGCAGTCTTTTGTAGAAAAAAGAATATTATATAGACCGCAAGATTATATCACCTCACAACCAATTCTGTGAGAAAATAATATTGTTATCTTATAGCCAGTGCGATGCCTCCGGCGGGCTACGACCTATGATTTTTACCAATTATGCCTTATAGTCAGTTTACAACTATCAGTAAAGTTAAAGAAGCATTCGGGTTAAAAACGCAGGAAGGTGGGCGATTTATTCCTGCCACTGAACCAATTGAAGCATCTGTTACACTGACGGCATATCTTGAAGAAAGTCTGCCACTTGCTTCTTCAGCAAGTGAAAAAGCGCGTTCAGAAGGAATTATTTACCCAGTATTATTAGAAGTTAGACGAATATTAAATCGCCAAATTAGCTTATTCTCTGGAGAAGATTTTACAGTTGATGAGGCAGTTGGACTTAATGGAATGTGTGATTTCCTTTTGAGTCGTTCGCCGGAAGTGCTAGAAATTGAAGCACCTGCAATTGTAATTTTGGAAGCAAAAAAAGCTGATTTAAGAACTGGGTTTGGACAATGTATTGCAGAAATGGTTGCCGCACAAAGATTCAATGCCGCCAAAAATCGTCCAGTTGCCGTAATCTATGGTTCTATTAGCAGTGGTACACAATGGCGATTCCTGAAGCTGGAGGATAATATTGTTACCATCGATTTGACGGATTATCCCCTTCCACCTGTAGAACAAATTCTCGGATTTTTAGTTTGGATGGTTCAAAACAGTTGATAGATGCGTAGGCGTTGGTGTAGCCCACAGGAGCCATCGCATTGCGGCATGATATCACCTCACAAGTAAATCTGTGACAAAATAATATTGTTGTTTTATAGCTAATGCGATCGCCTACAACTTATGATTTCTACCATCTCGCGCCGCTACAGCTTGGACGAATATCGCGCGATCGAAGAAAAAACCGAAGGACGCAGCGAATATCGAGATGGAGAAATTGTACCCATGCCTGGAGGAACGCTTAAACACAGCCGCATCGGTCGGAACATCTTGACCTATCTTACTTCTGTGATGCGCGATACTCAATTCGAGCCAATTAACAGCGATTTACGGCTGTGGATTCCTGAATATCGACGTGGGGTATATCCAGATGTAATGGTTTTTGACGGCGAACCGCAACTAAATGGTGATCGTTTAGATGAAGTTTTGAATCCCATTTTGATTGTTGAAGTTCTATCTCCTTCCACCGCAGATTACGACCGACTCAGTAAATTTCGGATGTATCGCTCAATTGCGAGTGTTAGCGAATATTTATTAGTCGAGCAGGATGAACCTTTTGTGGAACGCTACAGCAAGCAAGCTCAAGGTTGGTTGCTCAGTGATTTTAGCGGCTTAGAGCTATCTATTTCTTTGGATTCAGTTAGTATTGATTTGCCGATGGCGGAAATTTATCGCGGCGTTATTTTTGAGTAAAGTAGCTCTGGCTTTTTGCGACAACGCGCGCTAGGGGAGGGATGCGATCGCGCTTACCTATCACCTCAACTACTCATCAAAGTAAACTTTTGATTTCAGAACTTACACTACCAATAGACAAATAAGCTTTCTTGATTGTTCCGATGTATTTAGCAACTAATTTTTGCAAGCCAGTATCAAAATAATAAGTCTTCATCTCTTCCTCAGTTAGAATATCAATATCAGTATCGTAGCACTCCCATACTAAATGCCCCGGACATGAACCTTCTTTGTTGTACCAAAGTTTTTTATCCTCTTCAGAAGGGGAAGAACCTTTACTCCACAAACGAACTAGATAGCTGTTTGGAGCATTAATCAGAACTTCTATTTCCACAAAAGTCTTTTCTAAATCCACACTCAGTCCCACACCTTCGCATATATCGCTTACATCATCATTCCAAAACTTAATTTCGCAGTTTCCAGATTTTAGTTCTCGAATAATTGACTCAGAAATGTATACCAAGTTGTTTTCAAGCTGACAATATGCAAAATCTTCTCTTGTTTGCTCATTTATTTTACTGCACATGGTTGTATGTTACCAATTTATAGTTTAGGTTCCATTAGAATTGTTCCCTAAAAAAGATAAAAACTAACGCTACTTTATGGAAAGTATTTATCTCTAAAAATAAAACCTATTTTGCTGCTGTGAGAAGCTCAAATACATCTATGGACTCTTTCGCAGCTATTCCCAGTCTTCGTACTTCAAGCCATCAATACGGCTAAATTCGCGGGTGTTGTGGGTGACAAGGGTGAGATCATTTGCTAAGGCGATCGCAGCAATTAACAAATCATTTGTTCCAATTGGAATCCCCAACGCATTAAGACGAGCGCGAATATTTCCAGCTATTTTTGCAGCTTGACGATCCAGTAGTAAATCAGCAAACTCAGCAAATAAATTTTCTAGATGATTGAGGTTTCTATTAACATTTGTACTTTTGTAAGCTCCATAATACAGTTCGCTATAAACAACTGTACAGATGTAAATTTTCCTAGAAGGAATTAATAAAGTTTTTTGGGTGACAGGTGAATTTGGTGAATTCAGAATTTGGATACACGCATTTATATCTAGGAGGTAGGCCATTGAATCTCCTCTCGTTCCTCAAAGGGAAGCTGCTCTGCACGTTCAAGCGGATCACCTTCCCAACTACCTATTACTTCTTCAACAAACTTACGAGAGTATCCTAGTTCTTCTGGCGTTTTGCTTGGAGACTGTGAGGATTTTTGTATAACAGATTGAAAGACAATTACTACATCTAATTCTTGGTTGGCAATTCCAGGCGGAAGCTGGACTTGTAGAATTCCATCATCACCAATATATGTTCTAATCTTAATGCTTTCCATAACCTAACCTCCTAGTTTATTATATTCTCAGTAGTTGAGCAAGTTTATGTGCGACTGCGAGGAATTAAGCAGCTTTGAAATGGCGGTGCGTTACACTTTACGACAACCTACCATACCGGAGGGATGCGATCGCAGTTAGCAATACAGAGTTAACTTCTGCTTCTCAACTCCTCAACCAACTCTTGCACCATGCTAGTCAAACTAGGATAGTTTGGCTCTCTTTCAACCACTTCTTCAGGAATATCGTTGCAATAAATTGGAGCAGTTTGACATTTTTCCTGCGTTCCCACAAAAAAGTATCCACCATCCTCGACCATGAAAAGGGGAAACAAATGAAAAGAACCTTTCCAATCTTGAGCAATACTAATTGCTTCTTCCAATGACAAGAATCTGGCAAGATCCCAAGCATCGGGGTGAGGAAGAAAAGGATTTACACCACCGTTTTTCCATTGATAAAGTTCATAAATTTCTTCTGGTAAATAAAAGGGAAGTTCTTTAGCTTTTGCCTCAATTGCATCACGGCTCAATCCTTGGTTCATTTTAGCAGGATGATTTGGCATATATTGCCGTACCCAATCGCAAACAAACTCAAGAGCATCAGTTAAATCAGACATATCTTTTTATGTATATTAACTGTATTTATATAGGACTCATATTTGATTGCGTGAAAAAAACTCAGTACACTTTTATTCCTTCTTCCCAGTCCCCAGTCCCCAGTAAAGAGTCTCTACGAGTAATTCAGGAATCAAATCGGATTGCTATATTTCTCCAGCGTAATTACTGAGAAATATCAATTGATTTATCATATCTTCGGCTGATTTAGCTGCCATCAGCTTGAGTACTCTTCGCATTTGTTCACCAATCGAGTAATCTTGCGATGAAATTATAATCCCTGCATGACTTCGTTTCTCTTGTATGTGGATGCTGTGTAACTGGCAAAAGTCACCAACATTGAATGTGTATAAAACTCTTTGCAGTTCAGTTGCTAAAGTCAGTTGTTCCTTATCACTAGAACTGATAGTTTCAACCTCACCAACACTTGTAACATCTACTCCCCTCGCTCTCAATGCTTTGATAAATCGCTGATCCATTGAGTCTTCATCAATAAATAATCGAATTGGACTCATATTGCTTGCCCCATTTCTGTAGCTAACCGCTTGTAATCTGCTTTTTCAGCAGAAATATACGCCTCAATTTCCTCTCGATTAGCGTGATAATAAGTTAGAGCGGCATAAACCTGTGTAAGATTTACATTTCCCATGCGTTCAGCAATTTCTTCTGCATTCAGCCCAAGTTTGTACCAAGCTGTGATGCGTTGAACAGAAACTCTAGTACCAGCAATGCGGGGACGACCCCCTAAAGTTTCAGGTGACTTAACAATCAATGTTCCAATGTCAGTAGCCGACATAAATATTTTAATGGGTTTATTTGGATGATTTTTCACCCATAAATCATAGCAAATTATATAAAACGGGTATGATTTATCAGTAAATTTAACTTTGTTTATAAACCATTTCCATTTTCAACTTCTCAACCTCCAACCTCAACTTATCATTTTCCATCCTCAACTTAGCATTCTCTTCCCTAATCAACTCAACTTCATTCCTCTTGCTTAACGCCTGATTAATCGCCAACTTCCGCATATCTAGCGAAAACCAACGCTGATAAGTTTGGGTGTGAACTTGTACACTATGCCCCAAATTATCCGCCGCCGCTTTAATTGGTATCCCCAAAATATGCGCCCGAATTGCCCAAGCGTGACGTAAATCATAAGGTTTAAAATCCAATCCTATTTTACGAAACCACCAACTAACTCGCTGTGTTAACGCGGTTATCTCAGCATGATTAGTATTATCTTTTTTAGCGATCGCACCCCTTAACATCTCTAAATATTTAGGATTTCTCAAATCAAAATCCTCAATCCATTGCCTATATAATGGCAAGGCTTGTCTCTCACCAGTTTTACAATCTTTATGGACTTTCCATGTCAAATCTGTATTCTCTTGACTCAACCACCAATCAATATCAGGATTAATAAAAAGTTCCCGTGGACGTAAACCAAAAGCTGCTAACATTCCATACGTCCAGCGCCAAAGTTGCCAGCTATCTTGAACATTTTGATTAACTTGATTTCCTCTATTATTTTGGTAATATTCAAACTTGATAATTCCCTCAGATATTTCCGCATCTGTAGGTATATTACGGGAATTATTTTCAGGCATTTTGGAATATTTAGATAAATCAATTTCGATGTTAAATGTCACACAAAATGCTGCGATCGCTCTAGCTGCATTATACTTAGCCCATTCCTTATCGACTTGTTCAATTGAACTTATCATATTTTCAGCAGTTGCCAAGTCTTTGGGATTCGTAAATCTCTTAGTTCTAGAAAAGTAATAAAAAAAAGTATGTTCGCTTTTGGTTGTGCGTTTGTGAATTTTAAAATACTCTTCTTCAAATTGCTCGAGTAATTCTCCTATGGTTTTAAAATCTTTTTTAATTGCCTCATTTCCTAAATATTTATCATTCCATTCAAAAGTTTTACGAGCGATTAACTTCCCTAATTCATAGGCTTCTTCCTCAGCCGTTTTGAGTCCATCTAAGTTAGAGGGAATATTCAAACTGATATTGTATTGCTTTCTCCCAGTACCATTGCTATCTTTGTCTCCCGGTTTAACTGGTAACGTCGCCCGTAATTGCAGACTTCCATTCGATTCTCTAATTGTCACCTTTGTCTTTGCAGACTTCAAACGCAGATTAACTTTCTCTAATTCTACTAGTACTTTCGCTCTCATGTGTTCTTTTTGTGCTGTGCTTGCAGACTTGAGCCAAGAAAACTGCGATCGGTAGATGAGACTGGCTCTAAGTCTGCAAAAGCTTATTGATACTTGTCTTAACCCTGATTATGCATCGCTGTGTTTTTAGCCTATATTTAGCCTAAAAATAAATGTGTTATCAGCGAACAATGCTTATCGCTGACACTGTTTACTGCAAACATTAGGCTGTTGAAAAGAATTAAACCACAAAAAGGATTACTCCGGTCCTTATCACGGTTACGATGGCTTCGCCATCTTCGCACGCGACATGGACTTGGCACTCAACAGCCCAACCTGGGGATTAATTGGCGCTCCTTGGAATGAAAAAGCTAACGCTAAGAAGGCTGTAGCTAAAGCTGAAGCTGAAGCTAAAGTTGAAGCTAAAGCTGCCGTCTAGGGAAATGGGAGCTAGATAAGTAAGGATAACCTGGGGCTAAAACCCCAGGGGGGAGTTGGGAATCCAAAATTCAAAACTGAAAAATTAAAATTTCTTTTGATTTTTGCATTTTGAATTTTGAATCATATTCCCATCTCCCACTCCCGCCTCAAATCCTTATTCCTCAATCAGTAAAAGAATTCAGTAAGCTTGGAGATCCAGAAATGCCTCAGAATCCAGAAAAAATTCAAGATCACGTCGAGTTATTCCACCAACCAGAGTACAAACAGCTATTTGAAAACAAAAAGCAGTTTGAAAACGGTCACGAAGCCGAAGAAGTACAACGGGTTGCAGAGTGGACAAAGGGTTGGGATTATCGTGAAAAGAACTTCGCTCGTGAAGCTTTAACCGTTAACCCTGCAAAAGGTTGTCAACCATTGGGAGCAATCTTTGCTGCTGTTGGTTTTGAAGGCACTTTACCTTTTGTTCAAGGTTCTCAAGGTTGCGTTGCTTACTTCCGCACCCACTTAACCCGTCACTACAAAGAGCCATTCTCTGGTGTATCTTCTTCAATGACTGAAGATGCAGCCGTGTTTGGTGGTCTGCAAAACATGATTGACGGCTTGGCGAACTCTTACCAACTCTACAAGCCCAAGATGATTGCTGTCTGCACCACCTGTATGGCAGAAGTAATTGGTGATGACTTGCAGTCTTTCATCAACAACGCCAAGGAAGCTGGTTCAGTTCCTCAAGATTTCCCAGTACCCTACGCTCACACCCCTAGCTTTGTTGGTTCCCACATCACTGGTTACGACAACATGATGAAGGGAATTCTTTCTAACCTGACAGCAGGTCATAAGAAAGAAACCAGCAATGGTAAGATCAACTTCATCCCAGGTTTTGACACCTACGTAGGCAATAACCGGGAAATCAAGCGGATTGCTTCTTTGTTCGGCTTTGACTACACCATTCTAGCTGACAACAGCGACTACCTGGATTCACCAAACACAGGTGAGTTCAATATGTACCCAGGTGGTACAAAGCTAGAAGATGCAGAAGATTCAATTAATGGTATAGCTACAATTGCTCTGCAATCACACTCCACCCTCAAAACCCGCGAGTACATCGAAAAAGAGTGGAAGCAACCAACCTCAGTTTTCCGCCCTTGGGGTATTAAAGGTACTGATGAGTTGTTGATGAAACTCAGCGAACTGAGTGGTATACCCATTCCCGAACAATTGGAAATTGAACGCGGTCAGGCAGTTGATGCCATGACTGACTCCCACTCATGGATTCACGGCAAGCGCTTCGCTATCTACGGCGAACCAGATTTAGTATACAGCGTAGTTGGCTTTATGCTAGAAATGGGTGCTGAACCTGTGCATATCTTGGTTAACAACAGCAACGAAATATTTGAAGCAGAAATGAAAGAACTGCTTGCTTCTAGCCCCTTTGGTAAGAATGCAACTGTTTGGGGTGGTAAAGACCTGTGGCACATGCGTTCATTGTTATTCACCGAACCAGTAGACTTCCTGGTTGGTAACACCTACGGTAAGTACCTGTGGCGCGACACCAAGATTCCCCTCGTAAGAATCGGCTACCCCATCATGGATCGCCACCACTTACACCGCTACGCCACCATTGGTTATCAAGGTATAATCAACCTCCTCAACTGGACTGTAAACACCCTGTTTGAAGAAATCGATCGCAACACCAACATTCCTTCTAAGACAGATATTTCCTACGACTTGATTCGTTAGAAATTGCGTAGAAACACAACGTGTTAATTAAAGGGTGAAGAAGGGGAGTAGGGAGTAGGGAGTAGGCT
>NZ_CAXTNE010000323.1:0-8296 GCF_964245445.1 uncultured Nostoc sp.
GTTATGGGGAGTGGGGATTGGGTACTGGGGATTGGGGATTGGGTACTGGGGATTGGGGATTGAGATTGAAAAACTTTTTCCTAGTCCCTAGTCCCTAGTCCCCAGTCCCTAGATTATTTCCCCAAGACTTCAATATGCACTGGTGCCACGCCACTGCCCATCATTCCCAAAATTCGAGCCGCACCAGCAGACAGGTCTATGACTCGACCCCGAATAAATGGGCCTCGGTCATTAATCCGCACCACTACAGAACGACCATTGCGGGTGTTGGTTACCCGGACTTGCGTACCAAAGGGTAAGCTGCGATGAGCGGCAGTCATTCCTTCTGGGTTAAATCTCTGTCCGCTAGCAGTACGATTACCAGAACCGTCATAGCCGTAATAAGAAGCTATGCCTCTCAAGGTGGCTCGCACTATTCCAACAGCCTCTTCAGGTAGCTTTTGTATTGATAGTGGCAGATGCACTGGTGGTAAATTAGCAATCTCTTTTAAGGGAGATGCATTGCCTAAAAGTCTTCGCAGGCGATTGGTTGCTTGCAATGCATCTTGCGCTAGATTGTTGGTGGTATCCGCTAGTCGCGTATCTTCATTGATTTCGACTAGTTCTTCACCATTAATTTTGATTACATAGCGATCGCCATTTGGTTGGACTGGGGCGCTTTTGTTTTGCGCTTGATTGTCAGTCGATTTTTCCCCTGCTTTCCAACTTACGGTAATCTTACTCCCGTCCACATTTTCCCGATTCAACTGGTTGATCTTAGCTGCTATTACACTAGCTACCTCAACCGGGTCATTGTCAACGGAGCTAATCTGGTTACTTACATCTGTTACGCTCCCAGTATCCAGTGCATTTGATGAATTGCTAGCAATAAGGGCGTACCCTTGTACGCCCCTAGCATTTCCAATTGCACCAACTTTTTTAGTTTCAGGATTCGTATTTGATACAGAACTCAAAAAGGTGAGAACAGGTATATTTCGGATAAAAAGGGTTGCCGCTTTACGTCCTCCAATGTTGTGAGGATGAATTTCTGTAATCACAGCATCCAAGGTTTGTTTCCCTGCTCTGGATTGGTACTCTCCCACCTTCACCACATCAGGGGCAGGTGATTTCTGGGAAGCTAGCGCATTTCCCTTGGTGGTTTGAGTGCAACCAACTGAGGGTATGCCCAAAGTAGCCATAGACAGGGCAACAATAATCCACAAATGTCTTTGATTCATGCGTCCGTTTTTTAAAGCGACTATAGAATTTAAGTTTTATAATTCGCGGGATTCTTCACTTTGTGAAAGTGACTTCCCTCCTGAAAAACTCGAATTCGTTCCGTTTTCACTTTGTTGTTTATAACTGCAACAGACTAGCACGAACCTTTTGGCTTGGGGATCAGGGTTTTAGCGTAATTCTTGGCAGCTTTCCCAATTTCAATTCCAATTTTCAGGGTGAAACCTTTCTCAATAGAGGACTTTGGCTATGTAACGCTTTTTTTGACAAGTCCAAAAATTCTTAAAAAACTTTATGCTTATTGCACGCTAAAGCGACGATACCCTATTCACATCGGTTCTAAAGGCTCGTTGCTACCCGTGTATTTTATATTACATCTATTTTGGCTATTTACAATTAGAGCTAATATAACTTTAATTGATTGGCATCGGCATAAATACTCAAAATAAGTTATTTTATAAAATCTTTAGATTTCTCTACGAATAAGTCATGATACGAGTTACATCTTAAATAATTATGTAAATTAATTTGGGTTTAACATCTTTTTTCAAAGTTTTTTCCACTTAGATTAATCATGACTTTTATTTTCCATGACTAGACCGAAAATGGTGATATATGTAACTTGACATCACAGTAATACTGAGTATAAAAAAAAGGAAGATACTCAACTTAATGTTTTTCCGGATGAATGATAAAAAAATTAGCAAATCTTTGCGATCGCTTGTAGCTCAAATATTGAGCGTATTATAAAGCACATTAGCCTTTTTATGACCTAAGTACTTGCTCAAATATGATTTTTTAGAGCAAGCTATCTGTTGAAAATCTTTGCGGCTGTAGGGATGTACAGCTGTACCCCTACTATATATAGTGAGTATTTTGGGGAATGTTATTAGCGTGATGACAAACCAAACACATCAAGGAGATTTAGAAATAGATCCATCGCCATTATTAGCTATTCTTAAGGATTTGCATTCTCAGTACAAGTTACTGGGAGAGGGTGCAGTAGCGAAATACATTCCAGAACTGGCAAAGGTAAACCCGGACTTGTTCAGCATTTGCATTGTGACAGTAGAAGGTCAGGTTTACAAGGTTGGGGACTACGACCAACTCTTTACCATTCAGTCAATTTCCAAGGTATTTGCTTATGGACTTGCCTTAGAAGATCATGGACTGGATTACGTTTTGACTAGAGTTGGCGTGGAACCGACGGGGGATGCATTTAACGCGATTGTTTTGGATGAGCAATCGAAGCGACCTTATAACCCAATGGTAAATGCAGGTGCGATCGCAACCACCAGCTTAATTAAAGGTTCTGGCCCAACCGAACGCCTCAACCGAATGCTGGATATGTTTCGGCGATATATTGGGCGCGACGTGTTCGTTGACATTTCAGTTTTTACCTCAGAACGCAGTACAGGACATCGCAACCGGGCAATGGCGCATCTGATGCTCAACTTTGGCATGATTGACCGGAATATTGAAGAGTCGCTGGATCTTTATTTCCAGCAGTGTGCTGTGATGGTGAATTGCCAAGACTTAGCAGTGATGGCGGCTACCCTTGCTAACAAAGGTATTAACCCCATTACCAAAGAACAGGCGGTAGATAAGCATTACATCAAAGATATTTTGAGTGTTATGTATACCTGCGGAATGTACAACTTTGCAGGTGAGTGGGCTTATAAAATTGGGATTCCAGCCAAAAGCGGAATTTGTGGTGGGATTATCGCCGTTGTACCCAATAAGATAGGCATTGGAGTTTTTTCACCCCTGTTGGATATGCGTGGTAACAGTGTGCGGGGGGTAAAGGTGTGTGAAGAACTTTCCCAACGGTTAGGTTTACATTTATTTGATTGTTCAGGCCAAGAGGCGAAATTTGGTTGAAAGAAGCAAAGGAGCAGAGGAAGAGGTTCTATGTTTGTTGGGGATTAATCGTGAGTTTTATTAGCGTTATTTGAACTTATCTATTACTGATTGTAGATATTTTGTAGAGGCAGCTTCGGCTTGAGAGTGGATAATCAACTCTGGCATTGTTAATTTAGAGCGAAGTTGGCAGTAAAAACGAATGGTGTGTTGAAGCGATCGCCCAATTTCCTCTTGGTCATCTTTAGCGGGAATAGTTTGACGAAAATCATTCAAATAAGACGGAATTTCTGTTTCCAGATTTCTTACACCGCGTGGAAGCAGTCCAGCTTGCACCTTGGCTAATGGCGCTAGAACTTGCCCACGTAGAAAAGAAAGAAAATCAATAACTTCAAACAGTTCACCTCTTCCTAATTTAGTTGCACCGTAGTGTACCCACACCCAGAAACGGTCTTCAATCCACTGCGGGTCAAAAGGTGGATAACTCCGTGGATTATCTGAAACAGCTAAGGTTAGTAGATTTCCCCGCTCCCACAGAATAATAGGATTTTCTATGCGGTCTGTTTGAAAATCTTGTAAAAGCAAAAACTTTAAATCAACGTGTACAAGAGGACTGTCATAGAGACAGATTAATAATCGGGGTTCGCCAACGTGTTCACCGATAAAAGCTGCTAGCAGTTTCCCTAGTTTGCTGGCTAAAAGCTGACGCTCTTTTAAAACTTGCTGATAATGAACATCATCTACAACAATAATGAGATCCAGGTCGGAATAATCATCCATTTTTCTGCTCAAATAAGAACCACCGATCGCTACACCCAGTAAACGGTTATCCGTCTTCAATTTTGCCAGAATCCATTCTAAAAGTTCTCGTTGTGGTTCGGGAACAGGCATACAATCTCCAATTTTTGAAATTTCAATAGCGATGCCTACGGCTGGCTACGTCTGAGTAAGTCGGCGTAAATAATTATCGTTGGGATAAGGCAGGGGGCAGGGGGAAAGAGGGTTGTAGCCTTGTTTACTTTTCTTTACACAGTTTACTTTTATTGTGCCGACCTACTTACGCAGCAGTCTGAAGGATTAGTTTAAACGCCAATTTCATCCATCTTTAGCTAGTTAGCTAGGTTTTCAACAGCATATAAAATTTTATTGGAACATGAGATTTTTATACTAGTAAGTTTTTCACTAACTGTTACACATAAGTGAAATAGCTTCTATTTTATAGTTCTTTTAAGGCGATAGTTGGGATTAACATTATGCATGAAGTTTCAAAGCAGACTATAGAGACAGCACAGAAACATGCTCAACAATCAATTGAGCATAGCAAACAGGTACAAGAGTTGGGTAAGGGTTTACAAACAGATGATCAAATCGAGCCGGAACAAAAAGAACGTATCGAAGCCTATGGAGAAACCATGCACAAGCACGCGCAAAAATTTCAAGAATTGGCGCACAGACTAACAGATGATCCTTCAACAGATGTATTTTCAGAAGCAGTGGAGGAGCATATCAAGGTAAATCAAGCCCATATCAAAGCAATTAAAAAATTTCAAAAGATAGAGCTGCCAGCTTAAATGAGATATTAATTAAATATTAAATTTATTTGCTTTTAACTGGATGCATTATTGAGCTTGTTATAAGTCTAATAACTACTTAAGCCTTTTCATTTCAGTTAAACACAGTCGAGTTGCCTATATATAATAATGATGTGTTTTTCTTCAAACAATAATCCGGCAGTCACGGAAGCGGATGTCTTAATTACAGAGGCACTGGCTGGTCGTCTTGCGAGACAGCCAGATTTAGCGGCTGAAAACCGATCGCTCCATATCCTCGGTCAACAACTTATTGACGATCCGCAATCCACGCTCAAAACCCTGGTTGAGATTGCCATCGATTTATGTCGAGCCGATACTGCCGGAGTCAGTTTACTGGAAACAGATCCTAATGGTGAATCCAGATTTCGCTGGGTAGCGATCGCAGGTGCATTAGAGTTTTTAGAACAAACCACCACCCCAGGTAATTTTAGTCCCTGTGGCACCACACTTCAATCTAGGCAGCCGCAACTGTATTCCCATCCTGAACGCTATTTCACCTATCTACACCATCCGCAGTTTCCCATTGTTGAGGGATTGCTAATTCCCCTGAGTATAAAGAATCAACCATTAGGCACTCTTTGGATTCTGTCGCATCATGAGGCGCAACAATTTGATGCTGAGGATCTTCGGCTGATGACGAGTTTGGCAGGTTTTACTGCCTCTGCCTTACACAGCATCCATCAGGCACATCAGGCAGATATTGAAGCTGTACGCCACGAGCAAGCGACTCGTGCAGCACTCCATCACAGTCAAATGCAGTTCGAGGCACTAGTTGCAAACGTGCCAGGTATGGTCTACCGCTACTTGCCCCGCACAGATAGCCCCCATCGGTTTACCTTTGTGAATTCTGGCTCCCGTGAACTATTGGAATTGGAGCCAGAAACAATTCTTCAAGATGCTAATTCCTTTGTGAAATTAATTTATTCAGAGGATTTGCCGTCATTTGAAACGTCCGTTGCTCACGCTTTTGAGAATCTCTTACCCTGGTGTTGGGAAGGGCGGATCATTACACCATCGGGTAAACTCAAATGGATTCAGGGCAGTTCCCGCGCTGTGCAAACGGCAGAAGGATACGTGTGGGATGGGTTACTGATTGACGTTACAAATCATAAACGAGCAGAAGCGGCGTTACGCCAAAGTGAAGAGTTCAATCGGCAGATTCTTGAGAGTAGCGACGACTGCATCAAAGTATTGGATTTGTCAGGGCTGATCATATATATGAGTCCAGGCGGACAGGCGGCGCTCAACATCAGTGATGTTAGGCCGTTCCTCAATTGTTCATGGGTCGAGTTCTGGCAAGGAGCCGACAAGCAAGCCGCACTGAACGCCATCAATAATGCAAAAGCAGGCAGAGTCTGCACTTTTCAAGGCTATCTTCCAACTCAAACAGGCGAGCCGAAGTGGTGGGATAACAAACTTAGTCCGATTAAAGGAGTTGATGGGCAAGTAGAACGGTTGTTATGCATCTCTCGTAATATCACCGCTCGCAGGCAAGCCGAAGCAGGGTTGCGCGAATCCGAAGAGCGTCTGCGTCGAGCGATCGCAATCGAAACAGTGGGTGTCATTTTCTTCAAAACCCACGGTAGTATCACCGAAACCAACGATGCTTTCCTCAAAATGAGCGGCTACAGCCGTGAAGATATTGAGCAAGCATTGGGGCGGTGGGACAAAATGACACCACCGGAGTGGATGCCGCATTCCCTCAAAGCAATCGAAGAGTTTAAAACAACTGGCAGCACTACTCCCTACGAAAAGGAATACATCCGCAAGGACGGCTCACGCTGGTGGGGATTGTTCTCTGCCAAACGTCTCAATGAAGAAGAGGGCGTGGAATTTATAATTGACATCACCAATCGCAAACAAGCCCAAGCCGAGCGCGAACAACTCCTTGCCCGCGAACGACACTATGCTAACCAATTGCAGGGATTGACAACAGCAGCGCTGGCAATCAATTCTGCCCTTTCTGTTGAAGAAGTCCTGCAAGTAATTACCGAGCAGGCAGCATCGATTATTAGTACCCACCAGTCCGTCGCCAGCATGACCATTGACGAAAACTGGGCACAGGCAATTAACGCTGTTTACCTATCGGATAAATACGCCCAGTGGCGAGACTACGATCAAAAGTCAGATGGGTCTGGAATTTACGCCTGTGTATGTGACCTAAATCAGTCAATGCGGATGACACAAGCTGAACTTGAAAGTCATCCCCGTTGGCGAGGCTTTGGCAAAGAGGCAAAAAACCACCCTCCGATGCGGGGCTGGCTTGCAGCACCTCTGGTGGGACGAGAAGGACATAACATCGGCTTGATTCAGCTTTCAGACAAATATGAAGGTGATTTCACCGAAGCGGACGAAGCCATACTTGTGCAGTTAGCGCAAATGGCATCGATCGCGCTTGAGAATGCCCGATTATACGAAGCAGAACAGCAAGCACGGTTGGCAGCAGAAGCATCACGGGAAGAAGCCGAAGCCGCAAACCGGGTTAAAGATGAATTTTTAGCGGTGCTGTCACACGAGTTGCGATCGCCTCTCAATCCAATTCTCGGTTGGTCTAGTCTACTTCAGAGCCAGAAGTTGAATGAAGCGAAGATAGCATACGCTCTAGGAGCTATTCAACGCAATGCCAAATTGCAATCAGAATTGATTGAGGATCTTTTGGATGTTTCCCGAATTCTCCGGGGCAAACTCAGCCTTAATGTTGCTCCAGTCGATTTCGCTGCCACGATTCAAGCGGGAATGGAAACGGTGCGGCTAGCAGCCCAAGCCAAGTCAATTTCAGTGCAGACAGTCCTCGAACCCAACGTTGGTAAAGTTTTGGGTGATTCAACTCGTTTGCAACAAGTGATTTGGAATCTGCTCTCAAACGCGATTAAGTTCACGCCTGAAGGGGGACAGGTAAATATTTGTTTAGAACAACTTGGCTCTGTTGCCCAAATTACCGTCAGCGATACAGGGAAGGGTATTCATCCTGATTTTATTCCCTATGTGTTTGATTACTTCCGTCAAGCAGATGGCACTACCACAAGAAAGTTTGGTGGATTGGGATTAGGGTTGGCGATCGCACGTCATTTAGTCGAACTGCATGGTGGCACAGTTGAGGCAGAAAGTCCAGGTATTGGGCAAGGAGCAACCTTTACAATCCGGGTACCGCTAATGTCCACTCAGCCAGCAACGAATCACGACAGTAAGCAGCTTGATCCGTTTCTAGATTTGAGTGGTATCAAAGTTTTAGTGGTGGATGATGATACCGACACACGGGACTTGACTGTTTTTGTACTAGAGCAGTATGGGGCAATTGTCACAGCCGTGTCTTCAGCTTCCGAGGCATTCCTCGTTCTCACCCAGTCCAAACCCGATGTGTTGCTCAGTGATATTGGGATGCCTGATGTAGACGGTTATATGTTGATACAACAGGTTAGAACCTTGTTAGCACAAGGCGAACAGATAAAAGCGATCGCCCTGACTGCCTACGCGGGGGAGATAAATCAGCAACAGGCACTAAAAGCAGGTTTCCACAAGCACATCTCTAAGCCAATAGAGCCAACGACGTTAGTGCAAGCAATCTCTAGCCTGGTTCGGTCTACTTAGCTCTAACTTGAGACCTGATGCTTCTGGGATCACCATCAGCT
>NZ_CAXTNE010000324.1:0-8285 GCF_964245445.1 uncultured Nostoc sp.
ACTTGCAACAAGTCTTTCCCCTTGTCCCCAATTCTCCTTGTCCCCAAGTCCTCTTTCCCCATGCCCAATGCCCTAATCCCTATTGGTATGCTTGCCAAAGTTGGTGAATAAACTGATTGAGTTGCTGCTTGGCGGCTGAGTCAGGTTCAGTTTTTGGTTCTTTTGCTAAAACTTGGCTCAAGAAGGTAATTACTTCTGTATCTAATGCTGGCCGAAATAAATTGGCAGGCCAAAGCAGGTCAGATGCATCTCGCAAATCGGTAATTAGCGGCGATTCTTGAATGAAAGTAACCATTAATAAAGGACGTACCCAGCACAACTGGCGGGAAACTACGAATTGAATGACTTCTGCATACAGATTCCTGTCGCCATGCTCTAAAGACACAATTTGTCCTGGTTGAAGAAAATTTAGGCTAATGTCCATCATTATGCAGTTTGGGCAGCGACAACGATTGTTTTGTAACTTGTTTAATTTAAAAGTGAGAATGCGCTACTTTTAAAGGAACTTCTGTAACATTAGGGTAGCACTCTCACGGCAACCATGTCTTAAGACATGTGCCTCACAAGTGCCTACGCAAAACTAATACGACCAATCCTTGGCAGCAAAGGGTTTTTCTAGCATAGTATCTCAACAGAAATACTATAGAATAGGTAAATAACTGTTAAGCGATCGCTACACAGATACTTTGTAGTAGTGAATCAACAAGAAAAGAGCAAAGAGCCGTGTCAGTTGAAACCATTGAAAAGCCTTCCACAACCCGTAAGCTCGCGCCTCGATATCGCGTCTTGCTCCATAACGATGACTACAACTCAATGGAGCATGTTGTACAGTCATTAATAGCCACTGTACCTAGCCTTACCCAACCCCAAGCTGTGAGCATCATGATGGAAGCTCATACTAACGGGCTAGCTTTAGTTATTACTTGCGCTCTAGAACACGCTGAGTTCTATTGCGAAACATTGAAAAGTCACGGTTTAAGTAGCACCATTGAACCTGATGAATAGTCATTAGTTATTGGTCATTGATCATTGGTCAAAATTTAGAGTATTGACTGGTGATTGGTGACTTACTTTGTATGAAAAAAAACCTTGTCCGTTTAGCTGAACGCCCTGCCCCTATTAGGCTGGGTTCTTTTATTTTGGCTTTATTGCTGTTATGGTTGCCATTGGCTGCACCAATATACTTTCTAGTGCATGATTCAAACTTAGAAAGTATATTGACATTGGTATTGTTATATGCGATATTTGTTTTTCTCCTGAGACTATGGGGCAAATATGTCTACCAACAGACCCAAATTCTGCGGCATTATGGCTTAGAATTCACGCGGCAAAACGGTGTGGATTTGCTGCGTGGGTTAGCTGTGGGGATAATTAATATTCTGATACTTTTTGGGGTAGAAAGTTTATTAGGTTGGTTGGTGTGGCAACAACCAAAAGTTTTTTTGTTAAAAGTAATTTTAGAGGGTTTACTTGTTGGCTTAGGCATCGGTTTTGCTGAGGAATTGTTATTCCGAGGCTGGTTGTTAGATGAATTACAACGAGATTACAGTCTGCGTATGGCAATGTGGACAGATGCAATTGCGTTTGCTACATTGCACTTTATTAAACCCTTGGAGGCAATTATTCATACACTGCCGCAATTTCCAGCTTTAGTACTGCTGGGGTTAACGCAAGTATGGGGAAAGCGTTGGCGGAGGGGACGCTTGGGTTTTCCAATTGGTTTACATGGTGGTTTAGTTTGGGGTTACTACATTATTAATGTGGGTAAATTAGTGAAATATTCTGGCCAAGTTCCTGATTGGGTAACTGGTGTGAATAATAATCCCCTACAAGGAGTGATGGGGGTGTTGTTAATGAGTGTACTAGCTTTGTGGATACGAGGGCGAACTGAGCGATCGCGTCATATATGAAAATAAAAATATTAATTGTATCAGCTTTATTACTTACTTTTCTTTCTGGTTGTAAAGATTGTCAGGCTAAAAAAACTTCAAATCCCGCTCATGTAAAGCAGTTACTAACAACTAAAAAATGCCCCAAGTGTGATTTAGGTGGTGCTGATTTAACAAATGCTGATTTAGCTGAAGCAGATTTAAGAGAAGCTGAACTAACTAATGCTAAATTAGACGGAGCCAATCTACAAGGGGCTGATTTAACTAAAGCTGAACTAAGATGGCGAGATGATGTTGGCGACAAAGGGAAAATGGGTATATCAGAAATTGGTGATGATTACTGCAATGTTACCTATGAGGCTTCATTCAAAGGAGCTAATTTGAAGGGAGCTAAATTTATTCAAACTGACCTATCAGGTTTGGATTTCAGCGAAGCCAATCTGAGTGATGCTGATTTGACTAATGCAAAACTAAACTCGGCAAAACTCAATAAAGTAAATTTGGAAAAAGCTAATTTAAATAGCGCTTCCTTAGAGTCAGCAGAACTATATGATGCTAATCTAAAAATGGCAATTTTACAGGGTGCGAATTTAAGTTTGAGTAGGTTGGGTGATGCAAATCTCAAAGAAGCTAATCTTACAAATGCTAATTTAGATCATAGTTCACTTTTAGGTGCAAACTTGCAAGAAACACAGTTGATAAATGCTAATTTGGAAGCAGCTAAACTGAGCGGTTATCTTATTGATACTAATCTAAGTGGAGCTAACCTGAGCAGTGCTTCTCTAAAAAATGTTAATTTACAGAAGGTTATCTACGATTCTCATACTATTTGGCGTGGAGCCTTTTATAGCGAGCTTACACAGTTCCCTAGTGGATTTAATTCTCTAAAAAAGCAAATGGAATTTGAGAAGCAATTTATTTATCAGGAGAAGAATCAGAGTAAGCACTAACTTACAGCACGCACCATTAAATATCCCCCCGTGGAAAGCTAGCCCATTCTTCACTACGGACTACATCAATTTCCTCCGTAGAAGGTGCGTTTCCTAAATCAGCACATAGCTTCCACAAGGATTGGCGGGGAAGGGTAGAGAGTTTATCTGTTAACTTGCGTTTTATATCAGGAGCAATTTGCTAGATCAAACGCACTTTGTCCACAGTTGAAAGCTGCTTTGCTAGTTTGATAACTTCTTGTATACTCACAAATTTTCACCTGCTTCATCTGCAAAAATTTTAACAATAGCTAAGAATTCTGCAAAACGGTGAAACCGTGACCTTCGGATGAGAATAAAAACTAATTCACGTTGGGCGATCGCATCTAAGCCACATTTTTGACTGAGATAATTCCTTCACCACACCACTGGATTAGTAGCCATCTGTCAGAATATTTATCTAATGCTGGCTTGAGACGGAAATTAAAAACCTCTTGCCATACCTCTACTCTATACTGGAATACAAAATCTGCCTCTAGTTCTTTGAAATGTTCCCATTGCCGATTTGCGATCGCAGTCAACATAGGAATAATTGCGGTAATTGAGACTTGTACGGCGACGGGTGTCATTTGCGGAAATTTTAACAATACCCAAGTATACTGGGCTTTTTGGTAGAATCTTTATGTAAGAGTCTCAACCACAGTACCCACTACACACGCCTTATTCAAATTAACGCCGCTCAAATTTGCACCTTCTAACTCTGCACAAAGCAAATTCGCTCCTGAAAAATTCGTCCCTGCCAAATTTGCCCCTCGCAAGTCCGCTTCTTCCAGGTTTGCTTCACTCAACAAAGCCCCTTGTAAATCGGCACGACTCAAGTCTGCACCTTTGAGATTTGCTCCAGTCAGGTTTGCACCGCGCAGATCGGCACCGCGCAAGTCAACGCCTTGTAAGTTCACATTCATCAAATTGGCACCACTTAAGAAAGCACCCGCCAATGACACATCACTGAGTCTTGCTCCCATCAAGTTAGCGCCACGCAAATTGCTACCCCGCAAGTCAGCACCTGTTAAATCTGCTTGCATCAGGTTTGCTCCCATCAGGTTCGCCCGTAAGTCAGTTTCTTGGAGGTTGGCTCCCATCAAATTTGCCCCCTCCAAATGCCCGCCTTCGAGTTTGGAAGCAGCGAAATTAGTGCCGACAAGGGTAGCACCAGCAAGATTAATCCGGCTTAAATCCAGTCGGGAGAGTTCCTCGTCTTCTAAATTTGCCCCTGGAAGTTGTTTGAGTTTTCCTAATTTAATGGCTTCAATATTCATGTAAAGTAACTACCAATCTCCTCACTTATCTTGCTGTGGCTATCCCATTGGGAATCAAGTATCCAGATACCGGCGCTGACTTTGGGTGTCATCAAGGGTAAGTCGAGTCCCTGTTGTAAACCCATAACTAATAAAGCTAGGGTATCTACAAGTTTAGGGTCAAAGCGGGTAGATTGTTGCTGTCTGCACTCATCTAAAGCTTGAGTAAATATCTGTTCCTGGCTTTGATTTGAGGATTTTTGCTGATTGACTCGCCACTGAAAATCTGCCAATAATGCCAAAATTCTTGACTCTAAAGGAATTTCATCTCCAGCTAAACCTGCTGGTTCCCCTGTGCCATTCCACCACTCGGTTTGGTGAGTGATAATTTGGGCAACTGCTCGCAGTCTTGGCATGGTTCGCAAAACTTGCGCCCCCGGTACTAAGGGACAAGTTAAGGGACAACTGGGAGCATCTTCTTGGTAACGTGTAGCTATACCGCCACTGAGTACGCTTTCTGCTTTCTGTAACGGATCTATGCGATGCAACAAAGCCGCTAGCCGTAACCTCTTAATCTGCCATGCAGGAAGATCCAAAAGCTGTCCGATCGCTTCAGCAAGAACTACTACTTCCGCAGCTGCCATTGGATTGTTGACATCTGCCATATCCATCAGTTGTGCCATTCGCAAAAAGGCTTGGATTTCGTTAGAAACCAAGTTGCGATCTAGGGTTTGTTTCTGAAGCGCTGTAGGGATGGATAAATTATCTTGCCCAGTCTGGAGGTAATCTACTACACGGGAGACAACTGCACCTAAATTTTGGGATCTGTCCATTGAAGGTACAATTTGTTGTTTATCGGCTGTGAGCTTTTCCGCCAATTCTGGGTTGTATTTTTTGATGTGAGCGATCGCTATTTCTGCTGTATCTTGCACTAACTCTGGTTCAAATGTCCACAAGCCATAGAATTTACGCTCTAAGTCTGATGTCGGTACTCCAGTGCTGCCATAATCAGCCTCTGACAATTCTTGACAGATTACCATTGCTGTGTATTTAGGCGATAAAATAATTAAGTGCCACTCCTGAGCTACTGGATCGACTGAATCTAATGCCACTAAGTCGACATTGGGTAAAAGGCTTGTGGGATGTTCAGCAAAGCCAGATTCAGCAGCAGCCATAATGACAATTTCGCCACTGCGCTGGGCGATATCTGCATATCGCCGGGCTTCTTGTAGATACCATTTCCCCTGTTGAAAGGCTGTGATAACTAAGGGTGTACCGTCGTCGGTTAAGATATGGTCTTCAAGAGCATGGCACAGGGCAACTAAGGTATTTTTGTAATAAACACCGAATCGAATTGGCCTGGTGGTGTGGCGATGGGCTGTTTCTAGCTTTTGTAGGATTGAACCTTCTAACATGGGATTGGGTGAAAATAACCGCAGAGGGGGAGTGAGTAGGGTAGGGGGTAGGCGCGAGACAAGGAGATAAAATTTGCTCTTGTCTAATTCTGGGAATTTTATCAAACAGCTGCTAACTGTTTGTCTTTTGTCTCTATTGGTGCAGAAAGTGCTGCTTCTAAGTCGGCACAACCCAGCTTTTCTTCTAAAATTTTCATGACTTCGCGTCCGAAATCATTAGGGTTTTGTTGCCAAGCTTGCAAGCAGACTTCTCCAAAGAATGAACCAAGAGGTTCAGGATTCCAAAGGAGCTTTTTGGCTGTCCACGGCATCAAACTCATTGGATCATACCCTGGTTTGAGGATGCCTTCTTTGAAAGCATATTCTTCTAAATGGGTATGGGGTTGCAATCCAATAAAGAAAATGGCAGGTTCGACTTTATCAGCACCAAAAATCCGTTCTAGTTCTCGGTGGTAGGCGATGGTTTGGCGGATGGTTTCGGGACGTTCGTCAATGACGTTAAAGGAGTAGTTGACGGAAACTAAATCGTTGAAACCAGCTGCTTTCAAGTCGCGGCAGTTTTGCAAAACGGTTCGCAGATTATACCCCATCCGCATTTTCCGCACGAGTTCTTGAGAACCACTAGTAATGCCGATTTCAAAGTAGTTCATCCCGGTTTTCGCCATCAAGTCGCACAACTGGGGTGTCAAATTGTCGGCTCTGATATATGCTGCCCAGTGGATGTCTGTCATACCAGAATCGACGATTTTTTGCAAAAGTTCTATGGCATCGTCGATAAATTTTCTGGCTGGGATGAATTGGGCATCGGTAAACCAGAAGTTGCGAATGCCGCGATCATATAATTGGCGCATCTCAGCCACTACTTCATCTGCTGGGTTGATGCGGACTTGTTTACCTTCAACGACAGTATAGACGCAATAGCAGCAGTTGTGAGGACAACCACGCTTAGTTTGTACACCTATATAAAAGTCTTCTTCTTGGAGATAAAAGTTAAATTCCGGCCAGATGCTTTCGATATAGTCGTAGTTACAAGCTGTTTTTTCTAGTGGAGTGGGTTGTTCGTGAATTAGCCTTTCCCGTGGTTGAGTTTCTCCCGCAATGTAACAGCGTTCATCTCGAAAATCTCTGCCACCTAAAAGTTTTTCTAGAAGGGTTTCCCCTTCACCCACAGAAATAATTGTCCCTTGGGGTAAGCTTTTACCCAACTGTTCGTAAAAGACACTAACTGCACCACCACCGACAACTACACGCGCATGAGAATTATATTTTTGGGCACGCTTTAAACCGCGTTTGATTAAGCCCTGATTGCGCCATAACTCTACATAGTAAGCGATGAAGATTCGCAAACCGCCCAATCCTCCGCGTAGTTTCAATAGAGGATTCTTCGCGTAGTAAAATTCAAAGGCGTTTTGTAGTGGGTTCCCACCGCGTCCACCAACTGGGGCATAAATTTGAATATCCCGCCATGAGAATACTAGCAGTGTCGGTTTAAATTCATCGATACAGCGATCTAGAGCAGAACTGTAGTCTAAAGGTGGCACTGTTCCCAAATCAAAAATGCGCTGTTCAATATTAGGGAACTGTTTGTGGACGTGGTCGCTCAGGTAGACAACCCCAATGGGAAAGATAGGGTTACAAGGAAGGCGAACGTAAAGAATTCGATTTTCCATCATCGGTGTTTTGACTTCCATCTTGCCAATCTTTGGGGAAAGCGAGATAAATTCCAGTTTTAAAGCGTGTTTTTGTTTTGTCTACTAATCTCTGACAATCTTGCTTGACATTGAAGCAGATTATTGATAAGTGTGAAACTTGTGTTCACAGATGTAAAAATCA
This sequence comes from uncultured Nostoc sp., assembly GCF_964245445.1. Lineage (GTDB taxonomy): Bacteria > Cyanobacteriota > Cyanobacteriia > Cyanobacteriales > Nostocaceae > Nostoc. The sequence goes on from NZ_CAXTNE010000324.1 coordinate 7,365, forward strand.
ATAAAATTGCTTTCTACACCAAACGCATGGCATCAAGAGAGGTTTTATGAAGACATTTTTCATATAGCTTTACGATAACATCGAGTTCATTCATAAAGCGATGATCCCAAGCTTTTAATCCTGCGATAGATGAAACACAAAAATACACTCCTGAACTAGGCTCAAGCTAAGGGTATCTTCACCATACCTACCTACCCTGTAATTATCTGTCCTAAAGAAGTTAAAGATTTTTTGCCAGAAATTAAAAATTTAAAGATGTTCGTATAGTGTAAAATTGCAGACAAACCATAAATTTTTACAAAATTTTTAGAAACTGCGATATATCTTAAAGGTAAAAATAATCTATAAAAGTTCAGTTGGTAGTCGCAGCTACAGCAACTGGGGATCGGGCAATGCTAGGCTTGGCTAGTGTAATGTAAAATTGTGGCGTAAAGCTCCTCAGCAGTTATGGCTCAAATATTAGATCCTCTACCACCTGAGCAATCGGGAAAAATTCTCTGCTGCTACATTAATGCCACGAGCAAAATACAGGTAGCTCGCATCTCCAATATTCCCAACTGGTACTTTGAAAGGGTTGTTTTTCCTGGACAACGTTTAGTGTTTGAAGCTCCGCGAAAAGCTCAATTGGAGATTCATACAGGGATGATGGCAAGTGCAATTTTATCCGATAAAATTCCGTGCGATCGCCTAATGCTCGACGAACCCAGCGTTTATGAGTTTGATACAGACTCATCAGATGAAAAAAACCTTATTAATACCAGGTCTATAGGGCAGCAAATTAATACAAAAATCGGAGATACTACAAAACCCTTACAATTCCTTGGTTTAGCATCGGTTGATTAAAAAAAAAATTTACTACATTTAAGGGTTGCTAATTCAGCAGCCTTTTTTGTTTATTATTTATTGAGAATTGGGCATGGG
>NZ_CAXTNE010000325.1:0-8247 GCF_964245445.1 uncultured Nostoc sp.
CCCCCTGCCTGCCCTGCTCTCCTTTCTTCCTCACCCCCCGACATGCACGCCAGGACGTTTATGGGGATCTTTTTCAGCCCGACGGAGTACTTCACGGGTGACTACAGCAATATCACCTTCCCCAAACAAGATAAAACGCAGTAAATATTGTATGGGGTTGCCCTCAACCCAGCCGAAGTAAGCATGGGGAATCTTACCTGTTTGGTCACGAATATAGAGTAGTAAAGCCGCGATCGCATTAGGTACTGCTGCACTCTCAGCCCGGAGGATGCGGTAATCACCAACTTGCACCCCTCTTACTTTGATCACATCCGCAAATTCTGAAGCATCTGATACCTGAATCTCTAGAAAAAGAATTGGATCGTTGGGTGGAATATGATTGTCCTCGCGCACTTCTTTCTCTTTCATAAAATACTCTAGGACATCACCCGTATTCAACCTATTAGCAATTAGCCGTATTGCTCCCTGGCTCTCTTCGGCAAGGAATTGGCCAGCAAGTTCGTCAACTTCGATTCGCTCTGCTCGCAGTTCTGTTGAACGCCAAACACGAGAAACTAGCGAGGTAAAAATGATCGCACCGATGAAAAACCCAGCAATCCTAATACCTTCTGGTCTTTCGATGATATTAACAACAGTGGTATATACAAATAACAGTGTGATAATGGCAAATACCAGTCTTGCTCGCTTCTGTCTGTGACGGTGGGCTGATAAGGTTACGGCAAAGGCGGCTGAGGTAATTAACACAAGCACACCAGTTGCATAAGCCCCACCTTGGGCTTCCACATTTGCTCTGAAGATAATTGTGACAACAAAAGCGATCGCTGTGTAGACTAACACCAAAGGTCGCGTTACTCGTGCCCAATTGGGTGCCATGCCATAGCGTGGTAGGTAGCGAGGCACAATATTCAGCAACCCTGCCATTGCAGATGCACCTGCAAACCACAAAATCGAAATAGTACTTAAATCGTAAATTGTGCCAAAGCCATTGCCTAGATATAGATGTGCCAGGTAAGCTAGGGCCCGTCCATTAGCTTTGCCCCCAGAAGCAAATTCTGCGGTTGGAATTAGTAAAGTGGTTATAAAGCTGGTGGTAAGCAAAAAGAAGCTCATAATTAGAGCAGCACTGGTAAGCAGCTTGCGTGTATTCCGAATCCGCCCTTTGGGATGGTGTGGAGTGTTATTGTTGCTACCTTTTACCAGGGGCATAACCGTTACACCAGTCTCAAAGCCTGACAATCCCAACGCTAGCTTGGGGAATATAAGGAGAGCTATACCGATTAGTATCAAAGGGTTGGAATGGCGGGCAAAAAGTGCAGTCTGCCAGTTAGCGATCGCATCTGGGTGAGTTAAAATCTGATATAGGCCCAGGCCAACGATAATGAAGTTTAACAGCAGATAAACTCCCACTAAAAAGACTGCAATACCTATCGCTTCTCGGAAACCTCTCAAGAAAACTGCGCCTAGTAATGCAACTAATATCAGGGTAATTGCGATCGTCTGATTGTGAAGCCAATGTGGCGTAAGCGGATTTTCGATAATATGGGCTGTGGCATCAGCAGCTGACAAGGTAATGGTAATAATAAAGTCAGTTGCCACAAAGCCTAGTAAGCATAGCACAAGTAATTTGCCTTGCCACCAAGGGAGCAAACGCTCTAACATTGCGATCGACCCTTCACCATGAGGGCTTTCGGCAGCAATGCGCCGATAGATTGGCAATGCTCCAAAGAGCGTCAGCAAAACTAGAATTAGGGTAGCTACAGGAGAAAGAGCGCCAGCAGCCAGTGCTGCAATCCCAGGTTGATAGCCAAGGGTTGAGAAATAATCTACACCGGTTAAGCACATCACCTGCCACCAAGAATGCTGGCGATGTGGTTCTTCCTTGCGGTAAGGTCCTTCTTTCTCTGATCGATGTTCTTCAAGCAACCAGTGGATTAACTGGCTACTGAGCCGTTTTGTTGAAACAATTGATTTAGCCATCAAATACAGTTGTGTTGCAATCGGCTTTGTGATTTTTAAGCCTTTGTGGTTTATTAAAATTTTCAACTACAAAGGTATAGCATTATTATTGTATGTTAAGCATCCTGTCCGATTTGCAAAATATATCGTAGCTGTTCGTAGCCGTCTGGCGTATCAAGTTAAATTGCAGATTTGAGTATATAAATCATCAATACTGTAGCCGTAGATTTTCGGCTTAACCCTTTCGCACCCTTTGCACCTTCAAGCTGCATCAGTTCTAAAAAAAGGGCGCTGCTAAATAAGGTAGCTATGTAATTAGTAAATTTGTCCTAAGAGGTTGTTTTAAAAGAATGTTTAAAAAGTATTTTTGATAACATCTAAGCCTCGTAAACCTGACCCACCGAGCGAGCTTTCCCTACAAGTTCAGAAGGCAGGAGGCAGAAGGGAACCCACGTTTTTAAACGTGGGATTGAAGCAAGGACGCTTTGTATCTTGCGCTACGCGTCTCGATACAATTCTTTTTTAAAACTGGGCTTTAGACCGAGAACTAAAGTTTTTGTTCATATTTCTTTCCTTCTGTCTTCTGCCTTTCTTTGTAATGAAGGTTTCAAACCCTCATTTCCTTTTGGGAGAGGAATAGAAGCGGGGTTTCTAGTATACTTTGCGACTTTTCAAACACCCTCTAAAATTGCTTAAATGTGATTTTAGGCACATATTGAACCCTCCAAACGCGTGTTTTCAAAGTACTCGTTTAGCTTCCATATACGGCTCATTGCAATTTTCTCAAAAAATCATAACTTTTGGTCGTAGATGAGTGTGGAAATTGTTTTGAAGCAACGCACCCTTAATAATCATACTCTTGCTTCATGCGATGTCTACGACGGGCTACGCCTACGCACTTCTGGTGATAGGTTTAAAGCAGGCGATGTCTACGACCATGCTCACCCTACGCACTCCGAATAATTATACTGTTGCTTCATGCGATGTCTACGACGGGCTACGCCTACGCACCTCAACTTTATTATGCATTTAACGAGGGAGAATATCATCTAAGCGAAGTTGCAAGCCAGGTAAAAGCGGCGAATTAATTGCTTGATTTAGTCGGTATTGTTGTTGAATATACGTGTCTTCAACTAATTGACAAATAGTGAATGTAGGTTGTTTAGGTTTACCAATAAATGCTACACCGCCCAATCCCCGATAATCTACAATCCAATATTTAGGAATGCCTAAAAGTGCATATTCTTCAACTTTCCGTGCATAGTCGGTTTCCCAGTTGGTGCTAACGACTTCCACTACCAATTTAATTGAGCGTCCCATTGTAATTACGGGTTCTCGCTCCCAAAGTGGTTCATGGTCAAGAACGGTTTCATCAAGAACTACAACATCAGGACGACGAACTGTAGCTATATCTGCAAAGGGATAAATTAAACAAGTGCGAGGAATAAACCAGGGGAGTTGTTCTGCAACAAGGTAGATCCCAACTTGAGTCGCAAGTTTGCCACTTACCGTTTCGTGTGGGCCAGTGGGTTCCATATCAATTAGTTCTCCGTCTGCTAATTCATAGCGGGGATTGTCTCGATATTGGGAAAGAAAATTTTCAAAAGTGAGGCTTTTTGGGGAGATATATGTCATGAAAGTTAATCTCCTAAAGGCAAGTTGTTTTGATTATAAGTTAACCGCGATCGCTCTTAGCGTCTCCCTTTAAAAGAAGACTGCGACCTTATCACCGCTTTATTTCTATGTACTTCTAATGATAAGAACTTTGGCAACAAGTTTTTTGTGTAAATGATCTAGTACAGCAGGGCGTAAATCAAGTTACCATTTTAAACAAGCAAAAGCCTTGATATACAGAACTTTTGACTTTTGACTTCCGCCTTGCGGTACTAGTCGCTACAGTAAACCTTTAAAATCTCTAGCAGATGATTAGGTAAATTGGTATGAGTGAAACTACAGAAACGATTTTCAGCAAAATCATTCGTCGAGAAATCCCCGTTGATATTGTTTATGAGGATAATTTAGCCTTAGCATTCAAAGACATCCATCCCCAAGCGCCAGTTCACATCCTCGTCATTCCCAAAAAACCCATTCCTACACTAGCTGATGCTGAATCTCAGGATCATGCTTTGCTGGGGCATCTTTTATTAACCGCCAAACGTGTTGCAAAAGAAGCTGGACTGGAAAACGGTTATCGAGTTGTCATCAACACTGGTGATGATGGTGGCCAGACAGTCCACCACTTACATCTGCATATTTTAGGAGGCCGGCAGTTGAACTGGCCGCCTGGTTGATAAAACCATAAAACCGGATGAATTGTGTCTCTAGATGCGATTCATCACTAAAAAAATCACTGTCATAATCAATACTTATGTAATATTTATTTAATATCTCAATTTTGCTAATAATGCGTCCTTGGATTGGGATCGCCTACTCAGCACCAGTAGCAGCAGCAACAGGAGTATTCTTGGTATACCCCATCGGATCTTGTAAAACTCTAAAGATTTTATACACATCGTCTAATTGTTTTGTAATGCGATCGCTACGATGAGTTCGCAGGCATCCTTGAAGTGCTGCTGCATACAACTCACTGGGGGAAAGCCCGTGCAAATCGTTCAGCCGCCTCGAACTACCCCAGTAATAGCCTAACTGTATAACGACTGAACTCACCGACAATCAAGCCAACTGAATTTTTCAGTTGATAATATTGTAACATCGAATAATATTCCAAATATGGCATATTATTCCAGGGTGTGAGGAGCCTGTGGTGAGTGAAGAATGGCAGATTATTTACTACCAGGAGGTAGACGGGACTCAACCAGTTGAGGAGTTTTTCAATGATCCTTCGCTCACTCAGGGCGAATTGAAGCAGTTTAAACTGCGCCTGTACCTTCTGAAAATTAAAGGATTAGCTTTACTTGTCGAACGTTCAGACATCTTAGACAAAATAGAGATAGAAGATAAGCTGTATGAATTACGTTTGGATAATACTCGTAACAATATCCGTATCTTTCTGTGTGCTTTACCAGGTAAGCGTCTAATTTTGCTGCACGCTTTTAAGAAAAGGGGAGAGAAAACTCCACTAAAACAAATTAAGATTGCAGCTAAAAGGCGAGATTTTATAGTAGCTAAGGAGGATAAAACAGATGAGCAATAATCCCCATCTAGGCGGCGATGCTTTGGCTTCCTTAAACAAAATTGTCCAAGACATACCAGAGAACCGTCTAGTCGAGCATCAAGAGATTTTCAGGCTTGCCTTAACTCAAGCGATGCGAAACGTGCGTAAGCGAATGGGACTTACTCAAAAAGAAATGGGTGAACGGTTTGGTGTAGGACAAAGTTGGGTATCTAAGTTGGAAGACATCAATCATGATCACACGTTTGACTCCGTACTTGCCTACTTAAATGCTTTAGGCGCAGATTTTGAGGCAGCGATTATTGTAGAAAAGCAGCGGGTTGAAATAATTGCAGCAAATCTGACTGTGGATAAGATAGACATAGAGGCAGCCATCAACGCAATATTTGAAGATGCTAAAGACACTGAGCCAGTGAACGAAGTACCAACCCCAGATTTTAACTTAATCTCACCGAAAGAGAGAGAGACATATTCTGAGGCACAGCATGTTCGGCATCGACAAGGAGGTTCTTGGGGGAGGGATAGTGTCGCATGAAGACAATTACTTTTTATTCATACAAGGGTGGTGTTGGTAGAACACTTGCCGCAGCAAATTTTGCACTTTATCTAGCTAAACTGGGTCGAAAAACTGTTGTAATAGATTTTGACCTTGAAGCACCAGGTTTAGATGCAAAGTTTGCCAAATTCTCTGGATTGGAATTACCAGTCGATCAAAAAGGACTCCTCGACTACATCCTAGATTATCAGCGACAAAATACCGATCCAGGAAGCATTGAGCAAATAAGCCTTCAAGTACCAATTCCTTCAAAAAAAACTTCACCCTTGTGGCTCATTCCAGCAGGTCAGTATCTCTCCGATAAGTATTACAGAAATCTGAGTAAGCTTGACTGGAATTTATTATTCTCTAAAGAACGTGATGGAGTTGCGTTTTTCCAACAGTTTCTTGCCCGAATTCAAAAAGAATTACAGGCAGAATTTGTAATTATAGACTCTCGCACAGGTATTACTGAAATAGCAGGTCTTTGTACACAGCAGCTACCTGATGAAGTTGTCATGCTATCTTCTTTGAGTTCAGAAAGTATAAAAGTAAGCAAGCATATTAAGCAGTTAATTGAGCAAAGTGCAGTAGCTAAAGCACTTGAAAAGTCAATTGATGTTAAAGTTGTTGTATCACGGGTACCGAAACCTAAAGATTTAGAAAGTTTTAAGCAAAGATGTTGCCAAATTTTTGAAACAGATGAGACTAAACTGTTCTTTTTGTTTTCCTGTGAGAATCTAGAACAAGAAGAGTTTTTGGCAATTGCTGATCTTGACAGTAATAAGGAACTAGTAAGCAATTATGTGCGACTTTTCTATGGATTGAATTTAGAACTTTCTAGTGAAAATATTCGGGCTGAGATTGAGCAAATAGGTAGTCGCTTGCTCTTTTCATCTTCACTCGAAAAGTCAGAAGAGGATGTTTTAGAGCTAGTTGCACTCTATCCGCATCCAGATGTATATCGTACTGCTATGCGGTTCTTCCGGTTAAGGGAGAACACAGAAAAATTAAGGTCTTTTGGTTGGGAACTCCTTGATTTATTACCAACTGACGAAGAAGCACAACAAATTCTTGCGGAAAGCTATTTATCTGAACGTAAGCTTGATAAACAAGATAAGAAAAAAGCTGTGCGTGTCATAGATCCCCTATGGCAAAGAGAAGAACTTAACTCAGAACAATCTGTACGCTACGCAGATATATTGGAAGATTTAGAAGAATATTCTAAAAGCTTTGATGTTGTTTTTCCTTTGTGTGAGGATCAAGAACTTGATGATGATATCCAAATCCCAGCAAAATTGATTGCAGCTAGAACAGCTTTGAAGTTAAGTCAAACTGAAATTGCAGCCCAATTAATTCTAGATATTCCTGCGAAGCAGCTAGGAGGTCCGCTCATCTTTTTAGCAATAGAAACTTTGAAAGATAATGGAGATTTGGAAGGTGCGTTTGAGTCAGCTAAACAGTTTATACGCCGAGAGTATCATCCTACCGTTATAGAGCAAGCAGCTAAGTTGGCTCACCAGTTAAATCGCGTCAAAGAACTAGAAGATGCAATACGTTCACTTCCAAAACTTCGTATGTTAAAGGACGAGAGTTTTTACCAAAACTTAAAGGACTGCGGATTATCTGAACTAGCACGTGAATTACAAAAGTCATCCTATAAATATTCATCGGGTCAGAATATTAAATAACCAATCCAAAAAATCCTGTAAAAGTGTCATCATAGTTAAGGTAAAAACATTCTGGAGACAAGACAACGGTTTACGCACGCCCTTTAGCACGGTTAATTGAGCAATTGCAACGCCTACCGGGAGTTGGCCCCAAATCTGCCCAACGACTGGCTTTGCATATTTTGAAGCGACCAGAAGCAGAAGTAGAAGCTTTAGCCCATGCGCTGATTGAGGCAAAAAAACAGATAGGCTTGTGTTCTGTTTGCTTTCATCTATCTGCTGAACCTGTTTGTGAAATCTGCCGCAACGCCAACCGTGACAACAATACTATCTGTGTCGTAGCAGATCCCCGTGATGTGATTGCGCTGGAAAAAACCCGTGAATACAAAGGCAAATATCACGTTTTAGGTGGGGTGATTTCGCCAATTGATGGAATTGGCCCAGAACAGTTGACTATACTACCTTTGCAGCGCCGGGTGAGCCAGCAAAAACCTCAAGAAGTAATTCTGGCAATTAGTCCCAGTGTAGAAGGGGAGACAACAACACTGTATATCGGTCAGCTATTGAAACCATTTACCAAGGTGACGCGGATTGCCTTTGGTTTGCCTGTAGGTGGTGATTTGGAGTACGCCGACGAAGTGACTCTGGCAAGGGCATTGGAAGGACGCAGGGAGTTAGATTAGGCTTAAATAAACTTTAGATTTAAAGCCAGCTTTCGCTCCTGTTCATCGCCCCACTAATTCTGTTAAAATCACGTTTGCCAGCACGTAAATGTTGAGGCAGTGCCATGTGTGCAAAGAGATTTTGCCTCTAGTGTTGCAAGAATCGAGAAAATGGTAGAGTTAAAAGCGATCGCTATGCGAAAAATGTAAATAAGATATGGCTGACCAAAAAGATAAAGCTCAAGAAAAAAACCGCCTTGAACAGCTTCAAGAAGAACAAGGCAACACGGA
>NZ_CAXTNE010000326.1:0-8217 GCF_964245445.1 uncultured Nostoc sp.
CTGTACTAGATTGGGCAGGGGGCAGGGGGAGATTAAAATAATTAGCTCTTTCTCCTCTGCGCCCCATGCCCAATCTAGTACAGTGCGGCAAAAATCAAGCTACCATTTGAAAACTTGCAAAACTCAGAACTTGCATCAGTCCCGACGACCGTCTCAGAATTCATTCTGAGGTTTATAGCTAAAGTCTTCTAAAGAAGACTGAGTAAAAATTGTAGTCCACGCTTAGTGGATTTGCACTATTTGCCTGAGAATTTATTCTCAGGCGGGATAGGCAGGTGCAAGATATTACAAAAGCCTTGTACAAAACTTTTGACTTTTGAATGCATGACTTTTGACTTCCGCCTTGCGGTAATGCATCTTGTGGAAGTTCCTCAAATATCAATATCCATAGCAGACTAGAGAAAGAAGAAGAAAATATATCTGACACGTTTTCAAGCAGCGAAGGCTGTAATTAGTTAAGGAGGATTTATGCGTGCAGTACTGATGGCGGGGGGTTCGGGAACGCGGCTTCGCCCGTTAACTTGCGATCTGCCTAAACCGATGGTGCCGATCCTTAATCGACCAATAGCCGAACATATTATCAATCTCCTCAAACGACATCAAATTACAGAAGTTATTGCGACATTGCATTATTTACCTGATGTCTTGCGAGACTATTTTCAAGATGGCAGTGATTTTGGTGTCCAGATGACTTATGCCGTCGAAGAAGATCAACCTCTGGGTACAGCAGGCTGTGTGAAAAACATTGCCGAACTTCTTGATGAAACTTTTTTAGTCATTAGCGGCGATAGCATAACAGATTTTGACCTCACGGCTGCGATCGCATTTCACAAACAAAATAAGTCGAAAGCTACTTTGATTTTGACCAGGGTTCCCAACCCAATTGAATTTGGCGTGGTGATTACCGATGAAGAAAGACGAATTCGGCGATTTTTAGAAAAACCCTCTAGTAGTGAAATTTTTTCTGATACCGTCAACACTGGTACTTACATTCTCGAACCAGAAGTTTTGGAATATCTGCCAGCAAACATTGAATCAGACTTTTCTAAAGACTTATTTCCCTTGCTATTAGCAAAAGATGAACCAATGTATGGTTACATCGCTCAAGGTTACTGGTGCGATGTTGGTCACTTAGATGCTTATCGGGAAGCTCAATATGACGCTTTAGATGGGAAAGTGCAATTAGATTATGCATACAAACAAGTTTCTCATGAGTTATGGGTAGGGCAAAATACTTACATTGACCAAACGGCTGTGATTGAAGCCCCAGCAGTAATTGGTGATAATTGCCGCATTGGTGCAAGAGTCCAGATTGAGGCAGGAACCGTAATTGGAGATAATGTCACTATTGGCGCTGATGCGAATCTCAAACGTCCCATAGTGTGGAATGGGGCATTTATTGGCGAAGAAGCAGCTCTTTCTGCCTGCGTGATTTCCCGTGGCGCTCGTGTAGACCGCCGCGCCCAAGTATTAGAAGCTGCGGTTGTGGGTTCGCTTTCCACGGTGGGAGAAGAAGCCCAAATTAGCCCCGGTGTGCGCGTTTGGCCCAGTAAAAAGATTGAGTCAGGGGCAGTTTTAAACATTAACTTGATTTGGGGGAATACTGCCCAACGGAATTTATTCGGGCAACGTGGTGTGCAAGGATTAGCTAATATCGACATCACCCCAGAATTCGCCGTGAAATTGGGATCTGCTTACGGTTCTACATTAAAACCTGGTTCTAAGGTAACGGTTTCCCGTGACCAGCGTAATATCTCTCGGATGGTGACGCGATCGCTCATTGCTGGTTTAATGTCAGTAGGTGTAGATATTCAAAACCTCGATGCCACAGCTATCCCCATCGCTCGCACGGTTATACCCACAATGTCGGTAGCTGGTGGTATCCATGTGCGGGTACACCCCGATCGCCCTGACTACATTCTGATTGAATTCATGGATACCAAAGGCATTAATATCTCCAAAGCCCTGGAAAAGAAAATTGAAGGGGCTTACTTTAAGGAAGATATGCGGCGGGCGCTAATTCATGAAATTGGTGATGTATCTTATCCTAGCCAAGTCATGGATCGCTACTGCACTGCTTTTGAAAAACTGTTGCATGTTCATACACTCCGCAACAGCAGAGCTAAAGTGGTGATTGACTATGTTTATGCAGTATCGGGGGCAGTTTTACCCCAAATGTTGGATAAATTTGGTGCTGATGCAGTGGTGCTGAATGCCAGTGTCACTAAAACAGCGATGTCAATCACTGACCGCGAAGGACTGCTGACTCAGTTAGGTCATGTAGTGGAAGCATTGAAAGCTAACTTTGGTGTGCAAGTCACGGCTAATGGAGAACAGCTAATTTTAGTTGATGAATCAGGCTACCCAATTCGTGGGGAAATTTTAACAGCACTGATGGTAGACATGATTCTGACGGCTAACCCCAGAGGAACGGTAGTAGTGCCAGTTCATGCTTCTAGTGCTATTGAACAAGTCGCCCGTCGCCATGATGGTAGAGTGATTCGCACTAAAGCCAACCCTACAGCTTTAATGGAGGCTTGTCAGAAAAACCCGAATGTGGTATTAGGAGGTAGTGGAGATACTGGTTTTATTTTCCCGCAACTGCATCCGGGATTTGATGCCATGTTCTGCATTGCGAAGATAATTGAGATGTTGACTATACAGGAGCGATCGCTTGCTGCTGCGCGGTCAGAATTGCCCCGTGTAATTCACAAAACTTATACAATACGCTGCCCGTGGACTGCCAAAGGTGCTTTGATGCGTTACTTGGTGGAAACTCATCCAGCCCAAAACCTAGAACTTATCGATGGAGTGAAAATTTGTCAACCCTACGATGACAGTTGGCTGTTAGTTTTACCTGATGCCAGCGAACCACTGGTGCATTTGTATGCAAATAGCAACGATCGCGAATGGGTAGATGAGACTGTGAGAAACTACCGCACCCGTGTACAGACTTTTGTGGAAAGACAACAAGAATATCAACCCGCCGAAGCCTAATTTGTAATTCGTAATTCGTAATTTAACTTTTTAATTACGAACTACGAATTACCTTGATCAGCCCAATTATCGGAAGGAAAGTAGGCTTTCACATTTGTCTCTGTAGTTTACTCAAAATATTAAAAATTGACTAAAAATAGAGGTAATTTATAAATATAAATTATTCAATTTTAAATATTACCAAAGAACAAATATAATAATCCTAAATTATTCGTGAAAAGTTAAATTCCCAACTTATTTAAGAAGTCGGGAATCTGGACAACGTGAATTTTCACAAATTAAATATAATTCTTATGGCTAACTCTCCCAGGATGCTTTGAGAAGGGTTCAAAATTATTATTGAACATTCGGACATTCAGGTAAATTCTTACCAGCGTAGTTGCAATCAAAATAAATTAAAGCTTCCCCAGTAGAGGTGAATGCTCTACTTGTGGAGTATGCGTCACTGTTTGGACTTGCTTCAGATGACCAAACTTTCAAATAATAATTACTATTATCATCGGTAGACCATAATTCATAACGGTAATTACCTCCTGACCCCTGACTAGTTAAATAGTCAGCTAGTGCTTTATTTGATGCAGACAATAAGCTCAACACAGTCAAAACAGGAATTACAGCTACTTTTAGTGTTTGGATGAATTTCATAAATGCACAAAAAATTTACTTTGTCTAGCTTCTTCTGCCCATGTATGTTTTGAAACCAGTAATAATTCGGAATATTGTGTGAGCATATCGTAAGCCACTTACAAAAAGTAGGGATGGAATGAAGCGCCGCTCACCTTTTCCGTTTATTTCCTGAAATACTTTACAAAATTTAACTTAAGCTAAATGATAAAAAATCTCAATAACTCTGGTAGGATATCTTCAGGCTTATTGAGATAGATATTCATTAAGCGGACAATATATTTCAATAAGGCAAATAGGTATCCTGGCGATCGCAAAACTATATCTCAGGTGAAAGTATGTCGAAAAAAATCGGTCTGTTTTACGGTACTCAAACTGGCAACACTGAATCTGATGCTGAAAAAATTCGGGATGAGTTTGGTGGTGATGTTGTAACATTACATCCCATTTATGAAGCGGATACTACGACTTTTGATGAGTATGACTTACTAATTATTGGCTCTCCCACTTGGGATATTGGTCAACTTCAGAGCGATTGGGAAGGTTTTTTCTCCGATCTGGATGAAATAGATTTTAGTGGTAAGCTGGTTGCCTATTTTGGCGATGGAGACCAATATGGCTATGCCGATAACTTCCAGGATGCAATCGGAATTCTGGAAGAAAAAATTTCCCAGCGAGGCGGTAAAACTGTTGGCTACTGGCCAACAGAGGGTTATGACTTTGAGAATTCTAGAGCTTTGAAAAATGGCAAGTTTGTAGGGCTGGCACTTGATGAAGGTAGTCAATCTGATCTAACAGACGAGCGAATTAAAACTTGGGTTGCTCAGTTGAAAACAGAATTTGGTTTGTAGAGATTAGGGGCGCACCGCTAGCTGTGCGCCTTAATTGAAATTGATAATTTAGAAGCTATAGGTATTTATGTCTGATTCATTTGATGTTTTGTGGTTAAATGCCAGTCCGATTTTGAAGCGTTTTGATAAACCATTACTTGAATACTTATCTGGGTATATGAGAATCGCCCAGTGGGAATACCAGCAAACCAAAGATGAAGCCAGTTGCATAGATCAAGCTGTGGAGTTGCTATATGAGTTTTTAGAATGGCGCGATCGCCCCGTGGATTTGGCAGGTCATGGTATGAGTGGTGCGATCGCCTTAAGCTTTGCGCGGCGATTTCCGCAAAAAGTGCGATCGCTCACCTTGCTAGCTGTAGCAGCTCAACCTGCAAACGATTGGCAAGCTCACTATTACTTTCAAAGACAACTTTTTAGCATCAGCCGTGAGCTAGTTTTAGCAAGCAGCGTTCGCAGTCTTTTTGGAAATCAACCACCTCACACCACTAAAAAGTTAGTAACTGCCTTAGATAAAGATTTAGAACAATCTCCCTCGTCACACTCTTTATTTAAGTTGGTTTATTTACCCAAGGGTGGAGTTTCTATGCCAATGATGGTATGTGGTAGCAAGAGTGATCCGGTAGTCAACTCAACTGTATTGCATGACTGGTTGAATTGGTTGAAGCCAGAAGATAAACTCTGGGAATGCCTAGAAGGATATCATTTTTTTCACTACTTCTATCCTCAACAGGTTGGCGAAGAGATTTTGAGTTTTTGGAAACGCCACCATCCGCATCTATTGGAAGCATCTGCACTATCTTTTAGCAGTTCTACAAATTAGTAATATCATTAATCGTTCATATACAAGAGTGCGATGTTCTGACGACAAGCCTTACGGCTACGTACTTGTAAAAGTTGGGGTGTAATGGGGTGCGTAGCTTGCCGCCGTAGGCATCGCTAATTAAAGATTTTTTGCTGTCACGCACTACGACTTAACTTATAGTTAGGAATAGGCTGATTGCTAATTACTGCATAGAGAACATCTGGATCGAGATCGGCTCCTGATTGCCATTGGATTGTGCCTAATTCGTGGTTTAATTCAACCTGAGCAAAGTATTTTTGATCTTGCAAAAGTGCAAAAACACCTGTAAATTTAATCAGCTTACTGATATCAACTATTCCTTCCACCTCGTCTTCAAAACAGATATATAGTTGATAATTTTCTCTTGGTTCCACTGCAATAATATCTTTTAACATATTTTACTACTCCAAGTTTATGAGGAATTATTATCCTCAATTTTCTGCCCTGTAGATTTGGCAGAAAATCCAAATTGGACATCAGCTGAAGCGCCCTAGTTATTTCTCTTATTAATGAAAGCCGTCCTGGAAGTGCGTAGCTATAGAATCATTTTTTCGGTAATAGCCAATCGTATAAATTCATAGTTGGCGCTTTAGCGCTAAATCGCCAACTACGAACAATGCCTACCCCTGAATCTAACCAATTAATTTCTGCCAGCTAGCAGGCCCGACAATCCCATCGACATCTAAACCATTTTGCCTTTGAAAGTTCTTAATTGCAACCTCTGTTTGCGGCCCGTAGACGCCATCATTATCAACACCTAGACGATATTGCAAGTATCTGATAACTGCATTACCAGCATGGTTTGGTCTGAGGACTCGTTTTGCCAAAATTAGATTTATGGCATTCCATGTAGCTGAGTCAGCAATTCCAGTCGGCTGAACTCCGACAATAGTCTGAAATTTTTCTACAGCAGATTTGGTGTTAGCTCCGGTGAAGCCATCTTCCACTAACGCCTTACCATTTTTATCAGTTATTTTGAGTCGATTTAAAGCCTTTTGCAGTCTAAGAATAGTGGTATCTACATTATCTTCTTCATCTTGTACAGGGTTAACAGGAACACTTGGCGCTTTACCAGTTAAGCCTTTAACAATCGCATTAGCCATTGCTTCCGGATTAAAAAGATTCATATCTTTTTGCGAATCGACAAAGCAACCTTCTACAAGAATCGCAGGCATATCCGTATTTTTCAGAACATACAAGTGGGAACCACTCTTAACGCCGCGATTAAAAAATCCTAATTTTACGATTTCATCTAATACAGGTTTAGCAATTTTTCTACCTGTCTCGCTAGTTGCAAACACTTCTGTGCCATTAGCTTGCCCGTTAAAGGAGTTAAAATGAATCGAGACGTAGATATCTACTTTACTCGAATTAGCTGTAGAACATCTTTTTGAAAGTGATTCCCGGACTGTACTAGCACTACTTGGTTTACATACTACGACTTCATTTCCTAAAGCTCTTAACTTGGCTATAACTCTATTACCTACATCTAGAGTTAAATTATCCTCAACTTTGAGTCCTCTGGCTCCTGTGTCTGGTGGACAATTGTGCCCGCTATCAATTCCGAATTTCATAATTTCATCCTCAACTTACTTATTTTTACACTAGTT
The DNA here is from genome assembly GCF_964245445.1 of uncultured Nostoc sp. Taxonomy (GTDB): domain Bacteria; phylum Cyanobacteriota; class Cyanobacteriia; order Cyanobacteriales; family Nostocaceae; genus Nostoc. The sequence goes on from NZ_CAXTNE010000326.1 coordinate 6,924, forward strand.
CAAAACTCTTCCAATTATAGAGACAAAGTTTTGTTAATAAATTTGTTGAAGTACTTGTTAGCAATGTTCGCATTATTTTAAGCGTTACTACGCTAGTAAATAAAATAAGTTTTTCTGCGAACTTTGTAAGCAGATTTTATGTGGGAAAACCCGCTTATTGCAAGATTTTTTGGAAGAAAAAACATAACCATCATAATTTATCAAAATCGAGAATAATCCAGTGAGTGTTGCAATAAATTGAAATGCAGCAATTACCCCCATCCTTAAAATAATAGCGCTTCGTAAAAGTAGAAAGCTATGACAAATGTACCTAGTGTAAGAAGGCAGAGGGGCACAAGGGCAGAGAAGCAGAAAACGATAAAAGCAGAGGGGTAAAAGCAAGAAAACCAATAACACAGGCTTTTCAGCCTGAAAAAATGGGATATTTATTTCCGCCATTCTGTACTAGTACGGCTAAATGACCAAAATCTGTTGGTAGATATTTAACAATCAGCCTGAAAGCACGTTTAAGATCAAAGTAAAGAAATATTTCGTAGCTTACAGGCATGAAACGCATCGTCTTGGTTGCTGGGTTTGAATCGTTTAACGCTGATTTGTATAGAAAAGCAGCTTTTTTGGCTAACTCTCGCTGTCCTGAGTTGGATATTCGGGTATTTAGCGATCGCGATCTTACAAGCATTCGTAGCGAGGTAGAAACAGCACTTGATGGCGCTGATGTGTTTTTCGGTAGCCTACTATTTGATTATGACCAGGTTGTGTGGCTGCGCGATCGCATTGCCCAAATTCCCATTCGCCTAGTCTTTGAGTCAGCCTTGGAATTGATGAGTTTAACCAAGCTGGGTGACTTTGCCATTGGCGACAAACCCAAAGGAATGCCCAAACCAGTTAAATTCATCCTTGACAAATTTAGCAACGGACGAGAAGAAGACAAACTCGCTGGTTACATCAGCTTCTTAAAGATTGGCCCCAAACTACTGAAATACGTCCCAGTGCAAAAAGTCCAAGACTTACGTAACTGGTTAATTATCTATAGTTACTGGAATGCTGGCGGCCCAGAAAACGTAGCCTCATTATTCTGGACACTGGCAGAAAAATACTTAGATTTAAAAGTCGGCGACATTCCCCCGCTAATTGAAACCCCCAACATCGGATTACTCCACCCCGACTATCAAGGGTTTTTTGAATCGCCAAAAGCATACCTGGAATGGTATCAGAAGAAGGGAGTAGGGAATAGGGAATGGAGAATAGGCAACATAACTAATTCCCCCTCCCCACTTCCCACTCCCCACTCCCC
>NZ_CAXTNE010000327.1:0-8078 GCF_964245445.1 uncultured Nostoc sp.
TGCACACTGATTTTACTTCCACTAAATAATACTATCTATCGCAACTTGGTATAATCGATATTGAGGTTGAATGTAAGTGCTGTCATAAGAGTATTTCCCTTTTTGTTAGCTGACTGGCTACAAACTTTCAGTTAAAGTTTTTTAATGAAAATTATAAATCACAAAGACGCGATAAATCGTCGTATTCATATTACATCTAGATTATTTATCACATTTATCATAGTAATTCAATCAAAAATAGAAAATACATTAATACTAGTTACTCGATGCATGGGCTTTGTTCTTTTCTCGGTTGTGACTAATTCCTCTGCACCAACTGACAACGCCGCAGCTACATGAAGCGCGTCCATAGCTGCTAAACCATACTGAGAAGCAATTTGGTAAGCCTCTTGAACAATATGAGTTAAATCACTGACCCAGTAGGTAACATCGCTAAAAAATTCTTCATAGAATTGAGCTTCTTCAATTTGCTTGTTAAAAACTGCTTTGGGACTTACTTCCAATTTGACAAACTCACTACAAGCAAATTCCCGTTGAGAATCTCCTAATATTTCAAGGGCTTTCTCAGCAATTCTACCAACACCGTCTGTTGCGCTGAGTAACACCCCTGAATCAATATAAGTTATTTTCATTCTTCTTTAACCTGTAGCCCACCTCTCCGACTAGCGAGTTCTTTTTCAATTTCATCTTCATCTAATAAATGTTTACCGGAAGCAACAATTCTAGTGCGAAGTTGCTGCAAACGTTCTCCCAATGGGATTTTATTTGCAGAGTTTTTCAAACCAAGAAATTCAACAAAATCTAAAACTTCCTCTTGTTTGTCTTGTGGAAGAGAACGCCACTTTGTTAATAACTCTTGTTCTGAACTCATTAGTATTTACCCACTATTGTTACTTCTATTGTGATTGGGTATTTTTATTGTAGAATTACATTTAATTTTAATCTTACTCGTAAACAAGAATATCCCCGACTTCTTTAAGAAATCGGGGATCTGAGTTTTTGCCAGAGGTAACTCACCTGCTCATTATCTTTATTACCTCGCCGGAACTTTCAACCCTCGACGCTCAAGGATTTGCCGCACTTCTGGGCTGGGAGTATAGTTATAGCCGTAGGAGGAATTCTCTGTGTCATCCATGATTTGAGGTGTGAGTAATACAATCACCTCATTGCGCTGGTTCTGTCTGTTTGTACTTCTAAATAGCGAACCAATTAGTGGAAGATCACCCAAGATGGGAATTTTGGAAACAGTTGTCCGGTCTGCGTCTTGAATGATGCCTGAGAGAATCAGTGTCTGTCCATCTCTTAAGCGAATCGAGCCAGAATTAAGAGAACGCTCAGATACCAAGAATATTTGTTGGCTACCGCCTCCTCCAACGTTGATAGTAGCTGGAGCTTGTGGTGCTTTGACAACGGGAGCTACCGATAGAGAGACAAAACCATTGTCGTCAATTCGTTCAACTTTGACAGCTAGGGTTAAACCCACTCGGTCTTTTTCTGCTGAAATCGTTTCTGTAGCAAGATTTGCATCACGAACTATTTCTCTTGTAATATTGCCTACTACTTCCTGAGTCAGGTTGACATTAGCCGTTTGACCTTCTTGCACAATTAAGGTCGGGTCTGTCAAAATCTTGGCGTTGCCATTTTGCACTTGAGCCTGCAAGCTAGCAAGAAGACGTTTAGGGAACTGGAATATGGTGGGCAAGGTGAATGTGGTTGTTGAAGGGGTTGTCGTGGTTTGCTGCTGAAACTGAGTTGGTGTACCAGTAATAGGATCAATCGCAGTTGGCACAATTGCAGTTGTACTTGTTCCTGGTGTAAATGCTGTAATACCTGGTTGTAATGGATTAGAGTTTGTGCCAGCGCTAGCTGTTCCTGTAGTTGGGTTTAGAAAAATATTTGAGCTTTGAAGTGGATTAATAGTTGTAGGTGTACTAGTCACACTGGTTGATGCTTCGGCTCTCGTAGCTGGTCTGGAACCACCAAAATTTAGAGATGCTGCACCACCATCATTTGTAAAGTAGTTGTTACCAACCCCAAAAGAAAAGCTAGTGTTATAGTCTTGCGTATTCAAGAGGTTAACATCAATAATCTTGACATTGACTACTACTTGACGACGGCGGATATCAAGCTGAGTTAGTTGAGCCATCGCCATCTCAACTAGCCGGGGAGGGCCAATTAAGGTTAGAGCGTTTGTGCGCTCATCCCCTAATGCCTGTAAACCTCTCAGTAATGGGTTAGAGTCTGTAAAAGTAACACGTTGAGTTTCAACTCTGGTTTCTGTAGTCGTCTGAGTTTGGGTGATAGGTGCAGCTCCAGCCCCAACAGGCACAGCATTAACGCTGGTAACTTGTCGTTCGCGGCTGACGGCACTTTCTGCTCCCAAGCCTACCAAAAAGTTCAGGGCAACTCCCACTGACACCTGATTGAGTCGCAGGCTACGCATAACCATGTCACGGGTGGAATTAGGTAATTTAGGCCCAACAAAAACCGTGCGATTACTGCGGTTAGCTTCCAAACCACTCAGACGCAAGACGTAGTTAAACACATCTTGCACTGGCTCATTTTCTATATCTAACGAGATTGTTTGAGAGGTTGCTTGTGCATTAGCAGCAGCACCAGCACCTTGTTCGCCTCCGATATAAGCCAAGTTCAAATTAGCAGCACGGGCAAGCAGTGACAAAACCTCACGCACCGGCGCATCTCGCAGCACTAGACGGGGTACACGTTCCTGAGTTCCTAAGTCAATAGTGCTAGGAGAAGCATCAGTATTAGAAATGGCGATATCTCCTACTGGTGGGGCGACGGCTCTGGGTAAGAAAGGTGGAGCCTGACTCACAGGTTGACCTGGCCCAGCAGCTTGTGCTAGTTGTCCGTCAATAGTGACTTCCGGGTTAGGAACGAGAACCCCTGGCTTTTGACCAGGTTGGGCTGGAGTCGTAACAGGCGGTGCTGTGAAAGTTTGCGCTGTTGGCGTTGGTGCTGATGCTATAGTGCCTGCCGATGGGCTAAAGCTGAGTGTAATTCCATTTTGCGATCGCACCATAGGTTGACTACTAGGCGTATTGTTGCTACCTGTTACCGTCACCCGAATGCTATTGCTATCAAGCTGATTAACTTCAACAGATGCAATTCCTGGTGCTGGGCTATCTTGACGAAAACTCTTACCTTGTGGTAATCGTAATTGAGTATTAATAATATCTGCGACTAAAGCCTTGCCTCTTTTTGTAGTGAAAACTTGGGCGCGCGACCCGGAAGAAGTTTTCAAAGCAACGCTAATTCCACCATTAACTGGATTTAACTGTACATTAGTAATTTGACTAATTTGTGCCCAAACTGGTTGAGCTGCCAAAAATACAAAAGCGGCAGTACCTAATATAAAACTATTACCGTGAAGCTGTTTCACAGTTCATTCCTCACCTTATAAAACCTTGTTTACAAACACTTCTGAGAGGTTGGAGTTAGGAATAATAACTTGGAATTCTTAACTCCTAACTCTTAATTCCTAACTTCTAACTACTCATTCCTAACTACTTTTTCGGAGCAGTTTTAGCTGCTGCTGCTGCTATTTCTTCTGGAGTAAGTGGTATCAATACCTGTACCTGGAATGATGTATTAATCGCTGTTGGCCCTACCTGCATGGGTGTTTTATCCAATTCGGATTTTGACTCTACTGGAGCCAAAGTTGATTGATAATCTTTAACTATTAACAAAGGCTGTAAACGCTCAATGTTACGAATTATCGATTGTGTTTGCTCATAAGTTCCTGTAATTTCGGCATTGATATTGCTGCGTTGCAGCTTACCATCAACCTGTAGTCCTAGAGTTCCATCGGTAACTGGTTCTGGTTTTTGGGAAACTGGCACAAATTTTTTCAATTTGGCTCTCACTCCATTAACAGAAGTTAGAGTATTGCCAGACTCAATTAAGCGGTTCATATCCAACAGCAATGTATCTAAGCTTTTTTCATTAGCGAATAAGTCTAAAACCTGAACTTTTTGCTGTTTTGCCTGTGCTAGTTCGTCTTTAACTTTGCCAATTTCTTTAATACTGGCTTTTTTTTGCTGAATTTGCCCTTGCAGTTCAGAGCTTTTGCTTTGCTGCTGCTGATAGCTTTCCCAAGCTGGCATCAGCAGGTTTAAAAATATATAACCTGCTCCTGCTAAACCAATTACCCCCACCAATATGCCAATAATTTTTGGTGTGAAGGCAATACCAAATAGCACGGGGGATGCTGGCGTTGCCTGCTCGAATTCCCCACCTTGTTCGGCAAAATTTAAATCATCACTCAGCGTCATTTTGAAATGACTCCTGTTTGTTGCATAGTACGAATTCGAGTCACTAACCCCACTGTGCCTTTTTTTTCCAACTCTCGGATTAATTCCGAAGCTGGAACATCATTCATACTTGATTGAATAGTATATTCAACTACTTGTGGCAGCTTAATTGTTACACCTGGAGTTGCAGGAGCATCTACTAACGTTGCCGTCACAATTCTGCTTTCTGTGGGCTTCAAGAATTGAGACTGTTGTAGACTCAATAAAAAATCATTGACATCGTTAAAAGAACGAGCCAATCCGGTAATTTGTAATCCTCCAGCAGGATTGGTTGGTGGCTGCCCTGCCTCTGCTGGAATGGGTGGGGTTTGCCTGATGGTCTTAATTTGCACTGCTGCTGGAATGCGATCGCGCAAATCTTGCAGCATTGCTGACCAAGGTCGAATTTGGTCAAATACAGTGACTAAAGCTTGGGTTTCCCCTTTAACTGCCTTCGTCTCGTCTTTGATTTTATTAATATTTCCTATTTCTGTATCTAACCTCTTGCTTTCTTGGTCTAGTTGTGCAATTTGACCATCTAATTCAACAATCTTCCCTTGCAACACCCACCAACCAATTCCCAATAAAGCTGGAAGGACTACACCTACTGCAACTCCCACATACAGTAGTGTCAAATCCCCTGTAGGAAACTTTAAGGATATTCCTCCCGATCTCTCAGGCTTTTTCTGGTATGCTGGGCGATCTTTAAGAAAGTTAACATCTAGGCTGTACATTTTGTTACACCTCCCGCATTCCTAGACCAAGTACGATCGCCAAGCCAGAGCGTTGCACCTGTGGATATTTATCAGTGTCAACTTCCAAGGACAAAGCCCCGATTGGATCTATTTGGGTAGTTGGCAAGCTTAATCGTTGGGTAAAGAATTCATCTAGCTGTTGGAGTCCACCTCCTGGGCCAGCTAATATAATCTGCGCTACTTCCAAATTTTCACTTTGATTGAGGTAAAAATCGATGGAACGGCGCAGTTCATCTGTTAGTTCTCCCAATACTCTCAATATGGCTGCCATACCAGGATTGATTTCAGTAACCCCAGTTTTCCCGCCGTCTAGAGAACTTGGGGGAATTACCATTCCGTGTAACAGTTCCATATCTCGTGATGTGGGTAAGCTCATTGCCCTTGCTAAGGCAGTTTGCATTTGATAAGTCCCGATTGGGACTGTGCGCGAAAATTGCGGCACTCCGTTAACGATGATGGCGATTTCTGTACTGTCGAACTCTATATCAACTAGTACTGCTGCTTCTTGCGGCCCAAATTGTCGCAATTGCTCACGAATAGTCCGAATCAGAGCAAAACTGTTAATTTCTAAAACATCGATTTGTAATCCTGCCTGCTCGAATGTACTAATATATGTATCCGTTATCTCCTTACGGGTAGCAACTAGAAGTACGTGTACTTTTTCGATGCCATCTTCATCTACAAAATACCCAAGTTTCTGATAATCTACATCAGCCTCTTCACGAGGATAGGGTAAATATAAACCTGCTTCATGGTTAAGAACCATTTCTCGCAGTTCTTTATCATCTAACTCTGCTGGCACTGGTATGATCCGAACGATGGAATCTCGCCCTGGTACACCAGTGGCAACGCGAGAAGTTTTGATTTTGCTCTCAGTTAGCGCCTGCTGGATTAATTGCGCCATTGCTGCGGGGTCGGTGATTTGACCATCGATAATTACGCCATCTGGAACTGATACCGATATAAAGGTTTCAAGTTTTAAGCCTTGACCCTGCTTACGTAGCTGAACTACATTCACCCTTTCGGGAGCAAGTTCAATGCCGACCCCTTTTTTTGATTTGCCAAACAGACTTTTGAAGCTTTTTACCACAGTTGTGCCCGATGGACTGCTAAATTGAATTGGGCATTGGGGAGGCAGTGCGGTCTTGGGGTCTCCCCAAGTGGAGCAACTGCCGTGATTGGGCATTAGGATTGGGTATTAAGAAAACTTTTCTTTAGTCCCCAGTCCCCAGTCCCTAGTCCCTAGTCCCTAGTCGCCTCTATTACTGGTAATTTATTTAGCCTATAATCTCGACAATTCTGATCTAAGCTTTTCACACTGAGCAAGCGTAAAAATACTGGGAAAATGATTCAATTGCGAAAATTTAAACAACTTGTTGCTTTGGCACTACTTGGCTTATTAACCAGTTGGATTGTAAGTTGCAGCACAAGTAATGTTGGTACAGGTACAAAACAGGCTACTTCAGGAGCGGCAACTATTGAGTTTTGGACGATGCAACTCCAACCTCAATTTACCGACTACTTTAAAAACCTAATTGCAAATTTTGAATTGCAAAATCCAGGTATAAAGATTAACTGGGTTGATGTACCCTGGGCAGCGATGGAGAACAAAATTTTAACAGCTGTCTCAGCAAAAACGCCACCTGACGTAGTTAACCTGAATCCGGGTTTTGCTTCCCAACTTGCTGGGCGAAATGCCTGGTTAGATTTAGATGCGAAAGTCCCAAAGGATGTACGTTCCTCCTATCTACCGAATATCTGGGAATCTTCTACGCTTAATGGCAAGAGTTTTGGGATTCCCTGGTATCTCACCACACGGCTAACTATTTATAACACCGATTTATTAAAACAGGCAGGTATCAATAAACCGCCTGCAACCTACGCAGAATTGGCACAAGCAGCGCAACAAATTAAAGATAAAACTGGCAAATATGCCTTTTTTGTGACTTTTGTACCGCAAGATTCTGGTGAAGTGCTGGAATCTTTTGTGCAAATGGGAGTCACTCTAATAGATGCACAGGGAAAAGCGGCGTTTAATTCAGCACCAGGTAAGACAGCGTTTCAGTATTGGGTAGACTTGTATAAAAAAGGCTTACTTCCTAAAGAAGCTTTGACGCAAGGACATCGCCACGCGATCGATCTATACCAATCTGGAGAGACTGCGTTTCTAGCTTCTGGGCCAGAGTTTCTGAAAACGATCGCTAATAATGCCCCGAAAATTGCTCAAGCTACGGGAATAGCACCTCAACTCACTGGTGACACAGGTAAGAAAAATGTCGCCGTGATGAACATAGTTATTCCCCGTGATAGCAAACAACCAGACGCCTCGGTTAAGTTTGCTTTATTTGTCACCAATGACAAAAATCAGTTAGCCTTTGCTAAAGCTGCAAATGTTCTACCTTCTACAATCAAAGCATTATCTGATAGTTACTTTAAAGATGTTCCAGCTAATGCTTCAACAATAGAAAAAGCGCGAGTTATGAGCGCTCAAGAACTGCCAAAGGCAGAAATATTAACCCCTACTTTGAAGGATTTCAATAAACTGCAAAAGGCAGTTTATGAAAACTTGCAAGCAGCAATGTTAGGGCAGAAGACTGTAGATAAAGCTGTAGAAGATGCGGCGCAGGAGTGGAACAGTACTAGGAGTTAGTAGACAAACGAAAAATAGCTAAATATAAGAATTTCGGGGCGGAAAATGGATGTAGGACTTACGCTTGCATTGTCAGGACTTAGGCAAGTTGCGTAAGTCCTGTTTGAAAAAGGGTGTCTTGGACAAACTACGCTTGCACCACAAAATTTAATGCCGTAAGAGTTGGCGCACCAGTTAGAGTCGCAAATAGACCACCGCTACCAAAACCTGCGGCGCTGCCATTTTGGTTGTAGAACAACTGCCCACTCACAGGATCGTAGACAATTGTTGCTGTGCTAGTTCCTCCTGAAGAAGTGATTTTAAAATGGGAGCGATGCGATTTTGTGAGATGCCTTACTTCGTTTGGGCAGGGGGCAGGGG
>NZ_CAXTNE010000328.1:0-8050 GCF_964245445.1 uncultured Nostoc sp.
GTTGTTAGCGATCGCTGGTTTTTGATCCTACCTCACCAAATCGCGTTGCTCCCATTCTCCTTCTCCTCAACCGATAATTCCGTCAAATCCTGTTGTTATACCAACAGCGCCACCAACAGAATCCAAACAGTCAGAATCCAAACAGTCAGATCCTTCTGCTGTAGTAGTACCGACACTGGACAAGCAAAATTCACCGACTGATACTCAACCCCAGAATGATCAGAAATCTCAGGAAAAGCTACAAGATGACAATAATTAGTCAATTTTAAATTTTTTATTCAATCTAAAATCCAAAATTCGCAATCTAAATTGAACGCTTCTTGCTAATACAAAAACATCTTTTTGCATGTTATTTTATCTTTAGCTAAATTCCTTATTTACTCTTTTGACTTTTCCCATTATTTGAAAAACCTCTCTCTAAATCTCTCCTTTGAGGATAGATACTTTGAATTTTTGCCCTTAAAGGTAGGGAAGAGGTTAAGTTTTTAGTGGACTTTTCCACATTAACTGAATTGTCAGATTTACTTTTATGTACAACAACCTCCCCCTTTTTATTAATCTTCACCGGATTTTTGGGAAAAGCTTGATTATTCAAAGAACGCATAAGTTTCACAGTCCGAAAATACCGATCAATTTGGGGGATTCCCTGCCCATTCATCCGCACGGGGATAATTTTACTTGATACCAAATTTCCCGCCGAGTTAAGTTTAACTTCTAAAATCATAGAATCACCTGTCTGGGCATTTGTAGATAAAGTTCGATATCCCAGAAAGTTACCTAAAGAATAGACGATGATTTTTCCCTTATAAATTTCCATTGCTCTCGGAACATGAGGCCCATGTCCTAATACTAAATCTGCTCCTGCATCAATCATGTTTCGAGCAAACTTGATCGAATTACCTCGATTTTCTCCATAAAAAAACTCTGTCTGATTCTTAACATATAGTGCCCCCGTTCCTTCGGCTCCAGCGTGCATCGATACTATTACAATGTTGGCCTTATTTCTCGCTTTGGCTACAAGTGCTTGGGCTGCTCCTAAATTATGGATGGAATTATACATTTCATAAGGAGAAAACCCGATCATTGCCACAGGGATATTGTTAGCTTCCAGATAAAGAATTTGATTTTTATGACCTAATGTTGCAATGCCCACAGCCTCAAGATTTTTCTTTGTATCTTTGAACCCTACCGAACCGAAATCCATTGCATGGTTATTCGCCATATTAAACACATTAAAACCAGCCTCAGCAAATAGTTGAGCATATCCAGGTGGGGAGCGAAACGCAAAGACTTGTCCTCGACTAATATCTTTGGCAGTGTAGGGATAATTAGTTAAGCTACTTTCAAAGTTACCAAACAAGATATCAGATCCTTGCAAGTGAGTTCTCACTGATTTTGGTAATAATTGATCTCGAAACCGAGGTAATCTATAGTTAGGGAAATTAGTGCCGGGAATAATATCTCCAACAGCTTTGATAGTAATAGTCTTTTGAAAGGTTTGTCCTTCTGTTGTTGATGGCGTAACAGGGATAGCTAATGGTAATGATACAGATTCAGTAGGTGTAGTAGCAGCATTTAATCGCTGTGATTGCCCAAGCCGGATAACGACTCCTATACTAATACCTAGATATAAACAGACACTGATAAAAATAAATGAGGACACTTTCCTCATGCTGCGATTTGCCATCGTTCACTCCTCACACAATGGCATTAGTGTATCCCAAAAATCTGTGTCGTAAGTGTATATTTTAATGTAGCTGGAAAATATTTTACTAAGTAAATATAGAAATATAATCTCGTTTCACTTGCAAATAATTATACCTGCCAGCTATCAAGGCAAACAACATCTGTTTGTCCAGTTCTTTTGGAATCAGCTTTTTAGAAGGTAACTTTCACGATACTGAGGAGAATAGAAAAATTTTAAAATATACGACTCACAGAAGAATCATGGAAGCTGATAATTATCAGCAGATACAGCAAATACTTGGGCTAGAAGATGACTTACTAGCACGAATATCAAGTAGTTATGTTGATTAAAATCACACACGAATAGTGATTTTAGTTACGTATATCGTTGTAATACAATAATACTACGTTTCAAGTATAAATGCTAGTAAACAAAATGTATAGTAATAAACTAGCTATAACTCGTTACATAATTCTTTTGACGAGAAAATCAAAATATTCATTATTATTTATAGCATTTTTATCTTTTTGTATATTATTGCTGCTGGCATTAATTCATAGTACATTCAATATAAATATTGTTAGTACCATAGTAAGATTAACTTTGTTTTTTTCAGAGTTTTTATTGGATATATTTTTACATTTAAAGAATCAAAATAGACTTCAACACAAACTTAAATTAGTACCAATGAGCAATTCCTTAACCATCCAGCAGCGAGCCTTGTAATTGCTGCGTTAGGAGATTGGCAAAAGACTAAGGGAGCATAAGCATAAGATTGTACTTCTATTGAAGGTAAAAGGGTGTCTGTACCCAATAGATACCAGTAAGATTTAATCAACCTGTACAAGGCTAAAAATCATTTAAGTGAAGTGATAGACCTATTGGGAATGATATAATAACTAGCCTTTAAAATTTGTGAAGCGTTAAAGCGGGGGAATAATAACCCCCTTTTTTTATGTGTTCTGTAGTTGTTGTCTAAAGTTATTCAACACTTATTGAATAACTTTAGACAACATAAGAATAAGTGAAGGCATAGGTAATGATAACTAACAATCAACTATACTTATGACCCAAATTTAGTTATATAACTTAAACCAATTAAACCAATTAAACCAGATAGCTTAAAGCTTAAACAATTGAAATGCTTACAGAATAAGGAAAAACGGAGAGGGGGGGATTCGAACCCCCGTTGGGTTTCCCCAAAACGCATTTCGAGTGCGTCACCATGAACCGCTCGGACACCTCTCCAGCTATATCATTCACACATTTGAGTATTCAAATGCCGTGAAGTAAGGGAAATTTTACCATATTCCCTATACTACTATAACATTATCGCTTTATCTACGTAACGGAATGCTTCGGGAACGCCAACGCCCAAGCCCAAAATATTTCCCTCCATCGTGGTTGCTCCAATTATCCAGCGAGTCAATGACATCCAGATATGTCCTATCTGTTTGGCGATTTACTATTATCTATTCATCAGGTTAACCAAGATGGCCCTTGAAACAAACACCCAACCTGATGCAGGTAAGTCTTCTGTAGAAATTTTAGAACAGTTAGAAAATCCTCAATAGCCAATGACTATTAGGCGTTTTGTATTCTTCAGTTTCCACTTTTTAATTGGTTCCACTGCGGGTGCTTTTTTTATCCAGATTGTTATGTATAAATCATTGCTAGCAAAATTAAAGCCGCAATTATAATTTCTTAGTATTTATATAATTACATAATTATTCGATGTAATATAAGCATATTTTCTACATTCTACCTTGTACTTTTTTATTAAAATTCTTATTTACAATATTACATAAAATGTCTTATTAATATCTCTTGACATGGGAGATTTTAGTGATTAATATGTCAATCAATCCGGATTTGATTAACTTCTTCGGAAAATCTCTGTAAATAAATCCAACACGATCCTCACAGCACTGCATGAAAATACGTTCGCTCTTACTGAGTCTTACAAGTATTCTTTTACTATCGTCCCCAGTAAAAGCAAATCCCAATACTAATCAGGTTGGCAACATAAATCACTGGAGTGCGAATCAATCTAATTTACAACTACCAAAACTTAAATTTATTCCTCCGGTTCCTTTAACCGATCCTGTCAACCCAATAAATACTTCTAAATTTACTGGTATAGTTCCTCTAGGACGCGAGATATCAGAACTAAAAACTCCTATTAAAGCATTAATGGCTCGCTATAGATTCCTTACTCCCGGAATCTTTTTTATGGATTTACAAACAGGGGATTATTTTAGTGTTAATGGTGATAAAGCTTTTTCTGCTGCTAGCACAATTAAGTATCCGATTTTGATTGCCTTATTTCAGGAAGTAGATGCAGGGAGAATCAAACTAGGCGAAACTTTGGTGATGCGACGGAAGCATGTCACTGGCGGTTCTGGAGATATGCAGTATCAACGAGTAGGAACTAAGCTTAGTCTCTTGCAAACTGCAACTAAGATGATGACTATTAGCGATAACACTGCTACAAATATGATTATCGACCGTTTAGGCGGTGCAGCTAAACTAAATCAAAAGTTTCGCCGTTGGGGATTGCAAAGTACTGTGATTCACAATATGTTAGGAGACTTTAAAGGAACTAATAAAACTAGTGCAAAAGACTTGGTACGACTGTCAGCTTTGGTTACAAATAATCAGTTGATTTCTGATACAGGTCAATCCCAAGTTTTAGGTATTATGATTCGTTGTCACAATAAAAGTTTGCTTCCATCTGGCTTAGGTTATGGTGCAAATATTGCTCATAAAACAGGTACTCTGCGGTTTGTATTAGGCGATGCGGGTATTATTGAAACGCCATCAGGTAAGCGTTATTTAGCAGGAATTTTTGTGCGTAGACCGAATAATGACATTAGAGCTAGGGATTTTATTCGTCAAGTTTCTCGGGTGATGTATGGCTACTTCGAGCAGCCAAAAGTCAGTCATCTACCTTGAAGCAATTCTGAATTCTTTTTTATTCAAAGCTGTGATGCCGAATAGCCCATTGTAGACATTGCTTCTCTAACTGCCAAGGTATTATGTAGTCGAATATTGTGCAGCATACAGCTTGAGGTTTTGCATGAAAGTAGCAGTCTTCAGTACAAAAGTCTACGATCGGAAGTTTTTATCAACTGCAAATTCTCTTACCCAACACGAATTAGTCTTTTTTGAACCTCGTTTAAATCGGGATACAGCTATCCTCGCCGCCGGATTTCCGGCGGTTTGCGTATTTGTGCATGACCAGGTTGACGCGCCAACTTTAGAACTTCTCGCTTCACGGGGAACTCGGCTGGTTGTGCTGCGCTGTGCAGGGTTTAACAATGTAGACTTACAAGCCGCAGCAGAATTAGGAATTACCGTTGTGCGCGTTCCCGCCTATTCACCCTATGGGGTAGCAGAACATGCTGTGGGATTGATTTTAAGCTTGAATCGGAAAATTCATCGAGCTTATAACCGTGTCCGAGAAGGCAATTTTTCTCTAGATGGACTGTTGGGATTTAATTTGCATGAGCGCACAGTGGGGATTGTCGGCACCGGCAAAATCGGTCTGATTTTAGGAAAGATTATGAAGGGGTTTGGCTGTCACATACTCGCCTATGACGTTTATCGCAATCCCGAATTGGAGGCGCTAGGTGGAAAGTATGTAGAGCTACCTGAGCTATTTGCTAACTCGGATATTATCTCCCTACATTGCCCCCTGACTACCGAAACGCATCACTTGATTAACGCTGAGGCTATAGAACAGATTAAGGCAGGCGTGATGCTAATTAATACTAGCCGAGGAGCGCTGATTGATACCCAAGCAGTGATTGAGGGATTGAAGTCTGGCAAGATTGGCTATCTAGGTGTAGATGTCTACGAACAAGAATCGGAATTGTTCTTTGAGGATTTATCTGGTGCAATTATTCAAGATGATATTTTCCAGCGTCTGACGACGTTCCCCAATGTACTCATTACAGGACATCAAGCCTTTTTTACAGCAGAAGCTCTCCACAATATTGCAGAAACAACTTTTGCTAATATTGCTGATGTTGAACAGGGTCGTTCTTGTCCAAATGAAATTCGCGCTCAAGTGTCAGCTTAGGTAATAGTTGGCGATCGCTAATCAGCTGTTCAACTTGAAATTGCATATACTGGGCGGGCAGGATGCCCACCCTACAAAAGTTATATATAATCAGGCAGTTGAGCAAATCGCTAATATTGTGCGACGTGAAGCTTACATCATGGCATACAACGATTGCTTCTACGTGATTGGCTTTGCACTCTTGCTCACTGGGCTGGCTCTGTTATTCTGCAAAAAAGTTAAGGCAACTAATGCAGCAGCCCATTAGAACTTTTACTCCGAACGATAAGCAACGCGGAGACTTTGGACTAAAATCACTAGAGATGCGATCGCCATTAACCCGCCCCAAAACCAGTAAGGTAAAAGCAAATATCGCTGCATTTGCGCTGTATCAGAAAGTTCAAGGGGGCCAGCAGAACTACTAAATAAATAATCAAGTTGATGGTAAGTACTCACACAAGCTTGTACACCCAGAAATTGAATCGCAAACCCCTGTGCCCAGCGAGGGGCTCTCAGGGCGATACCCAAGATTATGAAACCCAGCAAGGGAATTGCCACCAATCCAAACCAGGAACGTACCCAAATTAATGTGGAAAATAGCAAAAAACTTCCTAATATTTTTAAACAGAGGGTTGCTGATCTAAAACTGCGGGAAGCTAGAATCAAACCTGCACCGCCAAGAGGCGGCCCCATTGGGCCTGCGGCTGCGACAATTGCCGGGCCAATTGGCCCCAATGCCGACTGGATGCCATAGGTTGCGACACCGGAACCATTGCTAAAAATCTGTAATTTTTGAAACTGTCCCCCTAATAGGAGTGCCATTAAGCCGTGACCCATTTCATGAAACCAAGTTGCCAGGATCGTAAATGGGTATAAGATATAATCCCCTCCTGGTACTTGCCATAGTAAAGCAGTTGCGATCGCTGCTGCAATTAGCCAGGTTAGCCCCATGCGTTCAACAACTGGCGGGGCTTCTCTGGTAAGCAAGGGGTCAAAATTTTTGCTTGGTTCTTTCATAGGTCATTCAATTTTGGATTTTAGATTTTAGATTTTCCCTTCAATCCAAAATCTAAAATTGGTAGTGTATTTTCATCCATCCTAGTGTAATTATTAAGGTAATGGAGTTGCTGATCAATGCAACAATTCGCACATCAAAGCGACGGCTATGGGGCTATCAAGAACAACATAGTTATCCGTCGCTTGTTTGATGCGGTTCATTTGTTTCTCCTCCAAAGGAATGCCGGAGGATAGCCAGAAAATGCCTAGACTGATGTCACAATTGATAGAGAATCAGTTAAGCAAGTTGAAAAAGGAATGTCATTAAGTCTCCTTTTCCCAAGCTGATGCGATCGCCTGGTCGCAAGCGATGACGATTTCCTGGTAAAAGTGGCAAATTATTAATGTAAGTGCCATTGGAACTTCCTACATCCTCTATATAATGAGCATCTCCCTCAACGCGAATATCTGCATGAATCCGCGAGACAATTTCTGAATTGGAAAATCCTGAAACATCTATATCTGGGGGAATCCGGTCATTGGGCTTGCCGATATGAATCACAGAGAGATTTTGCGGTAATTCAATTAAGCGATCGCTTTGAACGTGGATTAACCGCGCTGTAACCTGCTGCAATTGTGTTCTGGCAACAGTTGCAGTTGGTGCTGGTGCGGCTGGCTCCTGTACTTCGGCTTCAAGGGCTGGCGCTGGTTCTAACGGTGGTGGAGTAGGAATACTTTGTCCAGAGACTACCGGTTGAGCTGCGATCGTTGGCGCTGCTTCTGGAGGGCTGCTTTTTGCCACAGGTATCTCTGGCGGAGCGACTGGGGGAGCTGCCACCTCCGTTGCTGGTAAAGATGAGACGGGGGGATGGGAGTTAGTAGAACCACCTATTCCCAAAGCATCTGGTTGTAAAAGTTCTAATAGGGGATCGGGTGGAACTAACGGCGGTACTTCCACAGGAACATCGGGAGTAACTGTTACAACTGCCGAATTATGAACGTGTGGAACTCCTGCGGAGTGAAGGTTATAGCCACACTGACCGCAGAATGCAGCATCTGCCTGCACAGTTGCCCCACAACTGGGACAGTTAGTAGTCGCAGGTAACGGTGTATAGCAAGCTTCACACTGGACAGCGCCATCAGGGTTGGGATGATTGCAATTAGGGCAGACGATCATCGATATTTAGCCTTTGTTCAAGATCATCATAAATATAGGTAGGACTGGCAAGCAGAGGGCGGCCCTAGCTTTAGATTCTAGCAATTACTGCTGATGGAACCATTAATTGGATACGGGGAAAGGGAGC
>NZ_CAXTNE010000329.1:0-8017 GCF_964245445.1 uncultured Nostoc sp.
CCCTGCCCCCTGCCCAAACGAAGTAAGGCATCTCACAAAATCGCATCGCTCCCACTGCTGCATGAGGAAGCGCGTACAAGCTTCTACAGTATCAGCACCTTGGACGTATTCGGGGAGAAGGAAAACCAATCGGAATTTATGCCAGTCTGGTTTGTGACTGGCTGTGGTGTACATTAAGGCGCAGTGTTTTTTAATGAAGGGATGGGCTAGGGCTTCTTCAATGGTTAATTGGCGATCGTAAACTTTGATAGAATTTCCATTCTCGTCCTTAATTGGCTTGTTGTATGCATCACGGGCGACATCGGAATTATCAATATCGATTAGTAGCCATTGAGAACCGATGACATTGGCTTTACTGCGCCATTTACCGTTTAACAGTCCGGCACAGATGGCGTGACCTGCTTTAATATGTTGCTGCACATCGGCTAGAGTGCCTTCTGTATCTCGAAAGTTGGCGGCAAGTTTCTTAAAGTCCCAGTCTTTGTTTTTTCCTGTGCCGTTAAACGCAAACTTGATTATCCGACTCTCAATCAACTCAAGTTTTGTCTCCAGGGCAGAATTTGCCCCTTGAGCATCTGCTGATTGCGCCGATACTGAGTGATTAAATTGTTGTAATGGTGACATGATATATTCCTCCTGAAGTGTGTTGGAGGAATTGGAGCTATCCCGAAAGTAATCTTTTAGTACAAACGTTCAAAAATATAATTTGATAAAATTTCTCAAACGCTGTTTACATCTGGTGAGCCAGTGTGTACATTGGCTTTACACCCAATCATGTACGATAAAATTACTGTTAGGGATATTGATCAGGCCCCTTTAAAACCCGATACCCCAATTCCATTTGAAAACCTCGCTGTCCTACCGGGACGCGGGGTTTTCATTGTTTAACCTATAAGTACTTGGCTAAAGTCGCCTTGACAAACTCAGTTACTTCCTCCTGTTGAATAATAAATGCAGTGCCTTTTCTTCTAGGAGCCAGAATTTTCATACTTCCAACTTCAGAATAAAGGTGTGAATTGTGATCAATAGCCGCCTTGGTGGGAGGCCATAAGACCAAAACTTTTGCTGAGGGCGTTTTTGTAGCTTCACGGGAAGACATTGCAAACAAGTCCCTGTTCTTGCTCAACCACTTCTCGTAATCTGCCAATTCAAGCAGTGGGCAAGGACTCCAAACTTTTAGTCCATGTTTGTCTTTCCTCTTGATCTGCAAAACCTCTCTAGCTTCGTTGTAGACAATCTCCTTATCTCCTATTGAGCGAATCGAGATAAACAGGTGAACTTTTCGCTCAAATCTCACAAACAAGTCGATAGGATTCTTGTCCTCTAGCTTTAGCACTGGAAAGACTTGTATCCCCTGGCTTTTAAACTCATCCAAAAGCAGGGCTGTTAATTTTTCCAGTCGTGCAAGTTTTTGAATTCTTATCAATGGCTTGTAAGCCAATGCAAAAGCTGCCCAGCCTACCGGAGTAATGAAGCCGCCTGTAGCAAGTGCAGTACCGCTAATCGCCAGAGCCAAAGCGGATTCGTAGTCTTTCGCCTCCCTAAGCATCTCTAATGCCGTTTCGTTGTGCGGCGGGAGTTGAAAATCGCTAGGTGGGTCTTTCAGGGTCAACATTATACGCGATCGCCTTTTGTTTGCTCTGAGTCGATAATTTTATTTGTTCTCTTTTTTTCGTTCTTTATATTGAGCTATCCAATCCGCAAGTGCGATGCTAGCAAGATTGGAAACTGATCGTTGTTGCTCATCGGCAATTGCTTGTAGGTCGTCTAATAATTCCTGTGATGCCATATAAATTGTTAATCGTGGTTTTTTTGTAGCCATTACGCATAGAAAGTATGCTTTATGGAGCTATTAAATACTACTTCTAAGCTATTTGCAATTATTGTAAGAGAAGTATTGACACTTTGCTTAACTTCACTTACTATATTAGTGTCAAGGTTATCGATACGTCAATAACTTAAGGCAGACGCAAGTAAGACCCAAGCGCAAAACGCTAAGACGACTTCCTTTCGAGGGTTGCAAGGGTTGCAAGCGCTGTTTTGAGAGCATTCAACTATTCACAGCAATATCTGCATTGCGTCCGTTCATTTTCAACGGTCGTGGTAATTGTGCGTGTCTGCATTAGGACAGAGGATTCATGCATATCAATTTACGCAACTTAGAAGCAATCAACGAACTACCTTTTGAGAGAACAATGCTTAATCAAAATCAATTACGAAGGTTAGAAGCAATAGATCGCTGGCTCAGAGAAATTCGAGATTCAGAAGAATTCAGACAACTAGAATACTCCCCAGATGTGATGATAGGGGATGCAATTCAAGCAGTAGGCGAACTACTTGATTTTCACGTTCCTTATGATTCCAAGCCCTTGAATTTTACTAATGAAGAGTGGCATTCATATCTAGAACAAAAGCCAGTAATGCACATTCGCCGTGTAATTCCTTGGCGTGAAAAGATTAACTCATTCATACTTAATGGAGCGTCATCAGTAGCAATTGTGAGCTTGGTAACTACTAGTTTTATGGTAGTTGGTTCTATCTTTTGTCACGGGTTTGACCGCATTGAGGAAAGTAGAGGTGAGGAATATCAACCTACATGGATTTACAACGCCAAGATTTTTGAAGGAAGCGCCATCGCATCAATTGCGGTTTTCTTGGGTGCAAGTCTGACAGGTGCGTGTGTCGCGGGAGATGGGAAAGATGATTGATAAGGAGCTTGTTGGATGTGTAACCCTCCTAAGCAAGTCCAAAACCTACAGTATCGATGGCGCTCTCTATCGCTATCTCTATAGCAGCGACAGTATTAGACACACTCAGTACTATTTCCGTCCTTTACCGCGTCAGTCTAAAAGTGCTGACTTAAAGCTCAATCGTGACAAGGTGCTAAGACGCTGCTACGAAGTGCCGAGCTTATATAAACAGCACACAGCAGAGATAACTAACAACTCAATACAGTTGAGTTTGTTCTAAACCTTGGTAACATTTAGTACCGCGCAAAACGTCCAAAAGCTTTGGCACAAGCGCGTCAACTAGTCCAAAAGGGGCGTATTCGTGGGGGTAAACGAGAAAGTGTCAGTATGTCATCAAAGCTGACAAACCTTGTTATTGCATGGTTATAGCCGACAAATATTAGCTTGGAAAGCCCGTCCAAAGTCTTGAATCCAAGGTTATTGATAGTCGTCCTCATCAGGACTATATCAAATACCTCGAATCAGACTCAGGGCTATATCAAATACCTTGGCATACCCGGATGTCTAGTTAATTTTTGACCAACTTAAAATTTTAATACGGAGATAATGTGACAACAAAAGTGTATTCAGCTAAGTATCGCCACCTGAAACAGATTTATCAGCGTGAGATGGGTAAAGAAATTTCAGATATTACTTGGTATCGAGTAGTAGCTTTTCTCAAACAGCGTTTTAGCTTAGATGTGGAATCAGCTTCGGCTCAAAAAATAGTTGAGACATTTGCAGGAATTCGGCGGCGTTACGGTGCGCTAACCCCTGCTAGCAAGGGATTTAATGAGCGCTGGCAAGTTTTCAAGCACTTCTATGAGTTAGACGCTAGTTACAACGGCAAGAGCTTTTTAGTTGCGCTGGCAGACTATCTAAAAATCAATCTTGACGATGTACCACGCAGCACTCGTTACTACTGGTTTGAGAAAGCCGGGCTATCTTTCAGCGCTGAAAATATTTACCACAGCAAAGATTTAGCCCTTGTTGCGTTTATTGCTGCTAAATGGGCAATCAACAGACGACCGCAACCGATGAAATCCGCAACGATCTCAGTTTTAACACTAGCCCTATAAGGAGCAATTACCATGTCTGACAAATTTACTAACAATGTCCGCGCTCGTTTGTACAAACAGGGTTATCAAGGATTCACTAAAGATGATTACACAACGGCAGCGCTTGCTGTCGAGTGCGATGACCTTGACAATCCCACCAAAGAGCAATTGAGTCAAGCCGTTGACTATCTCAAAGTCAAATCGACAAGCCAATTATCTGTAGTTGATGAACCCGTTGAAGAAACGTTTCTAGTAGGGGAAGATGCACAGCCTGAAGTTGAATCTAATCAGCTTACAGTTGCCGAATCAGAGAATCAGATTGTGCTGACTGACCTTGAAAAGCAAGCCCTCGTTGCAGACATTGCAGAGGGCGCAGGAATTGAACTCAAAGCGGCGGATGTGAAACAGATTACAGTGTCTATCGCTTCTACTTTCGCATCCAGAAAAGAGTTAAACGAGGCAATTTTTAACGCCCTCGTCCACTTTGCAAGGGAATTCAAAAATCAAGAAGTATCCAAGATCCGACGCAAAGCCGACGAAATCAGGCAGACACTGGCAGAGATGGATGATGTTGCTGGCAGTGAACTGAGCCAAATCAAGCAAGCGATGGAGGCGACCGCCCTGGACTACAAAAGCCAGTTTGCAGACCTCGCGTTATCTTTCGCCGGAATCATCGACTAAGCCCGGAGGCAAGCTCACTTACAAACATTTGTTAATTGGGCTTGTGGGGATACCGTTATTAATTGCGCTTGCGGCTCCCCTCTCTCAATGGTTTATGACGGAATGTTGCACATACAGGAGTCAAAAACGTGAAGCATATCAAGAATATCGTTGGTAAGCACGGCAGAAAGCTGAAAGCAAGGGCTGAGAAATTAGGCGTTGCAGACAACTTAATCATGGGTTGCATCAATGGTGACGATGCAGCATTGACCAAAGTAGGGTCAATGGGCAACGAGGGCGAACGCATCTTAACCATCATGCCCTACATCACAGATAACCTCAGTGCATTCATCAAAGGCACTGAGGAGTACAACAAAGGACTTGCAGAGATTTACAAATCTGCTGGCGCGTCTGGTATTGCCATTGACAAAGCCAATGCTGATTTAACGATCGCAAATTTAAAGTACGGTCATGAGCGCTCAGAAATCGGATTGAAGCTGGCCAGCGACCGCACACTAGAGAATCAGCGCTACAGAGAAAGCATCGACCTAGTTAAGCTCAAGGCTTACATCGACTATCACATGAGTAAAGTTGACCATCTAGCAGCTTCTAAATCCCAGTTAGCCCGACCTGTAAAGGCACAATTAGACGCTGATAGAACTTATGAAACGGAAAAAGCCAAACATCTATTGACTTATGGCGAAGGTTCCGACCTTGATTTAGTGCCTCGTAAGTCATTCACGACTAACAAATTAGTGCAAGCGTTCCGCACTGCTGTTTCTACGATTTTCGAGTAATTCGCATCTAAAAATCCCCTACTAAGTTACCGCTCAGTAGGGGAAATAAAAATTAGTCGTAAGAACAATGTTAGATGAACTTGACACCTCATTGCAAGACGGGGACACCGAACAATCACGCTTCTATCAAGACTTTCCTGATACTGCATTTACCCAGGATGAACAAGAAGCTATTAAAAGATTTAAAGCGAAGGAAATTGAAAAGCTTAATCGCAGTCGCGCTGTTCTCAAAGGTATTGAATCTTGCGGCTGGGGTGTTACTTCTTATTGCTTGGCTAAGTATTTAGTAATAGCTACAGGCTCGTCGGGGCTATTGCCTGCGGTCGCTATTGTGTTGGGGATTAATCAAATAGTTAATCGTGATTTATTGGAGTTCACCGTAAATAAGTCTCCTGAAGGATGGGTTTTTACGGACATGGACAAGGCGATAAAGTTTCTTTTTCAAACAATATTCGGATGTTTCATTTTGTGGACTGCTATCGGCGATTTTTACACGACGATGCAGAACTCACACAAAACTTACGACAACATCAAAGCGACTGTAGAAGATTTTAACCGTCTGCCAGAATCAGACAAAACTATTGTATTTGTGGTGGGTGCATTAGTGGCAGGTGGTGTTGTTTACGGCATCCATAAATCCAAGTCATGAAGGCTCAACCACTACTAAAAGTTGGTGCTGTCACAGCTTTACTTCTGGGGCTTTTCAGCGCTTATTACTATGGGCAGACACCGCACCCTTATCAATTTACTGAAGTGCGATTTTGTCCTACTACCGCGAATAAACGGACATTTGGAAGGTACTATAACAAACCCACACAATCACAATTGGCGCTTGATAACAAATACTGTCGTTTCAAGTACAGATTGCTAACAGAAGTATGGAAGTCACGACAGTTTAATGATGTTGTGTCTCTCCCTGACGGTGCTTTCATTACGTCAGATTTGGCTCCATCAGAGAATCCTAGCCTGTGGTTATTAGTCGCGCCTGCTTTTGTCTGGATGGGTTATTACTGCTGGGCTGCAAAAGATGAGATTGACAACGAGTCAAGTTTTCAACGTCTGGAATATTTTAAGACAGCTATTAAGCGCCAAGGTTTAATTACTAGGACTGAGCGCGATTTACAGTCACATGAATCAGGACGGATATCAGACAAGCAGAAAAAGGACATCGACAGACGCGCTGATAATCTGTTAGTCCAAGAACGCTATATCTCTCTTGAGGAATTGCAGCAACAGTACCAGCGTCAATCAAAGCTTGAAGATTTACAGTTTGATAACACTAAAAAACAGTTCGCGGTCGCTGATTCTGTAGCTGATAAATCTATTGCTGAGAATCTGCGAGACAAGCGCAAGGCGGACGCAGAAAACATCAATCCCAGTAGTGAAGCATCTCAGGCTCCACAAGGCACGACCGCCCAAGAATTAGTTCAACTTTTGAAAAATCATGAGGGTGGCTGGCTATGGGATGTCATTGAATCAACAAAACCAGTTTGGGTGTTAGGGGGTCAAGGTAGTGGTAAAAGCAGTTTTGCTGCATCAATTGTTATGTGTAGGAAGGCGATTTTTGATTGGAATATTACATCAATCGTTGACGCTCATGGACATAAGAACAGAGCAAAAGCTTGGAAGTTGTTGATACCTTTGGAGCCGGAATTAATTGGCGAACGCAACGATTATTTAGCTATTGGTGAGGCAATGAATGAAGCTGTTCAACGTTGGAGTGACCGTACAGAAAACGACACCCCTATTCAAACACTTTGGGATGAATTAACACAACTTTCTATGCAGCCACAATGCAAAGAATCAGTCAAAAAATTTGTGAGACATTCACTTACTGATGTTCGTAAGGCAGCCGAATATCTAGTTTGCATTGCTCATGCTTTTACTAATGCAGCTTCAGGCAATGCTGAGGGTTTTAATGACTTAAGGCAAACCGAAACTATCCAAATTAAGCGTAAGTCAAAGAACGGTCGCGTACCTCTAAATCATGCTGAAATTAGTGGTCTTTATGATGACGACGGAAATCTGATTGAATCGGAGCGCGTCACAGTTCCCGACTGGTTTTATCCTGATAGCTTGCTCAGATTTATTAGCGCTCGTTAGAGAAATATTTCTCGTGAGTCACAAAACCGGAAAACTTTGTCGATTAAAAATAGTGAGGGATTTACATTTATGCACCCAATAGAATTTAAGAAAAAGTGGCAATTAACTTATGACGAGTTAGCACTTGTCCTGGGTTATGAAAGTGATTTCACCGTCCGCTGCTGGGGGATAAATGGAGGACATAAGCGCAATCCTCAAAAAGTTGTTTATGTCGCTTGTCGCCTTCTAGATGAAAAATGGTCAGCTGAGGGGAAACTTGTAGATTCTTACCTCTGATAAGAATTGCAGAGGGGAATTTCTTTTACTTCCGTCCATATCCTTAAAACTTATTCTTTCTCCTCCGCTCCCTTGCTGCCTCAATGATTGTCTTTATCAAACTTGCCATTCACCTCTAATAATTTAGAGCCGCGTGTCTGCTAGACACCTATTAAACACAGAAATAATTTGACCTATCTGAATACTATGCACCCAATTGAGTTGAAGAAAAAGTGGCAATTAACTTATGACGAGCTTGCACTTGTTTTAGGTTATCAAGGTGATTATACTGTCCGTTCCTGGAATATGAATGGAAGACACAAGCGTAACCCTCAAAAAGTTGTCTATGTCGCTTGTCGTCTTCTAGATGAAAAATGGTCAGCTGAGGGGAAACAAATAGATTCTTACCTTTGAT
>NZ_CAXTNE010000330.1:0-7950 GCF_964245445.1 uncultured Nostoc sp.
CCCCTGCCCCCTGCCCCCTGCCTCTATAGCGATGGTATATTTTTTTATTTGGAAGTCCCTAATTAATCATGCCTTGAAGCATCAGGCATAATTGCCTCCTGAAGATTTACGCCCTTGAGGTTAGCTCCCCTAATGTCGGCTCCTCTGAGGTTAGCTCCTCTGAGATTCGCGCCTGCCAAATTCGCGCCTCTAAGGTTAGTCCAACTCAAGTCAGCTTCACTTAAGTTAGCTTCACTTAAGTTAGCCCGCAACAGGTAAGCACCACTGAGGTGAGCTTTGTTTAGATTAGCTTTGTACAGTTCAGTTTTATAAAGATAAGCCCCCAATACTTCTGCCTCGTACAAACTTGCCTCGCTGAGGTCAGCCGCAATCAAGTTAGCTTCAATGAGGTTAGCAAAAGAGAGATTAGTCCGCATTAGCTTCGCTGCACCTAAATCGGCATCTCTCAAGTTAGCGCCTCTTAAATCGGTTCCAATTAAATTAGCATGAGCGATCGCAGCGCCTCTAAGATTCGTCTCACTCAAGTCTGCTCCAATAAAATTAGCATGACTCAAATCTGCCTGCGTAAGTATAGCACCACTCAAGTTAGCAACACTGAAGTTAGCATCACTCAAGTTAGCTTCAATGAGGAAGGCTTTGTAGAGGTTGGCACTACTCAGATCAGCACCACTGAGGTTTGCTCGCACAAGTAAAGCATTACCCAAATCCACCTTGCTCAAATTTACCCCCTGGAGATTTGCGCCTCTAAAGTTATCCCCTTGCAGGTTTGCGGCGCTGAGGTCTGGTTCAATCTGAGGATTTTTCTCTCTCCATTCAATCCATGTAACTGCACCTGCTTTGAGTAAAGCTAGATGCTCTCGATTTGCCATTTTCTCTCCTTTACTCCTGACGCATACCCAGAGGATTTGCCCGACCAGCTACACTTTCTATTGCTGTTAATGCTCCTGCCGCACCTGCTAGAATATCTCTTTCATGTCCACCTAAGTAAAGCCGTCCAAAACTTCCTACAGCTTGAACTTCAAGGATGTTAATCGATGCCGCTTTCTCAGCTTCATTCGCAGCCAGTGCGGCGTAAGCAGCAGGCTCCACTTCTAATACATACAGTG
This sequence comes from uncultured Nostoc sp., assembly GCF_964245445.1. GTDB lineage: Bacteria > Cyanobacteriota > Cyanobacteriia > Cyanobacteriales > Nostocaceae > Nostoc. The sequence continues at coordinate 1,107 of NZ_CAXTNE010000330.1, forward strand.
TTTGCCCTGCTAGTAATAGCTGGCCCCGTCGCGTGCGATTAATAAGTTGTGTTTGGTAAGCATCAATGTTGCGGATAATTTGGCTAGAAACAACACGCGGTTTGAGACATTGGTCTTTTCGGACTCCCAATGCAGCCAAAATTGCTTGCCCAGCAGCTCGCGTTTCACCTTGGGAGCTAGAATGAACTTCTAATAGTCCGTAGAGTCGTTCAACTACCTGTACTCCCGGACGGACAGAGGCAGCTTTCAGCGCTACATCCGTAATTTTATTAATTTCGATACCAGGAGAGATTTCAATCCACAGTGATGTATCCCCTGGTAATGGTAAGAAGCCTTGAGCTACTGTTCCCATATATGCTGCATGTTGAGGTTGCAGGCTGTCGAGAAATACGAAACTGCGTAGTTCTATTCCCAAGATTTTGCTCTCCAGTCATAAGGGTAAAAGTTATCTATTGCAAGATATGAACGCCTAATTTGGGGCATTTTTGCCACAAGTGAAGCATGGAAAAACACAAAGTAGAAAAATTTTGCTGTCGATAAATTTTACGCCTGAGAAGTATTCTGGCGGGAAAACCGCCTTGACAATTGTACAAGCTTTATTACACACAAGTCGCTGTCTGCAATGCCCAACTGGTCTTGATTTACTGATAAACTTGATGTTACAAAAAAGTCCAATAGCTAAACTGAAGCGGGAAAAATCCATTGGACTTCTGCGGATATCTTCAAAATGCTGCCAAAACCGCAGCCAATCAAACTCACAGTACTAGGATTTGCACATTGACAAAGTAGGCAAGTAGTGGTATAGGTGGAAACAAGGAAATATCCGAAAAGCAGCAACTTCAGTTTGGAGGTTAAGTATACACCTACCAAAATGAGATGCACTCATTGCTAAGTCATGATAAATACAAATTTAAAACTGAGATTTAAACCTGTTTCTCACAGTTGGGTTGCTCTGCATCCACAGCCTAAAGGAGTAATTCAACGTGAGTTCGGGTTAAGATTAGGTGCCAGAAAGCAAACCTTTATGATCGATGGCGATCGCAGGCTTCTTAGGTTGGTGGCAGTAAGCGATTAAACCGCAGACAATGTTGACTAGGCAGTTGACAGGCGATCGGTGACGGGAATGCTCAATCTGGGAGATATTCTTGAACTGGTCAATGATGGTCTCAATGATCGAGCGTTTCCTGAGCAACAGGCGATCGCTCAAGGACATGAAGCGATTTTTCATGTTACGTTTGAGTTTGGTGATCAGTTGTATCCCAATACTCTCGAGTAATTGTTTTGCTAATTTTTGAGAGACATAGCCCTTGTCCGCAAACACTTTGCCGAATAGCATTTGCAGCAATTTGGGCACGGGGATACGGTCATCGGTATTTCCTGGAGTCAGCACAACATTCAGCAATTCTCCACGATCGTTGACCACTACATGGAGTTTGAAGCCAAAGAACCAATCAACTGAAGTCTTGCCGCGAGCAGCTAGATTTTGGAACACCCGATGTTGATTGATCCGCCGATTGTGACAGACTTTGAGACTGGTCGAATCCAAAAAACTGATGCCTGTACAGGAGCCAAAACAGGAGCCAAGATTTGCACACAAAGGCAACAGGGTACTAGGCATCCATTCCACAAAGCGATGGTAGCTGACCAAACCGGGGAAGTATGCTTGCCACTGAACCTGTACTTTATCCTGGTAATAGGCTTTGAAATTCCGGTAACAAGACTGATGAAAGCCGATCAGAATTGTCATGATCTCGCTCAAACATAGACTGCGATCACGCTTTCTTTTTTGCAGCCCATTACCCAACAGTTGGCGCTCCCACTGTGATTCAAAGGTTTGACAGAAGTCATCGACAGAACAGAATAGTTCTTCTAGAGTGAACATAGGGCAAGCAGATGGATGAGAATTTAGCACTTTCAGCCTACCTGTTTTGCCTCTTTCTTATCCCGAACTCACGTTAATTCAATTTATTGCAGGAGCTTTCTTTGGTACATTTGGCCCCATGATTTTTTATCGCTATCTGCTTCAATGCCTATATGAGCAGGGATATACAATTATTCTTTTGCCGTTTAATTTCACTTTTAACCATTATGTAGAAGCTGGTTTCCTCATGAGAGAGCAGTATGAAATTCTGCCAGAGCTTGTGAGGATGGCAAGCGTTGAAGGATATGATTATGAAGCCTATCTAGATGATAAAAACTTTTCTTGGATTGGACATAGCCTTGGCTGTAAATATATCTCCTTGTTAGAAGGATTTACTGCTTTACCTCTAGAGCCTCAAGATAGAGAAAAGTTTATTCGGAATCTGCTATCTTATACTTCGGATGAGTCACAGATAGAAAGTATTATTGCAGACATTAACATTCTCTTTGAGGAACTTAAACAAAAAATTGTAGAAGATCGAAAACTAATTTACAGTTACGTAAATCGGAAAATCAAAATTAACAGTATCTTCATTAAAGGGCAGGCTTCTGTCTTATTAGCACCTGCTATTGCTGACACAGGGAGCGCAATTCGTCCTCAGTTTTTAGCGAATATCATCGATAATCTGGGTTGGGGTGTGAAACCAAGCGTTGAAGAAACCCATAACTTAATCAAAGATAGTGGTTTATTTAATATAATGGGTTTAGTTTGTTTTCAATCTGATAATATTGCTAAATTAACCTGTGAGTGGTTTACTAATATTCTAAAAAAACCACCACAGGAATTTATACAACCTGCAAAGGGTGGGCATTTAAAACCTTTAGGTATTCAACTAGGCAAGTTTGTAATTAATCTTTTCAATCGACCTTTGATTGAATCAGTGCAAGAGCGAAATAAAGGTTTTGAATCTCATGTAATTCAATTATTTGAGCAACTAAAAAAAGAATAAATAAAAAAGTACTGAAAACTCCAAAATCATTAAGTTAAAATATAGCGGTTCTCAAGCAAAAAGACAGATTGCTTTCTCAATTTGCCTTTTTGCTTTTTAAAATGAGCAATTTACCCACTCATAATAGTTATTGCTGTCTTGTACAAACCATTAATCATTGAGCATGAAGTAAATTACTGCTTTTTCTCTATTGCCTAACCCTCTTTCATAGCAATCCTAACTGTTCTGGAAAGCCTAGCATAATGTTTAAGTTTTGGATTGCGGCTCCCGATGCGCCTTTGCCCAAATTGTCGAGACAAGCAACTAGCAATGCTTCTTTGGTAGTGTCATTGGCGAATACAAATACCTGAACAATATTAGTGCCGTTCATTGCGATCGCATCCAAAAATATTCCGTCTCGCAGCAGAGTAGAATCTTTGTATGGAGCAACCTGCACAAATTTTTCACTTTGGTAGTAGTTAACAATTGTTTGATGAATAACCTCACCTGATGGTGGATTATCCAAAGTCCCTAGCGGCAAAGGCACCTGAACCAGCATCCCTTGCTCAAAATCCCCTACTGCTGGTACGAATAGCGGCGGCGATGCCAACTCTGAGTAATGATGCATTTCCTTGACATGCTTATGTCCAAACTGCAAACCGTAGATACCATAAGGATAGAGCGACTCTCCTCCAGCTTCCTGTTCATGGAAGGTATGATATTGTTTGATCAGATTCTTTCCGCCACCAGAGTAACCTGACACTGCATTGACGGTGATGGGAAAATTACTCTTTAAAAGTCCCTTGGCAATCAACGGACGGATACAGGCTAAAAATCCTGTGGGATAACATCCTGGATTGCTGACAAACTGAGCGCTGGCGATTTTCTCTCGCTGTCCTGGATTGAGTTCAGGAAAACCATATACCCAGTTATTAGCTGTGCGATGGGCACTACTAGCATCAAGGATCTTAACCGTAGTACTACTTACTAAGCTAACAGCTTCGCGGGCTGCATCATCAGGTAGGCAGAGAATGACAACATCGACGGCATTAATTAATTTAGCTCGCTCAGTTGCATCCCTACGTTTCGATGCCTCAATGCTAACTAACTCGATATCATCCCGTTGATTGAGGCGTGAGTAAATATGTAAGCCTGTGGTTCCCGATTCCCCATCAATAAAAATCTTAGGTTTAGTAATCATGCGTCCAGCATCCTGATCTGTGAGTAGTATTATGCAGTAAATCAATTCATGCTGGTCAAATTGCTTGCTTTTTGCTCAGTCAGGAGTTGATTTAGGGAGGAAGTCAGGGCAAACGCATCTAAAGTAGAAGAATCCTTTAACAAGGTTAAGGCGTTTAATTCCCCTGCCTAAAAAGGGTAGCACGTTCAGGGTAAGCGCGTTTCAAATAGCAGCGATCGCTTGATTAAAACCAAGTCTTAACCTGTCCATGAAGTGTAGGATGATTGGCTTAAGTGCTAGGACGTGATCTGCGGAAGCATTATATATTTGAAAAGATCAGATTTATTCGCTTCTGGGATTTCTTAATTATGAAGCTTAACTTAAAAGACATGGCTGGTAGTTCTCCCCGTCGTCAAATTCTCAAAACTGCTTTTACCTTTGTGACTGGTTTAACCGCCACATCACTGGTTTCTTTTTTGATGACCAAATCCACGAAGCCAGCACAAGCAATTGTTGTGCAACGACCAAATGAGTTTAAACTTGAGGGCGAAGGTACTAATATTCAGTATTCAATTCTCAAGGGAGTTCCACAGCTTGATTACAGAACTAAAAACATTTCCACTCATTTCAGTGGTGGCGAAATTCAGACATTAGCTACTGATATCGGTACATTAGTGACAGTTATTATTAGCAAGCCACCAAACCCTAATTTTGGAGGAAATATAGTCAAACTGAGCTTACTTTTGCCAATTGTTAACCTATTTATCGGCAATGGAGAAATTTCTGTCCAAACTGAAGCCATTTTAACCACTCAAAAAACATCAGGATTAATTCGTACTCCCCTGTCTGGACAATTACAGTCATATCAGACTATAGTACTCCGGGGAACTGCCAAAGCAAACGCATCTTAAATTGCATCCGAAAATGAAGTATAGATTAACGCTGCTCTGGTGTAAATCCAGAGCAGCGTTAATCTTGTACAAGCTCTCTAACCCCAGCTAAAAACAGTCAAATCGGTAAATCAACTAAAAGTTCTGGGGTGGGAGTGGTTGTCCTTGGCTCTTAGGAATATTAACTACGTTTAAAGCTTTGGCAATTGCAATAACGTCATTATCCAATCGTTGAGCTTTAGCATTGCCAGGACAGCTAATGTCTGGCGACTCTTCACCAGCTAATCTAATGGTAGTAGTTGTACCAAAAGAAACAGATTTGACGCAACCTTGTTTTGGCAAGTTAGATAAAGGTTCAGCAACTTTCAGGTCACGGAAAAACTTTTTCGTTAATTTTTCGGACAATTTACCTTGATTAGACCCTTTGCCATCAACATAATTAACTTCTCCAGATGGTGATACGTAAATGCGATACCCAATCGTATTTGTAGAGCCACTATTAAGGATAATAGCAACGTTATTGGGTACAAGCGCCATTGCTAATTGAGACGAACAAAGTAAAAATGATACACCTGCTAGCCCCAGTAAGCTCTTAGAAAAAACCCGATTCATATAATAAATTTCCTGATTTATGAGTCTTGATTGTCAAAATTGTATGACCAATATTCATCTAGATAAGTTTCTTTCATTTCCTAATTTTAAACAGGTTGCTCAGTAAAAATTTCTAGCCATACTTTTGTTATAGGTTTGTCATAAGTGCGTCAAGTTAATATGAAATGATTAAAGATTGTGTTTTACTGCTTATGTGAGTTGGGGTAGCAAGAAACAAGCATCTTTTGTTAGCAGAGTAAGTGCATTTTGTCAATAACAAAACCTTAATAAACCTCAAAATAATCGCATTAATGGTTACTTATTGAGAATATTTTAGGCATAGGTGTAGCCCGTCGTAGACATCGCCTTGACCCGTAGAAAATAAACCAAGCGATAATCTAATTCTTTCTTTAATACATTAATCAAAGTTTTTGTCAAAAGTAATTTAGATGCTCTTACTTTGGCAGCACATTTTCATGGCTAATTAAAATCCCCGTTACAAAAGGTAATTTTGAATTGCAAATTGGTTTAATAGCAAGTGTTTGATAATTGAGGATATTTTTTCATCAATATCCCTACGCAACAAGGGTTTCACAAATTACGTGTGTTTGTCATAGTATTCTCCCTTATCTTTTTTCAAAAATAAAATCGGATTGCTATAGCAGAGGTAAAAGTTAAATTTAAATTTTTTGTGTTGCTCACGACATCTAAAAAATAATCAGTATGTTATGTTACTGAGCGACATCATTAATGCTCTCATTTTCAGCAATTAACTTAAGTGTGAATACAGCCATTGCGGTATGGGCGGTCAGAGGATTTCTAAATTTTTCCTGACCAAAACTATGCCAAAATTTTTGGTGAATTCTCACTAAAAGCTAGTTATAAATAACGAATTTATAGTACCTGATTTCACAAATTAGTTGTGAAATAAAGTACTACAAAATTCGTTAGATCAAGCAATTAAGCTGTTTTTAATTGTATGGAATACATATCTGTTTAGGGGTGCAAAATCTTGCGCTCCATACTGGATTGCATCCATACAAGAATCCTCTAGCCTGATTAAAAGGAATAACCGACTACGCCCACACTGAAATTATGTTCGGCAGAGCAGTTATTGAAGAGTAGGCTGGAGATTTATTTCGGGTTCGTGTCTGAGCAAATTTTTGTAGGAGTTAAGTGAACAAGATGAATCTGTACAAACAACGTCAAAGCAAAAATAGCGTATTGATTTTAACTTCTCTGGCTGTGTTGGCGTCTCCATTAGTATTGCCCTTGCAACAAGCCTCTGCACAAACATTAACGACCGTTGTAAATTTCAACGGTACTAATGGAGC
>NZ_CAXTNE010000331.1:0-7936 GCF_964245445.1 uncultured Nostoc sp.
GCCTCCCCTGCCTCCCCTGCCTGCCTTAACAGATAAATTTCCTTAACCCAAGCGTATTGCATCAGTCCCAATAACCGCCTCAGAATGAATTCTGAGGCTACTAGCTAAAGTCTTCTAAAGAAGACTGAATAAGGATTGGAGTCCACTTGAGTGGACTTGCGCTATTAGCCAGAGAATTTATTCTCTGGCGGGAAAGTGGGCAGGTGCAAGATATAACTTAAATGATTTCCCGCTATTCGATGCGTGACAAGTTCAAGATAATTACGGTTTATCAAAAGTCAAAACTAGGGAACTAGCTGAAAGCCCATACCTACATGGGTGAAGTGAGCATCTTCGCTGAGGATCGTTGTAATGCCAAATTCTTGCATGACTACCATTGAGGTCAGGTCAGTGAAAGAAATTAGAGGTTTATCGATAAACTTAGAACGGAATGCCTCAGTTAGAGAAAAGCGTTCTTCAGTAATGCGAATTAAATGAAATTTATCGGCTGAGAAGGCCGACAGCATCACCTTCATGGATTGGTCGGCGCGAGGTGCGGGAGCCGTCGAAAAAAGAAAGTAATTGTCTCGTCAAGGACATAATCTGTTGTATAAATTTTCCCATTTTCAGCGATCGCACGTTGGTAGGCTTCTGTGGCTTCTTGATGATAGCGTTCATTTCTGTCATGAAGCGTTAGCCAGCCCCATGTATCAATAAAAAGTTTAGCCCTCATAAAGTTCATCGTCTAAATTGGCAGCCAGGGAGCCGTGAGAGACTGCACCGATGAAGTCTGCAAGGGGATCGCTGCTTTGGGTGGGTGGGTTGGATGCTGGTGATGGAGTAGCTGCAAGTTTTTGAACATACTGTAACACGTCTTTTAGGTGCTGCTCTGGCAGTTGTTCAATTGCGTCAAAGATGGCTTGTTTGGTTGTCATGGCAATAGCTCAATGTCGCTTTCAGCTTGTTAATATTTTATTTCTTACAGGTGCGATTTCGGTTATTTTAGCGATCGCCTACTTTATCCTAGTCCAACTGCTAGGCTACCAAGACATGAAACTTACCCCGATCATTTGATGATATACCAAATACCGTTATTACTTTGACGTAAAATTTGGTATTTTTGCTCAACAAATTCTAGCAGCTTGGGAAAATTTTCTTTGATTATCGCCTGTGGTTCATAATCAATGAAGATATAAGGAGGCTTTGATGAATCTAACTCCTCTACAAGTGTTAACCATTGCTCAGGCAGAAAATATTCAAGTGCCCAACCACGTAGTATTGTTGCTTGAGTCCGACCAGAAAAGTAGTAAATCGCTGGATCACCAGCTACATAAATCTCACCTGCAACACTTCCTGGTTGACATATTAAGTTAGCCTCTGAATGAAGGGATGGATATTTTTTTCTAAAGACAGTTTGATATTTAAATCGTGTATCTTCAGTTAAAGCAAACTTATTATTAACCAGAGTTACACTCTTTTTTATAAGAGTGGATGACAAAGGTAAGAACAATAAAAATATGAGCAAAATTGTTGGAACTGGGGAACTTAATTCTTTTAAAGAGTCCCATAATATATCTAATCCTTTAGTTGCTAAAATACCTATGGGTACAAATAGCAGTAAAAAATGGTATTCCCACAATGCTTTATATTGTAGAGCAATAACACTCAAACCAAAAACACACCAAGCAACAAGTAACAAAGTTAATATATTCTTAGACTTACGCAAAGAAGCATCTATTGCAATAATAGCTATTAAAGCTAAAGGATAAAAGTTCTGTACAAACCATTTGATTCCCGAAATAAAATCCTTTTGATTTAATGCATAATGAGCAATAATAAGAGGCGGATATATAAAAAATGTCTGATAGACTATTGAAAAACTATTAAACCACGCAAAGTAGCTGGCAACGACTAAAAGAGGAAATATAATCCCTATAAATATTGGCAAACAAATTTCAATAAATATTTTTTGAATACCCTGCCGCTTTATTAATACAGAATACATTAATATAGTTAGCCAAAACGAAAATAATATCAGTAAAAATATTAATTTAAATAAGAGGACAATTCCACCAATAAAACCTGACACTAAAAGCAGGATAAATCTTTGCTTTCCTTCGCTTTTAAAAGATTGAAAAGTTAGCCAAAGACAAAGGAATAAAGGGAAACCAACCAGCGCTTCCACTTGAGTAAGATGCCAAGCGCCTGAAACAATATAGTAAACACCAACCGTTAACAAAGGTACTAAACTTGCGATTATCTGATGCCGAAAATAGCTTTTTAGAGTCAGCAGCAATATTATCGAAAAAAATACCATGTAAATAAGTTCAAACGCATGGATGCCAATCTCATTAAAACCAAACAAAGTTCCCGCCAGAAAATAAAACCAGAAAATCCCTGGTTGCTTTACATCCCAGAAATCACGATAGAGTACCTTTCCTTGTTGCATCTCTAAAGCACCTAGCCTAAAAAATGCTTGATCTCCGTCAAATGGAAAAGGTAAATGTACAAGACCAATTATGACAATAATAATTACAACTAAAAAGTCAATTTTATTTAATTTAATAATACTAATCATGACACTTTTAATTTAAATACAAGTGACTATCCCGCATTAGTGAATATCCTAGCGAGATAACAGTAAGTATGTAGCTTCTTCGTCACTGATAATGTTTAGATAATGTTTATAAACTGTAAAGAAACTGTAATAAGAAATGGCTATAAGCCTCTTATTACTTAACTTTAATCTTAACTTTGCTATGTTATCCAACACTTTTTAGAGTTTTAAAATGTTTGCAGTGTAAGCAAAACTCCATATTTATATCTTGTTTTAATAAGCAGGTAGGCACGGAAAAACAAAACTATGTAAAGATAAATAAGTCGAATGCATTACTAACGGAGTGTCTAAACCGTTGCTTTGATCAACTGCAAGTATATTGGTCAGTGTGTGGTATGTGTCTCAAGTATTAATGTAGATATAGACACAGCCCAATAACTTGCATTAAAGGAAATACTGATGGAGCGTTCAAAACTAGTTGCCATTATTACAGGTGCGATTTCGATCATTTTAGCGATCGCTTACCTCATCTTAGTCCAACTGCTCGACTACCGGGACATGAAACCCGCCCCCATCAGCCAATTTGACCAAGCGCCTGCGATTATTTCTGTTTTTTGGCAGGTTGACAAAACTACCGAAGCGTGAATTACATTTAGCTGAATTGTAGAGACGCAAAGGACTTGCGTCTTTTATCATTTATGTCAATAAGTAAAAACTCATGATGAATAGATAAAAAACAATAGCTATTATTCATTACTCAAATAGTTGTTTATATAAGATTTATTTAGAGTATTTATCTCAAATTTGTTTAGATAAAGTAATACCATTTTGACAAAGATAACGGTAAGCTGTTTTTAAGAACATTAAATAAAGATAAATTTGTCTGATCTGCGTAGGCGTAGCCCATCGTAGACATCGCTAGGTTAACGGGGATCAACGTGAGTTGACTCAAACCCCCAAATTTTTGATGACAATATATGAGGTAAGTTAATGGCTCAGTTTCTACTAGAGACTGTTTGGCTAGTTCCGTGCTATGCCTTAATAGGTGGCTTGTTAGCCGTACCTTGGTCGCCAGGGATCATTCGGAAAACGGGGCCAAGACCGGCAGGTTATGTAAATTTGGTAATGACATTTTTGGCGTTTGTACATAGTGCGATCGCCTTACAAGCAACTTGGAATCATCCAGCCCAAGAAGTATTTATTCCTTGGTTATCTACAGCTGGTTTAGACCTCACCATTGCTTTGGAAATATCCTCGGTGAGTGTTGGCGCTTTAGTTGTGATTACTGGCTTGAATTTGCTGGCGCAGATTTATGCGATTGGCTACATGGAAATGGATTGGGGTTGGGGACGCTTCTATTCCTTATTAGGATTATTTGAAGCGGGACTATGTGCCCTTGCTTTATGTAATAACTTGTTCTTCAGCTATGTAATTTTGGAAGTCCTGACACTCGGAACTTACCTACTAGTCGGCTTATGGTTTAGCCAGCCTTTGGTAGTTTCAGGTGCTAGAGATGCTTTCTTAACTAAGCGGGTAGGAGACTTATTCTTGTTGATGGGCGTATTGGCATTATGGCCTTTAGCCGGAACTTGGAATTACACAGAACTAGCCCAGTGGGCGGCTACTGCGAACGTCAACCCGACAACTATGGCACTGGTAAGTTTAGCTTTAATTGCTGGGCCAATGGGTAAATGCGCCCAATTTCCCTTGCATCTATGGCTAGATGAAGCGATGGAAGGCCCTGTTCCCAGTACGATTTTGCGGAACTCGGTAGTAGTAGCTAGTGGTGCATGGGTGCTGATTAAATTGCAACCTGTGTTAACCATCTCGCCCATAGCTTCCTCGGCGATGGTTGTGATTGGTGCAGTGACAGCCGTAGGTGCTTCTTTAATTGCGATCGCTCAAATTGATCTTAAACGCTGCCAATCCTATTCTGTCAGCGCATACATGGGTTTAGTATTCATCGCTGTGGGAGTCCAACAAGACGAAGCAGCACTATTGTTAGTCCTTACCCATGCCATATCCGCAGCACTATTGGTAATGAGTACCGGCGGAATTATCTGGAATAGCATCACCCAAGACGTAACCCAACTTGGTGGACTGTGGAAACGCCGCCCAATTTCCGGAATCGCCTTTATCGTTGGAAGTTTGGGGTTAATTGGTTTTCCACCCCTGGGTAGCTTTTCGGCGATGCTGGAATTAGCAGATGGGTTATGGAAAACCCAACCTTGGTTAGTGGGAGTATTGATAGCGGTAAATGCTTTGACAGCCGTCAGTTTAACGAGAGAATTCGCTTTAATTTTTGGTGGTAAACCTAGACAAATGGCGCAGCGATCGCCTGAAGCCCACTGGCCGATGATTCTGCCAACAATGATTTTACTTGGTGTCAGTCTACATCTTTCTTTAGTGTTGCAAAGCTTATCACTTTTACCAGATTGGGCAACTCTCAATAAAGATGTCGCACTGCTTTTAATTTGGTCGAGTATTTTCGGGTGCAGTATCACTGGTGTGATTTATTTGAGCAATATTCCCAAACCGATTCGTTTGCCTTGGAAAGGTTTACAAGACTTAATCGCATACGATTTTTACACTCCCAATATCTATCGGATGACGATTATTTTCAGCGTTGCCAAAATTTCCCAACTTGCCGATATGATTGACCGCTTTGTAGTCGATGGCATCGTGAATATGGTTGGTTTATTTTCGCTATTAGGTGGCGAAAGTCTCAAATACAGCACCTCCGGACAAACCCAGTTTTATGCTTTCACCGTCCTTCTAGGAGTGAGCGTTTTAGGAATGTGGATAACTTGGCGATTTTGGGGAGTGCAGTTTTTAAATTTGGTTTTTCAAATTTCGACACTTGGGTAGCAGTAACTATCCTACTAAAAGTTAACAGTTTAATATTTTCAGGAAAATTCCATGAGCAGACAACATACCCAAATTAATCTTTCCAGAAGAAGTTTATTTAAGTTTGGTGCAGGTGCGATCGGTACAGGTGTATTGACAGCCGGACTTGGTTCAAACTTACTTGCAGCCGAAAAAAAACCAGCAGAAGAAGATATTACGCCCGATAAAGCACTGCAAGAGTTATTAGATGGGAATGAAAGGTTTGCCAAAAGAAAACGTCGTAATCCTGACCAAAGCTATTCACGTTTAGTTGAAGTTGCCAAAGGTCAAAAGCCCTTCGCTTCTATTCTCGGTTGTGCAGATTCACGAGTACCTTCAGAAATTGTTTTTGACCAAGGACTTGGAGATTTATTTGTTTGCCGTATCGCTGGTAATATTGCCACAACACAGCAAATTGGTAGCTTAGAATTTGGCAGTTTAGTATTAGGCACCAAAGTCATCATGGTCGTCGGGCATGAAAGATGTGGTGCAGTACAAGCGGCGATTAAAGGTGCTCCAGTACCTGGAAATATTGGAAGTTTGCTTGAAGCAATTAAACCAAGTGTAGAAACTTCAAAAGATAAATCAGGAGATATGGTAGAAAATGTTTGTAAAGCAAATATTTTGGCGCAAATTAAAAGATTGCAATCATCGTCAGTTTTATCTGAGTTAATCAAAGCAGAAAAGCTGAAAATAGTCGGTGGTTATTACGATTTAGATACTGGGGAAATTAGTATAGTAAGTTAGCTTTTTTGCCCTTTGTCATTAGTCATTGCTTAAGAGTAAGTCATAAGGGACAAAAGACAAAGGACGAAGACGTAGGTTGGGTTGAGGAACGAAACCCAACATTCTCAAGACTTTGTTGGGTTACGCTATCGCTCAACCCAACCTACTATTTTTTTAAACCAAGCGTATTGAGTCATAAAGGACAAAGGACAAAGGACAAAATTTCCATGTTAAGTGTTTTGATTTTGCTTCCAATTTCCGTTGCTATTTTCATAGCAGTCTTACCTGTAAGTATTCCTAAATATCGCATTCGTTTAATAGCATTAATTTTTTCAGGGATAGTTCTTTTATGGAACCTTTTTATCCTAATAAAATTTGATATCAGCAATCCAGGGATGCAATTTAAAGAGTACTTACCCTGGAATGAAACCCTTGGATTGAGCTATCAAATAGGGGTTGATGGACTTTCTATATTAATGTTGGTGTTAAATAGCCTGCTCACCTGGATTTCTATTTACACCAGTAGTAAAGAAACTGAACGTCCCCGGTTGTTCTACTCGATGATTTTATTAGTTAGTGGAGGAGTCGCAGGCGCTTTTCTAGCAGAGAATTTACTACTATTCTTCCTATTTTACGAACTAGAATTAATCCCCTTTTACTTATTAATTTCCATTTGGGGAGGGGAAAAACGAGGTTATGCTGGGATTAAATTCCTGATTTATACTGCCGTTTCAGGAGCATTAATTCTGGCAACATTCTTAGGTATGGTGTGGCTGAGTGGTTCTACCAATTTTGCTTTTGATGCAGTCTCTACAGAAAACCTGTCAACAGCAAAACAAATCCTTTTACTAGCAGGGATAGTGTTAGGTTTTGGTATTAAAATTCCTTTAGTTCCCTTCCATACTTGGCTACCGGATGCTTATGTTGAAGCTTCAGCACCAATTGCCATTCTTCTGGGTGGCGTATTAGCAAAGCTGGGAACTTATGGATTGTTACGATTTGGGTTGGGTATGTTTCCCCATGCTTGGAGTATTATTGCACCGACTTTAGCAATTTGGGGAGCAGTCAGCGCTATCTATGGAGCAGTAATTGCGATCGCTCAAAAAGATATCAAGCGCATGGTAGCATACAGTTCCGTTGGTCACATGGGCTATATCTTGCTAGCTGGTGCTGCTAGTACTCCCTTAGCACTTGTGGGTGCAGTCGCCCAAATGTTTAGCCACGGTATCATCTTGGCGATTCTCTTCCACTTGGTGGGAGTTGTAGAAGCTAAAGTTGGTACCCGCGAGTTAGATAAACTTAATGGTTTGATGAGTCCTATACGCGGTTTACCCCTAATTAGTGCCTTACTAGTTTTAAGTGGGATGGCTAGTGCAGGTATTCCTGGTTTAACAGGATTCATCGCAGAATTTATCGTCTTTCAAGGTAGTTTCTCTGCCTTTCCCATTCCGACAATTTTGTGTGTAGTAGCTAGTGGATTAACCGCAGTTTATTTTGTCATCCTCCTCAACCGCACTTGTTTTGGCAGACTCGATAACTTCGCCTACTATCCTAAAGTTCTTTGGTCTGAGAAAATACCAGCTTTAATTTTGGCAGCTTTTATCATCTTTTTGGGAGTACAACCCACTTGGTTAGTGCGTTGGAGTGAATCTACAACTACAACAATGGTGGCTGCAATTCCCTCTTTAGAAAAAACCGTAATCTCTAAAGTCGCCCTGAAATAGCTTACAGGTTATAGGTTACAGGTTATAGTTTCTTCCTCTATCCCCATTCCCCATTCCCCAATCC
>NZ_CAXTNE010000332.1:0-3416 GCF_964245445.1 uncultured Nostoc sp.
TTTTAGCGATCGCTGGTTTTTGATCCTACCTCACCAAATCGCGTTGCTCCCAACCGAGATTGCCAACAAGATTATCCACAAAAAAGCAGATTATGTTCTGGCACTCAAGGCAAATCATCCGACTCTCTACCATCAAGTAGAACAATGGTTTGAAACAGCAGCTGCACAGGATTTTCAAGGCATTGATGTCAGTTACGACCACCGCATTGAAAAAGGACATCACCGCACGGAAATTCGTCAAGCTTGGTCTGTGCCAGTTTCTGCTCTTGGTGAAATTTACCAACCCAAAATCTGGGCTGGACTCCAAAGCATTGTTATGGTTGTTCCGGAGCGTCGTCTTTGGAACAAAACTACTCGTGAGATTCAATTTTATCTGGCTTCTTTACACAGCGATGCTCAACTTTTAGGCCGAGCTATCCGCAAACATTGGGGTATTGAAAACCAAGCTCACTGAACTCTGGATTGTACTTTTGCTGAGGATTCTTGTCGCATTCGCTCTTTTCACAGTCCCCGGAATTTTGCTCTTTTACGACGCATTGCTCTCAATGCTCTCAATCGTGAACAAACTTATAAACGTAGTCTCCGACAAAAAATGAAACGGACTGGTATGGATAACGATTATATGATTCGAGTTCTCAGTTCTTGTTTCATTGACTCTACATTAGATTTTTCTCAGCCCTTATGTCAAGCCTAGTTGAGATGCTCTTACCCTGTTTGTGTAACAGAATTTTATCAATCAGTTTTACCAAACGATTTTTCATTTTCTTCTTAGATTTTATGACTAACTGTAACCCTCGCTCATATAACTCTTCAAACAATTTTTGAGAGATGTATCCTCTGTCACCAAACAGTTTGCCAATTAAGTCCTTAGTCATATCTGGGACTGGTTTTCGGTCATCTACGTTTGCTGGGGTTAGTGAAAATGCGAGTAATTCTCCACAATCATTAATAATTAAATGAAGCTTAAACCCAAAGTGCCAAACCACAGAATTTTTGCCCCATTTCACTAATCCTTTAAATACCTTATGTGAATGTGCCCTACAGTTATGACAAACATTAATTGGGGTAGAATCGATAAAGCTAATCCCTGTAACTTCTCCTGTACGTATATGTAAAAAGCAACACAATGATATTCAGCACCAAGGCATCAATTCCACAAACTGAGTGTAGCTGACCAAATTGGGAAATGCTTTACGCCAACCTGTCAGCACTTGCAGGGTATAAAACTAGCATCGACCAAAACAATTCACAATTCGCTGCTTTTCGCAATTAAATTGATTTAATTGCAATTGCCAATTGGTTTATTAAGGGATACAAGCCCACGCCACTTAACGGCAGTTGCTTCAAGTCGGGCATTGCCCGCCCAACGCACTGCCTCCTTTATGCTGGGAAACCCGTTTTTCGGTCCATATAGGTGGTTAATAAGCCGAGATGTTTCACCAACCTCCTCGACTAGCCGAGCCAGCATTTCGTGAGGACTCCAGTAACTTTTCCCCACTTTTTGTACCCAATCATCAACTTGTTGTTGAATTTATCTAAATGTATAATCGGTCATTTTTTTTGCTGTACCTTATGGGTGAAGCTCTCGCTCGTTCGCCCTACAGCACCTTTCTCCTAAAGGAGACGCTACGGGTAGCTTGCTTCCTGGTAGGAGTACAGGCGTCTTACGGCAGGCAGTCTTCTCGCTAAAGCAATGCTTACGGCAGTTACTCACCGTTGTAGCGACTGCCGTTGCTCCAGACGTATAACACAATACTTCTTGATAATTCTGCATCAAGATATCAAAACATTCTTGACACAATACTTTTCTATGTCCAATGAATCTCTTTGGAACGAAAAGCTCTATCCCAATCGTTAGCAATCACCTCCATTATATTGATCATGCCTTCATAGCCAAAATATGGCTTGTCAACATAAGTTTCTCTGTTAGTGGGGCTAAATACATCAAAAGCAATTTTTATTCCCAATTCCTCTGCCATGTATTTTTCCCATGCCGAGCCAATCACAGCATCAACACCAAACTCTTCTAAGGTCTGTTTTACCTGATAGCCATCTGCCGAAAATACTATATGGGAAGTAAGACCAAGGCTGTGCAGTTCTCGCTCCAGAATTAAACGAGAATCAGGCATCGCCGAGCGAAATAATAAGACTTCAGGAATCATCTCCAATTCTTCAAAGAGCATTCTGACTAGTCCAATGCCAAGCGTCCCATCCGCAGATACAGCAATTCTACAGTTACGATATCGGGGGATAATCATCAATGCTCGTTTGCGAAGTGTATCTACGACCATTTCTTCGCCTTGTTTAATTAGCGGTTCGACTTTTTCTTCTATCTTGAAATGTGCCGCCAATGCCTTCAACCACCGAGTAGTGTTGTTTACACCTATTGGTAAAGGTATATCATCAAGGATCAAAGGGATGTCATGGGTCTGTTGCATTTTCCGAGCAAACTTATACCCAACATCATGACTGAGAACAATATTGGCGGTTGCCTCACCAGCTTGCTCTAGTTCTTCAAAGGAGGTATTATGAGAAAATACCGTCTGCACTTTAATCCTTAAAGATTTTAACGTCTGCTTTACCCATTCCAAATCAGCCCACCAAGTAGGATTCAGATTTGCCTGTGGCGCAATGATATTTACAATCCTTGGCTTTCTCCCCCTTCTCTTGGTCTGCCTTTTTTTGATAAAAGGAAGTAAAGCCTCCAAACCCATCTCCAAACCATCGTAAGCATTGCCCCGAAACCCACCAGCCATTAAAGGAACGAGTTTAGCTTTGATATCTGGCTGAAGCTGGTTGCATAATCCCGCAATATCTTCACCAATAATGTCTGCCGCGCAAGTACCAACGACAAACATCACCTTAGCATCAAAAGATTTATCCGCGTCTTTAATCATACCTTTGAGTTTATCAGACGCTCCCATTACAATGTCTGACTCAAAAAGACGAGTACAAGCTACTTTCCGCTTGGTGAAATCAACCTCATGAGCATCATATCCAGCTGCGACAGTGGACGCGCAACCTTGTGGAGACTGAATCACAATACTGACATCTTTAATACCAGCAACTGTAGTTGCAATACCTTCAAGGGCACAGCCAACTACTGGGTCTTTACTATGGTTACAATTATCAAAAGTCGTTTCAGCAGACATTTTTCCTCCTGTTTCTCTAAAGTTTGACTATGGTAAAGGCGTTTCACGCAATCTCTAGCGACTTATGCTTTGGCGTTTTTATGTTTCGCGCAGCCTGTAATAGCTTCTGTCTTCCTTGTAAGAGCTTCCGCCTCGACGTTTCCGTGTTTCGCGCAGCCTGTAATAGCTTCTGTCTTCCTTGTAAGAGCTTCCGCCTCGACGTTTCCGTGTTTCGCGCAGCCTGTAACAGCTTCTGCCTTCCCTGTAGCAACTTCTGCCTTGACG
>NZ_CAXTNE010000332.1:3516-7923 GCF_964245445.1 uncultured Nostoc sp.
TTTCGCGCAGCCTGTAACAGCTTCTGCCTTCCCTGTAGCAACTTCTGCCTTGACGTTTCCGTGTTTCGCGTAGCCTGTAACGGCTTCTGCCTTGACATTTTTGGCTTAAGCCTTGTCCGTATCAGTCTACGTAGGTTGGGGAGCCACTGCGTTGGGGAGGCAGTGCGTTGGGCGGGTCTCCCGACTTGAAGCAACTGCCGTCGGCTCTGCCGACTTGAAGCAAGTGGCGTTTGAGGAACGAAACCCAACATTTCCGAAGAGTTTGTTGGGTAACACTAAAGTTTTACCCAACCTACAATTTTCTGCGTGAGACAAATCCATACTTTATATTCAGCAAAGTCACATTTCATTTATTACTCGTTCATACATTTTCCCCGCTTCTTTCCTGCATATACGGTACAATCAGGCATGTCTTGAGCTAATTTTCCGCTTAGTGATTGAGTAGATGCTAACCCGGAATTTTTAGGGAATACCATTTGCTTGGTTAAAGCACTCCGAGGTCTAAAGCCATATTGAAGTGCTGTTTTAATACACCTTGCGACCTTTAAGGCTCCGCGATAGCCAAATCTGGGACGATTTAAGATAGCATTTAAATCGACTACGGGAATATGGGGAAAACTTAAGGAAGAACCAAAATAAACTACTGATTCTGCATCAAGACCACCAATGAAATCCAGTAATTCATCTTCCGTTTGTTTCATGGACTCGTACTTGCCAAAGGCCAGCGTCCCTTTCGTAATCAATATTTCCGGGTCTAACCCTGTTTCCAACAAATAATCTACACTGGTTTCTCGTGCTTCTGTACTCCAGGGATGGAAATTATAGATTACTACACGCATCCCAAAATCACGATCCAACATGTGAGCAAGGGATAAGCACTTGATAGCATCATGTCCTTCGATAATCGCTAACTTCCCCTCTATATAACCCTTAGCTGCTTCAAATTCAGTCTTAATTGCGGCATATTCCTTTTCCATTAGGGCAGCCGCTTGTTCTTCCATGCCTAAATATTTTGCCGCCCCTTCGAGCCATTTTTCTGTAGCAGCGATTCCATAGGGAAGGATGGTAGAGTTTAGCGGAGTACCGAACTTGTCTGACATGGCTTTGCCGATGGTATAGCCAAGATCCAAACATAAAGTACAGTTGACTGCCGCACTCGGTGCTTGCTTGAGTTCTTCTAAAGTACAGTCACCAGCAATGACGCTATGAACTCGTGCCCCCATTCCTTCTATCAATCGCACCAGTTCTTTAACATCAGTTTCGACTTCTGTTCTTTCAGGGCCCATCTTTGCGCCCACAATATTGACAGCATCGGCTAGTTGTGCTTTCCGCTCTGGAGTTGGCGGCTCCATAAAGTCTACGATTTGCCGAAATACGATATCAAATCCACTGCGATATTCCCCGGCAAATCCTTCACAATGTATCGTCATGATTTCAGACTGGATTTCGCCACGCGCCTTATTCACGACGTCATCAACACAGTCCCCAATAATACCAGACGCACAACTAGTGGCAACAACGATCGCATCTGGATGGTATTTTTCATTTACTTCTCGAATCGCGCCTGCTAATTCTTTTTCTCCACCAAAAATTACCGCCTTTTCACTCATGTTCGTAGTCACCACGGGTTCATAAGGTGAACCACTATTGCGGCTATTGGTCAGCTTGTATGCCCGCTTGACACCATAGGCACAGCCACTCGGCCCGTGAGAAATGACGATCGCATTTTTAATCCCACTTAAAATCTTCGTTGCAGTCCAAAATTTACAGGGGCGGGTATGACTACCTTGTAAAGTAGTCTTAATTTTACCCTCTTTTGCCAAGCGATACAGTTCGCTTAAATTTCCGTAAAATACGACATTCTTATCTATACTTGTTGCAGTCATGATCACTCTCCAGTCTTTGTATAGCTTCTGTCTTCAGTACCCTGTGATTTGTAAACCAGGCTACTGAGCCGCCCTCTGAAACTAATCAGTTAAACGGGTGCTGCCTGGTTTACAATTGACATAGGATTGCTAAGTATCGTAAAAATTATGATGGAAATACCATCTAATCAGTTATGGGTGGATGACAGAAATATCACTGCGGATAGATGCCATCCCCCATACACATTAGCTTTCTACCAAACGTTTAAGATCCACTCGCGCTCGTGCTTGTTCTCCATATCTGCAAACATGGTGTTAGCAATGGTGTCTGCTAGCCATTCTGCTCCTTTATAGCCAATAATGGGGTATTTCCACAGACCTGCACGGTCAAAGCTGGGGAAGCCAATCCGAACCATTGGAATCTTGTGATCGATAGAAATATATCGACCTTTGGAATGACCTAGAATCAAGTCGATTTCGAGGGACTTATCTTTAATGCGGCGCTCCAATTCCCAGAGGTCTGCATTCCAGATAACTTCGATATCACAGGCTGCTTGCTTCTCTAACGCGGTAATTCTTGGGTCTTTGCTGCTGGCTCTGTTGTCGTCTCCCAACAACATTAGCACTGGCTCTAACTCAACTTCTAAGCAGAACTCTGCTAGACCAATTACCAGATCGGGATCTCCGTAAATAGCTACCTTCTTGTTGGCGAAGAACATGTGGGCGAGGTCGGCGATCGCATCGATAGCCTTTCCACGTTCTCTAACTAAAGATTCTGGTATTGCTTTACCAGTCAGTTTCTGGATATTTTGCAGCCAGACATCAGTGTTTTTGATACCAATTGGTGTTGGGCCAATGATGGCAGGAACCTTAAAATTCTCTTGTAAGAATTCAGCTGAACTGCCTCCTTCATATTTGCATAAGGCAATAGTTCCCAACGCATTAGCAGAATCAGCAATTTCTTCAATGGTTGAATTCCCAAAGGCAAAACTTGTCTTATCGGGCATGGTGGGCGCATCGAAGGATTCTGTATCCACTAAGATGTTTGCTGGAACATCCATATCTTTTAAGATGCGCTTGATTTCCGTGACATCTCCAGGGTTAAGCCACCCAGTAATGATGTTTAACTTGCCAGTTGGTTGGCCTTTTTTTGCCAGGCTAGAAATGATTGCATGTATGCCGACATTATAGCCACTGACCTGGCTACCTTTGTAACTGGGGGTATGCACGGGAACAAGGACAATCTTGCGATCGGGATAGGCTGTCTTTAACTGGCCGTTGAGTTTGTTAATGGTTCCTTCGATATCGTCCCCAATCGTCTCAGTTGAACAAGTTGTAATAATTGGGATAATCCGTAAATCGGGATATCGTGCAACTAAGGTGTGTACGGCTTCCTCAATGCGTGGCTGTCCTCCAAGGACGGCGCTATTTTCATGGAGTGAAGAAGAAGCAATGTCAAAATTTTCCTTCAAATGCTGGGCAAACAGCAAACGAACGAACATACTACACCCCTGTCCTCCATGCACCAGGGGAATACAATCTTTTACTCCGATTGCAGCGTATTCAGCCCCAGCAGGCTGACAGGTAAATATAGGATTGATTATTCCCTTGCGTTCTTTCTGTTTTACGACTACAGACATTCTCTTGACTCCTATGTGGTAAAAAATTGCGTGATTTTGTTTAGCGTTGCTGAACGAAGATATGAAGTGTCTTTTTGAGCTTAAAAAAGTGGAGCGATGTCTGTGGTGGTCACTAATGCTGCATCCAACCAAAAAGCAAGCTACCTATAGCATTGATTACAGAAGAAAAGTAAAATTGAATTTCTTCAAAATCTTGAAAGCTAGATGAGATGCTTCTGTAGTCAGACGGTACGCGGACACTACGCTTGTTGGGAATGCTTTTGGTGTAGCCCGTCAGTGACATCGCTCTCTACTCTGTAAGTCTCTATTCTGTAAGAAAATTTCTGCACAAACACTAACAGGATGACAAGACTCTAATTCATACTCCAATTCAACAACGCCGTTCGTTCAGTGAGGTAGTCTGGTCTTCTCCAAAGAGAGAAGGGAGACGCTAAGAGCGATCGCAAGTCCGCGAGCGTCACCCAGAGGGTTAAATTACCGATCTAATTGCTTTAGTTAGTAAAGCGAATAATGCAATTCACCATTCTTTGACTTGGTTATTACAATATCGATCAGCATTGCCTTAACAGACTCCAGTACTGCCTTCTTTTGCGAGTTTTCCATGTTACCTAACCATGAAAACCTGATTTCTAGGTCAGCCGAAAGGATCTTCGCATCTGCATAATAACTTCTGTCGATCAAGGTTTCTAGAACCACCTTTTCTCCAGTCAAGATTCGGGCGGCCATATTGAGAACACCATTGATGTTTTCTTCCCGATCCCATGCACGCGAGTGAAACTGCCACAAACAACGTTCTTGAATTAATTTTGTGACTTCCGCAGCTCGCTCTTGAATGTATGACGCGATTTCTTTAGCTTGCACTTGAACCTGTGGCGCAACTTCCTTAGCTTGTGGTTGAACCT
>NZ_CAXTNE010000333.1:0-7889 GCF_964245445.1 uncultured Nostoc sp.
GCTTTGGCGGGGTGGGGTTCTTTGGGTTTAATAAGTAATCCAGCATACATAATATAACTTCCCACTCCCCACTCCCTATTGTTTCAATTGAAAAGCAAGGTCAAGATCATCTAAAGAATTAACATCTAACCAGTTACCGCGAATATAAAGTACCTTGATCGGTTTTCCTTGCTCGATTAAATAATTGCATAATTCTGGCAAACCCAAACTGTTGAATTCCGGTCGTTTTTGCAACTCGTTGAGTGCTTCACTCAACCACTGTCTACCTTGACTCCGCAAGCGCAACATCCCAATCCAACGACCGCTAGATTTTCCCAATTGCGTTTGTGTTGTTTTAGAAATATCCAACAGGTTGACATCCTGTCCAAACAAAGAAAGATCATCTGAAATTGAGCAATAAGCGTAGTCAGGTGAACCGCTAACAGACTTACTATTTACCACAGAATCAACCACAGCCACAATTTCTCCGGGACATTCTAATAAATCTCGTAGGATGTAGCTTCTAAATAATAAATCGCCGTAAAGCACCAGCATCTCATCGTTAAAGCTGGCTTGAGCTACGGCTAAGGATGCTAATTCTCCCGTTGTTTCATAATCTGGGTTGCGGATGACTTTAGTCCCCGGAACATTGATAGTTTCTGCTTTGTAACCGGCGACAACGGTAATATCATTGATGGCAAGTTTCTTGAATTTGTCTACCAACAACCTGAGTAGAGGTTTACCTCCAAGGGGTAACATTACTTTTGGTTTATCTTGCGTCAACCCTGCTAATTCTTGTCCTCTGCTAGCAGCCAGAACGATCGCTTGGGTATTTTGTCGTCCGTTGTTAAAGTAGCGTTTTTCAGCTTCTTGGAGTTCATCCGCCCCTTGTAATCGGAAAATTTCTTTTACAGAAGCAATATCATCTTCAATGTTGATTAAAGTTTCGCTGGCTTTCACTTCACGGGCGATCGCTTGCATACTAGCAACAGCAGCTCGAATCAGATGGTTCGCCCAGATAACCAAATTAACTTCAGCTTTGCGAAAAACATCGGTGGCAGTGCTGTAATATTTAGTCGGTATAATAACTAACGGAGAACGACCTGCCCATTCTTTGGCAAAGGCTAGCACTTGGTCAGGACGCGATGATTTACTGTGAATTAGAATTGCCGTTGCTCCGGCGGCGTGGTAAGCTTCAGCTCGGCGCATTGCCTCCGAAAGATCCCACCCGGCAATCAAAGCTTCAAGTCGGGCGACGATGCAAAAATCTGCGTCTGTCTGACTATCCTTACCTGCCTTAATTTTGCCGCAAAATTCATCAATATCAGCCAAAGCTTGGCGACTACCGTTGATGAAACTATTGGTTTTGGGAAAAAGCTTATCTTCAATACAGACTCCAGCAATACCTCGCTGTTCTAACTTCTTCACCAGGCGGCGCATATTATTAAAGTTGCCATAACCAGTATCCCCGTCTAATAAGATGGGGATGCTAGTGACATCAGACATAAACTCCAGCATTTCCACAATTTGAGTCCAACTGGCTTCATTATTATCTCGAACGCCATATTGAGCCGAAAGGGCTAATCCACTCGCCCAAATTCCTTTAAATCCAGCCTCTTCCACAATACGGGCGCTAATCCCATTGTGAGCTTCCATGATGAAGTCGAGTTGAGGCGATTCTAATAATACCCGCAATTGGGCACACTTATTTAATTTTGCAGTGGTGTCAATGGGCGCAAGTATTTGATGCATTTATTCTGCTTTTTTCAACCTATATAATAAAGAAGAGTTCAGAATCAATTAGTAGGGGATTCAAACCTGCCACTTTCTTGTTGACCACTAAATCGGATATTTAGTGGGAGTTTAAACCCCTTAATTCCCCCGCCGATAGCACAGAATTCATACTGAATTCTGGCTCCTGACTCCTGAGTTCTTTTTTGATAAAGATATTTTCAGACATTTTCTGC
This sequence comes from uncultured Nostoc sp., assembly GCF_964245445.1. Lineage (GTDB taxonomy): Bacteria > Cyanobacteriota > Cyanobacteriia > Cyanobacteriales > Nostocaceae > Nostoc. The sequence goes on from NZ_CAXTNE010000333.1 coordinate 1,947, forward strand.
GACTTCTATTTGAGGTAGAATCTCGTTTTGGGCGCGTTGAATATCCTGGGGAAAATCGATTTCGATCCAAGGTAATCCAGTGATGTCTTCGTAGCCAAATGTTTCGGGAGTTTTTAACAGCAGATCCCGAATTACTTCTTCATAAGGTTCATTATCCAGTCCATCAGCAACATATTGTTCTGTGCGAGTAGCAAGACGGTGAGCAACAGTACTCCCAAACCGAAAGAATCCCACTGACTCACCTGCAAAATCATAAACCAAACCAAGAGCTACCTGTTTGCGAAACTCTACTAAATAATTATCTTTGACGCAAAGCTTCACGGGTTCATCCCCTGGTTCAAAATCGCGATCCAGCAAGAAGCTGTTAGGGATATTTGTCTTTACCAGTCGTTCGATGATGCGGCGATCGTACAACACATCTGCATCCATTAATAATATGTCATCGCCAGCAACTAGCTGTTGACGTAAAGTCCATAAGCTGATAACACTACCTTTGGTATAGTCAGGATTGTAAACTGTACTAACCCAATTTTCGGCTTTGAGTGCTTTGATTTCCTCCTGAATTCTTTGTGCTTGATAACCCACAGCAATTACTACTTGGTCAATCTGATAATGACGAAGATAGTTTAAATGGCGCTCTAATAGAGATTTACCGTTAAATTTCAGTAAGCATTTGGGTTGGATTTGCCCATCTTTACCTAAGCGTCGTCCAACGCCAGCAGCTAATATAATTGCCTTCATCGTCAAGTCACCAACAAAGCTAAAACACTAGGAAATCTAGAAATTTTCCCAGTATTTTATAATGACTGTTTTTTGCTCAAGACAATATTTGTTAATTAATTCTTAACATGGAAGAAACAGTAACTCGTATCGCTATCGACGACGAAACACTTGGCAAAAACCAAAATAGGCGATCGCATCTTTCATATTGGAGACAAAACGTTTTAGCATACCCATACGGGTATCAGTGACGTACTCTAGAGTTAAGACAATACGCTGTTCATTTTTCCCCAAAGGAGTAACTCTGTGGTAAAGTTTGTCACCATTGAATAATACTAGAGTACCAGGCTTTAAGGAGAGCGATCGCATTTCCATGTCCCGTTCAGGAATATCCTTGTAGAGTTGATATTCCAGCTTACTGGAGGAGTCGTCAACTAAACCAAGCAACACTGTATAGCGTTTCCCGCGATAGTAAGAGGTATCGTAATGATACTGAATGTGATCTCCAGGCTCAGTGTAATAGTACAATGCGTAAGTATGGGGATCAGTATCAGGACAGGGAAGGAGTTTTTCTGCCGTAATTTTGTTGAGGAACTCAAAAAAGCCACTGAGTTGATAAAACTCTCCAAAAATCGGAGCAAGGCTGTCTAAGCTATAGCGGCTGATACTACCGCCCTTTTTATGATTGGGAATATAGTTACGGTTGATAGCAGGTTGCAAAGATGGCAACAGCGTCAAAAAGCTCTCGATGATCGAGTTAGGAAGAAAGTTCTCAACCACCAAAAATTCATTTTGAGCTTGAAACTCAGCTTTAAATTTCTGGTAATTAACAACTGCTATGGCTTTATCAATTTCAGTTTGAAGCTCCATATAATATTTTTGACTTTTGACTTACCCGAACGCGAATTTATCTCGTTGGCGCAGCCTCTTGTAGAGAAGAGAAGGGGCTGACTTCCGCTTTGCGGTACTACTTTGATTCAGGCTCCGGGAGCGCCCGAAATTGCCAAATTACCCATACAGCAAAGGTTGGCGCACCAATTGTAGCTGCCATTAATAATGGTTCTAGTCCATCCAGTAAGGTAACTATGGGAAACAAATACAACACATCTTCAATGTCAAACCCCGCGAAATTTGGTTGAGGGCTGGCGTCTTTACCTAAACGCTGTTCCATTTGGTTTCGCAAATGAAAAATGCAAGCAACAGACACGCCAGATACTATCCCCATCAGCAACGCCCACCAACCAAATTTTCCCTCCTTAAGACCATATCCAATAGACACAAACAAAAGAATGTGGATTATAGCATCACTAGCAAGGTCATACTGATGTCCCCATTTGCTGCTTTTTCCACTCAAACGAGCTAATTCACCGTCTGTGTGATCTAGAAAGTTTGATAAAGCAAAGAGCCATGCTCCAATATTAGCCCAAATAGTATCGCCAACTGCGTAGGCGTTGCCCGTCGTAAACATCGCTACGGCAGCCGCCAACCCTGTCACAAGTCTTACTGTGGTGAGATGATTGGGGTTTACCCAACTGTCTTTTAAAGGTAGAACTAGCCAGTAAGCAAGTTGAGCATCCCAAGGCTTGCTGATCATAGATGAACTTGAATTTGATGTGTTTTGTAACGCATGTTTTAATTTTTGGCTTTCTGGCTGTTTTGAACAGTTATCAGTTATCAGTTAAGAATGGTAGGGTGCGTTATGGCTTCAGGCTAACGCACCATCTTTTGAACGTTAAAAAACTTTTAGCTTATTAGCTACGAACTTTAGTCAGGATTTTTTGGGAATAAAATGAAGCCGATTCTTCGTTTTTGGCACAATCTTGGGCAAACTTAATCAAATGATGTCCGACAAGTCCAATGTGAATTAAATTTTCAATATTACCTGCTTTTAATGCTGGCTTCGCCATTTTCCAAAAAGTTTGACGATAGTTACTAAATATGCCTATCCGCAGCAAAATATTGGCTAAATAAGTTAAACCTTTGCGAATATTAGCCCCAGAGGTGCGAGCTGGGCTGTTAGGTACTTCGATGCGGTTTGGATAGGTGTGTTCCATGTTGTAGGCAAACCGTTGATATAAAAATTCCGGCTCGTAAGCAGTTGTGATGCAGCGCCGCCACATCTCAATAACTTGCTCGTAAGGCATCAAAAACTCAACATTTGATTCGCGGCTTTCATCAAATACAAGTCGTCCTTCTGCTTCTAATCTCCGCCATAAAGGAGTTCTTGGTAATGCATGAAGTAGGTTAATTGTCAACATGGGAATTTGCGATGCCCGAATAAATTCGAGAATTCGGTCTGCTGTTTCTGATGTATCTGTATCTAATCCGATGATGATTCCTGATACTACTTCCATACCATAGCTATTTAAAACCTGAATCGCTTTTAAAATTGGCATACTCAGATTTTGGTCCTTGGAAATCGCATGGAGAGCATTTGGTTCTGGTGTTTCGATACCGCAAAAGATTGTGCAAAAATAGGCTTCGCGCATCATTTCCAGCAGTTTTGGACTTTGAGCTAAATTGAGCGTTGCTTCACAGGCAAACTGGATGGGGTAGCCATTGCGTTTTTGCCAGTCAATCAGATGAGGAAGCAACTTCATGGCGGCGCGGCGATCGCCAACAAAGTTATCATCAACAAAATACACTGCCCCCAGATTGCCAGATTGTCGCATTGCATCTAACTCCGCGACCACTTGCTCTGGTGTTTTCATCCGGGGACTGTTGCCATAGAGTTCTGGAATATCACAAAACTCGCAGCGATAAGGGCAACCACTAGAAAACTGCACATTTGCCAGGAAATAATCATTGATATTCAGCAAATGATAAGCTGGAGTGGGAAACTCTGTTAAGGGTAAACGTTCCTTGGTTTCAAAGCGAATTTGCCCTTGAGGACGTTCCAGGTTTTGGTCTAGATACTCGATCATGCGATCGCTTGCATCTCCCAATTCACCCAAATGTAAAATATCAAATTCAGGATAATATTCTGGACACCCAGATACCGAGGGGCCACCGACAACTGTAATTTTGCCCGCTCGATGGGCAAGTTCATTAATTTGATTAATCTGTGGTTTTTGGATATGCATTCCACTCACAATCACCACATCACACCATTGGTAATCAGTTCTGGTTGCTGATTTGACATTCTCATCAATAAACCGCACTTCCCATTCTTTAGGTAAGTAGGCAGCCACAATTAAAATACCTTGAGGTGGCATAAAAGCCCGGACATTACCCATGAGTGGGTAGGCATGATGAAAAGTACCAAAGGAGCGGCTGTACTTAGGAAAGATGCAAAGGATACGTCGATGTTGCAAGGGAACATAGCTGGTTCTCTTAGTGGTAGGAGCGGTTTTTGAATCGGCCACTATATGGGTTGGGTTTTCTAAAGACTTCAGATTCACAGTCATCGCAAATTTCACCCCGAAAAACTGAGCAGCTAATTTGACAATTTATTGACACAATCACTTGTAATTCCAACTAGCTTACCGTGATATTTCAGAAGTTTTTAACTGTAAGATAGAAAACTTACCTTGTTCTTTTTTAGAAACTTTACCGATAAAGTTGGTCAAAAATTGGTATTACTGGTACGATTTTACCTAGCATCAATTTTGGAAACAACCTATATTGCACCTTTTCTATGAAAAGAAGACAGATTCTTGGCTTTCTGGGTATAGCAGTTGCAGGCTTGCTCTTGGCAATTGGTTTACCATTGATTACTCCTTCTCCTGGAATAGCACAATCAAGCACCAACATAATCGTGTCCGCAGCTTCTAGTTTAAAAGATGCGCTGGAAGAAATTAAGCCTTTGTACCAACAAAGTAAATCAAATATCAACATTAGTTATAACTTTGGGGCTTCTGGTGCTTTGCAGCAACAGATTGAGCAAGGTGCGCCTGCGGATATCTTTATTTCTGCTGGTAAAAAGCAGGTGGATGCCTTAGAACAAAAAGGACTGTTTCTACCAGGTAGCCGTACTAACCTAGCAAATAACAGTCTAGTCTTGATTGTGGCTCAGGATGTTGTTGGTATCAAGAGTTTCTCGAATTTAATAAATAGCAAGATTAAGAAAATTGCGATCGGTGAACCCAGAAGTGTACCCGCAGGGCAATATGGAGAAGAAGTTTTAAAGAATTTGAAACTTTATGATCAGCTTAAATCAAAATTTGTCTTTGCTAACAATGTGCGTCAAGTTTTGGCAGCAGTAGAAAGTGGTAATGCCCAAGCGGGCATAGTTTATGCCACTGATGCCAAAACTTCCAACAAGGTAAAAGTCGTAGTCACTGCTGACGAAAAGCTTCACTCACCGATTGTCTATCCAGTAGCAGTAATTAAAAGCAGTAAAAATATTTCTGCTGCCAAAGAATTTGTCAAGTTTTTATCTGGCAGTCAAGCTAAGACTGTATTGAGAAAATATGGGTTTATTGTCTCGAGTGTCTAATTAGTAGTTGTTTGCAAGTAAGCTGAAAAAACATTTATCAGCAGCTATTCCTCCGTGATAGAAAAAAGTCTTGCCAGCGTCCACAAAGGCATTTCAGTAATGCTAAACGAATAATTGTGGAATGTCGGCTCATTGAAACTCCCTGTCTCTAAAGAGGCGGGGAATTTCAATAGCTGGCTTTCGTGTGCATAAGCATCTACAGTTAGCGGGAACTTAGACAAAAATTAAGAACATAATGACAACTATAGATGAGACTTATGGCATAAATCTTCTGATAGAGAGACGATAACAACATGAAATTGTATTCTGTTAACAATGTCATTTTTATAAAGAATTGAAATCAAAAGAATTACTCAATATTATTACCAACAAAAACAGAATGGAGTAAACAGATGAGGTTTGCCCTAAGACGCCGCAAGTTAGGTCAATTGATGATTCTCAGCACAGTAGGGGCTACGATCACTAATTTTGTAGAGAAAGCTGTAGCACAAACTCAAGTCAAAAAAACTACCCCAATACTAGCAACTTCTACTTCTGAAACTGTGAAGGTAAGGCTGCAAGTGAACGGAACAGAACATAATTTGCAAATTGAACCGCGTGTTACTTTACTTGATGCACTTCGGGAATATCTAGGACTAATTGGTACTAAAAAAGGTTGCGATCATGGTCAGTGTGGTGCTTGCACGGTGCTGGTTGATGGGCAACGGATTAATTCGTGCCTGACATTTGCAATTGGGAGCAACGCGATTTGGTGAGGTAGGATCAAAAACCAGCGATCGCTAACA
>NZ_CAXTNE010000334.1:0-7876 GCF_964245445.1 uncultured Nostoc sp.
GTATCAATGTTCTCACCTTCCAGTCTCAACCTCTTTAATTCACATTAGGCGTAATCCAGCTCAATCACTTGCCCATCCTCCATATCCAAGCCGCAGTTGTCGCGCAACATAAAATAATTACCGATTTGATCTGGGTTTCAAACAGACACGTGACCGAATCCATCAATTACGCCCTCACTAGCCAAAATTTGGGTCGCCAGAAGCAGTTCTTGGGCCAACCCTTTCGCTTTTGAATTCATGCCATACTCCGTTATTACTATTCTTTACTTTAAAAGAATTTAGTGCTAAACCGATAACTATAAAATGCCAAGTTTTATTGAAATCGTGCCATGACCGAAAGAAATGAAGTATTTAAAAGGTATCCTCATAACACGGCAAAAAGAGCGGAAGTTTCGATGCACTCCCACACGAATGGTCAGCTGAACTTCGTGGACAAGGGGACAATGAGGCTAGTGACCTCAAATTCAAGTTGGATCATTCCGCAAAAAAGACTCGTTTGGATTCCTCCAGATCATCCACATTCAGTGCGTTGCCAGGGACTCTCTGGAAGTTGGAAAACAATGATTCCAAGATCGTATAGAAAATTTCTTCCAAACAAGGTCTGCGTTCTTAAAACAAGCAATTTGCTTAAAGCCGCATTGGAGGACTTACCGGAGTATGAAAATTCCATTTCAAATAAAAAATTAAGACTTCTCATTAACGTCATCAAGATGGAGTTGCGTGCCGCTGAATCAGAGAAATTCGGGGTCACGTTTCCAAAATCGCAGCGACTGACGCAAATCTGTGATTATTTGTTAGAGCACCCTGACGATTCCAGAACCCTTGATGAATGGGCTAAAGCCGTCGGAATGTCGAGGCGAACATTGATTCGAGCGTTTTCGTCCGAAACCGGAAGTCCTTTTGCAGCTTGGAAGAGGGCCTTCTTTTTAGAAAAATCACTGGAGTTTCTTGCGGAAGGAATGACAGTCAACGAGACCGCAGATAAACTTGGTTACTCCGAACCCAGTGCCTTTGTGGCCGCGTTTTGGAAAAGGTTTGGAGTGACTCCGGGCCAATTTTTTAAATAGCTCGCCTCGCTTCTCAGGACTCAATGCCGCAGGTTTGTACGGAGTTTTTTAATCGGTAAAAGCATTGCCTTCGGCCATTTTGACGCCTTCGAGTCCTGGATGAGTTGACACCAGGCGAAAAAGATGTTCTGTTGCCTGTAGGTTCTTGCTGGTTTCAAAAAGGTGAAGAGCCACACGTGACAAAATGCCTACTGGATTGGCAAAGCGCCGTTCCGTCCTTTACCCAAGATGTTGCAAGAGCTATTTTACTGTCAAGCTAGTCTCTGCGATTAGTCGAGGAAGGGATACTACACTACCATCAACCAATCGCACACCACAGAGGTACACCCGCCTCCAAACTTAACCCAGACCTGCCACTTGCCCAGATACCCATTCCAGTAAGGCTCCCATCAGCAACACCAACAGAAAAGCCAACTTGGGAGACTAGCTGTTGGTAGAACTTGCTAACGCTGTCGAGTCCAAGGCGCATTTTCAGGCGTAATCCCTTCCATCCGTGGGTAGCAGGACTTTCAACCTGATTTAATGTTTGGGGAATGTCATCTGATATTGTGCCAGCAATGAGAGTTGGGAACTCTATATTATTGCTGCCTGACACCGACTCACGATTTAATGCTTCATCTCGATTTAACCACTGGCGAAAAATTGAATCACGCTCATCATCAGGGGCAACAAACTGGTAAACGTCATCATCGGTTGCTGAACTTGGGCCCTCAATCAGCAAGTAATACCGATACTTACCAAGACTACCAGTACCGGAACCTAATTTGAGACGAATGTCCTTCAGGGTGTAGTAACTATTGCTATAACGCTTACTGCTAGGAATTGAAGTGATGTAGCTGCTCATTGCCCCAGTAATATCTGAGTAGGTACTGCTGGATACAGGCTGGAGTTCAGAGGTTGTCTGAAAAACTCGATTGCTACTACTATTTAGCAGCGTGTACTTATTTAGCAAACTAGAGCGGCTCTTGCCTGCTGCCTGTTGAATTAAATCCTTGACCACACCATTGGTATTGCTTTGTTGCAAACGGTATGATAGCTCGTCGTTAGTCCCCTTAAAGTCACTCATCTTGTTGAGGTAAGCATCCAGGAAATTTCGGACAATATCTTGAGCATCACTGGAGCTTAGGCCGTTCTCTTTGGCTGCTAAGAGAATCGAGACTGCCATCCGTCGCAAATCCCAAACGTAGGGGCCAAGATAACCTTCATCAAAGTCAGTGGTATCAAAGACGTTATTATCGTTGCCATCTCGTCAAACGTATGCCGTTGCACTCCAACCAAACGTTTGAACTGCCGATTCGATAACTTTTTTGTGAGTTCGTATCGCATAATTAGATCGATTTAACGGACAAAACCCCTAATCATAACACAAAATAATTTTGCAAGAGGTCTAATTAGCGATCGCCATATAGTACGAGAGAATAAGGGTTACACAAGGTCATTTTCACATAGTCCGCGACAATTTTTCACATAGTCCGCGACAATTTTCATTTAGTCTGCGAACCGACACTAATTTTTCACCTAAACTTGCCCAGGCGTTTTGAAAGCATAAACGTGCCGCCCTGGCAAACTTATAGTTACAGTCACATATGAAACCAAACTTCGATAGGTAAAGTTTTCATCTCATATTTAAGTTATTAAAGATTTTCAAGATAATGATAATCAAAAACAGAGGGAGAAGGTGAGCAGCGCTCACCTTCTCCCCCTACCCCTACACGATTATCATTCTTATTAAGACTAGTTTGAGTATTTTAACTGATTGACAAAAGGCGCTTTATCTTAACCTCTTAGAATGGGTCCCCGTGTGGGACTTCACTTTCCCACTGCCGCCATCAAAGCTTTTTGCTCTGGAGCCAGGTGCGGATGGCCTGGATGTGTTCTGACTTGCGTTCCATCGGCACCCAATGTCCAGCGGGCAGACTCGTCACAGTAAGGTTTGCGCAGGCCGCGCGCATCGGGTCGCCCATGCGATTTCCAGTGATGCTGCAAATCTGATCCCAGTCGCCGTTGACGAACAGCACCGGCTGCGACAGGCGGCCGCCATTGGGCGCCTTGCGAGCGTAGGTGATGTTGGCATCATCGTTCAGGTACCACGCGCAGGGGGGACGGAAGCCATGAGCCTTGAACGCCTGTACCAGCACGTTAAAGTCCACCGGCGGCCAGAGAGCCGGGTCAGCTTGAGTCGGCGGGGCGCGGTGCGCGGCACCGAAGCGCCCTCCGTTGCGCGTGATCACCGCTGTCGGCGAAACCTTGCCGATGGCGGCGGGGCTTCCTGGTCGATACACCGACGCCAGCGTTGCTGCCAGGTCTGCATCGAGGTCGGCGACCGCCGCCTCGAAGTGCGTGTTGTAGTAGCGGTAGTAGTCCCATTGGCCATCCGGATACTGGTCAGCCGGGTAAATCGTTCGGTCGACTAGCGGGACGAGCGTCGGCAGGGCGTTCGCGTCGGGAAAATACGCCACCGAGGTCAGCACGACGCCACGGCTCCGCTTAGGCTCATGCGCGGCCAACGCACCGGCCACAACACTGCCCCAGTCGTGGCCAACCCAGATCGCAGGCTTGCCGCCCAGATGGTCATGTAGCTCCGCCATGTCTGCCACGACTTGCTCGGTGGTGTAGGCGTCGTTGGCTGCAGGGGCGGAAGAGCCGCCGTAGCCGCGCAGATCAGGAGCGACGCAGTGCCAACCGTCAGCGGCGAACGCGTCCATATGGGCGTGCCATATCAAACCGATGCTCGGCCAGCCGTGGAGGAAGATCAAAAGCGGTCCATCGGCCGGACCGCACTCGATGTAGTACGTTGTGTGACGAAGCGTGCTGTAAGTTTGTGAAACCAGCGTGGAGGAGGGCATGCCCCATGCTACGCCCGACATGGAGGCTGCGCCTAACATGGAGGCCGCGCTCATCCCGAGGAGGATGCAACGCCGATTGAGCGTCAGTCCGGCTGCAAAATTGATCGGTTGAAGTAGGTCTGTCATGGTCGAATACTCCGTCGGAATTTAGATGGTTCTTGAACGTGAAAAGGGTTTGCCGCCGGGGAGCAGGATGCAGTCCATTGGTGTCAACTTAAGGAGCTAAAGCCCAAATTTGTTGAGTGTGAGCGTCAATCTCTTGATGGCGCTTACGCCTACTTTTAACTAGTCCAAACAGCTTTTGACCTTCCACAAGATAAGGAACAACTTCACTGGCATCACCACGGAGAGTAGCTTGGGAAAAATGGTATAAACCGCGAAACACCATTTCTGTAGAAATTCGGTCTAAAGGTTGGTTAAGAGCGATGCTTACGGCGGTAAACTACTCCAGATCAATACATAATTGATTCAGAACAGCGTAAAAAATCCAACTAGCCAGCAGAATTTGGATTTGTACGCCGTTGGCATCGCCTACCCAGATATAAGCCAGACCCAAAAGCCTTTTTGTGAGTAAAAATGCATCTTCAACACGCCAACGTCTTCGATATAATTCACAGACAAGATGAGCAGATAACATTTGAGGGTCGAGTACATTTGTCAGATAGTAATACCAAGTTCTACCCCACAACACAGAAACTAAGCGGACTTTTTGCTTACAAGGATTTGAGCGGTATTCGCCCATATTTATGATTTCATCACGATAGAATTGACTACTACTCAAACAACGAACTACATTATAGGCAGTTTTTTCTCTTAGTCGTGTGATAAAAAACTTGTTTGCTGTGGTGAATGCATCAAACCAAGGGAATTTAAAAAACCCTAAATCAAAAATTAACAATCCACCAATCGGTAGACGTTCAAGTAATTGCTCGCACCAGATTTTATCATTGGCTTTGCTATTTTCTGTATACCAGGTTGTGATCGGTTGATGAGTAAATGCTTCCACCACCATCATAATTTTACCCGCCAGAATTTTTTCTTGTCCTTTGAGTGCTTTTAGCTTCCTTCTCTGCGAGACGCTACGCGAACGTAATGCTTCCAGCGTTGACCCATCAGCAATCCAGATAGCTGTAAACCTTTGATACACGTGCTGCCAATTCACCGGGACTGCCTGATTTTGTGGCTGCCCATTATTGATTCTTTCCATTACTTCTTGGAAAATTTGTGCAAATAATTCTATTGGCAGTGTTCTCAATCGTTTTGAAACTGCTTGGGCACTGACTTCAATTCGACCCACCCATAACAGTCCTTCTTGCCATAAGATCCTTTGCACTTCTCTTAATCCAGGAATCTGACGATACACTAAACTCACAACGATCGCCATCATTACTGGTAAAGTCAATATTCTGTCTCGGAATTGTTTGTTTTGCTCGTTTTCACTCAATCTCAGGGGTTTAAAACTTAGAGGCGATAGCAATGTATAGATTTTTTGCTCTATTTCCTCTATTGGCGGCATCGGTACTTGTTTTTGTTGCCGTAGGTCTGGATTTCCTGTTCGCGCTGGTCGTTTTCTTGCCATGATGTATCTCTAAGAACATCATTATTGATGTTCCTAGATTACATCTTTTGCTCACTTTTTGCTTAAGTTGACACCAATGAGCGATGCTCGCCTCCTCCCACGATTATCATTTTTATTAAGAATATTTTGAGTATTTTAACTGATTGACAAAAGGCGCTCTGTTTTGAATTCTCACGAATGGACTGGGGTCAGGCTGCACAATTTGCCCTAGAATCTATTTTCCCTCAAATAGTTGTGTCTCTTCTTTTACTTGGCATTGAACGCCTATCTCTTCTTGCACTTAGTTGTGGTTTTGACATTATGTAGTAATCAAGGTTTAACTGTTTGTAGAAATCAACTATAGTTTTATCCCGGCTGACACCGTACTCTACTCGCACATCACGGTTAAAGAAAAGTTTGGGTTTATATCCTGCAATGATTAACTGCCTAGTCAACTCTTGTACGATGTCTGTAAAATTACCTTCAAATAAGTACAGCCGACTACCTAACTTTTGGAGATTTGAGTCGAGATTTTCCAATGACTCAAACAAGAAGCGGACTCTAGTAGTTCCGACATTAGCCCAGGTATAAAACCAAGGGTCAATAATGAAGAATGGCAGAACTCTTGCATCATTACCAGTTGCTAGTGTGACAATTTCGTTGTCAGTTAAACGCAAATCTCGACGAAACCACAAAAGGTGCATAGCTCAACTTAATCTCATCTAGAATACATTTGTACCAATAATTTTCTTTGCTGTCGAATTGGTAATATCGCAGGGCTAGCAATGATAGAAGGCAGCTACTGAAACAGCACACTGGAGTGTAAAACTGCAAGGGTAGTAGAAGTAGGACAACATTTAAAAGTCAATATAAATGGATGCAGATATACCCCCTAGTAGTCTGCTAACCCAAAAATGCGCTTGTGAGGCCTGGGGAAAGGGGAAAGGGAAAAGGGTAAGGATTTAAACCCTTTCCCCCTTCCCCTTTACCCCGCCAAGTTCGCTTGGCGAACTACTAGCTGATATATGTTAAGCTAAGGGTGCGTTAGAATTGAAGTAATGGCAACTTGATTGATTTGAAGCTAGATTAAAAAATCAAGGGTAAAAGTTGTTTACAGGGCAAAGCTTAATAAATTGGGTCGTTGATAAGTTGTTTATACAGCATTTATGATCAGCAATCAAAGTACTGTATGCAAACGCTGTAACCCAATACTAACGATGCGCTTTATTAATATTTACAGGTTTCAAAAGTATGGCTAAGGTGACAATTTCTATTGGGCTAACTGATGCAGAAGTCAAAGCCTTATCAGCAATGCAGATTTCTGAAAATGAGTCATTAAATCACACAGCGACAAGATTGCTCCAGGGAATCCTGGGTCAGACAAAAGCTGGGCTGGCGTTATCTAATGGTGATGAGATCAAGGAAATAGTTAAGCAGGAAGTAAATGCTTTAGCTGCGTCTACAGCTGATGGGGAAGAGATAAAACAGGTGATTAGGCAGGAATTAGCCCAAGCGATCGCTCAGATAAAGGGTTTAATAGATGAGCGTAATGGTGAAGTTGCCCTACCTACACGAGAGGCTGTTTCTGTTGAGCAGCAAGTCCTACCAGATTATTCAGCAATACGCGAAAATATCCTTTCCCAATTGAAAACAGGCAAGCAATCAGTAGCCAAGGCAATCGACGCTTTTATTGAGTCACTGGGTGCTGTCAAGGAGCAACAACCAGCAGATGAAGAATTAGGTGTAGCGAGTTAGGATCTTTGTGCTGGCGACTATTAACCAGCTTACGGGGCTACAACTTGGGCTAGGATACAGATAAAATAAGCCTCATCGCCCTTTCTCCTTGCTGGTAGTATTTGCGCTTATTAGGACTTAATCTCAATAATTCGGCGACTAACTCGCTTGTTTATTCAATGAAATTGACCCAATTAGACCTATATAATCTAATATAAAAACTGCTATAACGGCGAACAGTTCGCCCAGATTCAATAAGACGACCGACATATTTTTGAATCCCCATACGTTTAATTTTCTGACCAGATATTGTGGCGCTAGTATAGACAAGTGATATTAATAAAATTAAAGAAATTAATCGTTGTCCTGACACATTAGTAGATTCTAAATTGTAGCCACTGCTCTGAAAATCTCTAAACATCTCTTCAATATCAACTCGTTGTTTATAGGCTTTGATAGTAGATTCTAAAGTATCTAAATTTGTGAGAATAAACCATCCTTCATTGGGGGCAACTCCTAAATATTTACGTATCCATTTACCTGCAATATTAAAGTTGATAAAACCCGATGTTACGGAAAAAACCCAATCGCATAAGCAATCGGTCAAAAATGGGTATCGGACGAGAGGTAGAGTCGAGGGGAGTGGCAACCCAACCCAAGACAAAAACAAC
>NZ_CAXTNE010000335.1:0-7848 GCF_964245445.1 uncultured Nostoc sp.
AAACAATTGTAGACTGCTTAATTGATAAGCGTTTCCGCTTTTCTTAGTGCCATTCGACTATATTCAATGATGACACAACTCAATATTTGTCCAACTGCTGTCAGTCTGGAGGTGGAATAATTAACAAACCACCATCTAGACGCAAGAAAGTTACTCCTGCGGTATCTGGCGAACCAAAGTCAGCCACCGACTCTGCTCCCGAAAATACTTCTGGCCAAGACAACCCAGCTTCAGCAACGATTACGATTACTGCTGTTGAAATAAGAGAGTTGACCGAGGAAGAACAGAGCGAACGCCTGCATTTGGAACGCCGTGTGGAACGTGCATTTTTGTCAGCAGGTCAGGCGTTGATGGAGTTACGCGAGCGCAGATTGTACCGTTCCACGCACCGTACTTTTGAAGAATACTGCCGAGATCGCTTCAATTATACTCGTGATGCGGCGTACTTGAAGATTTCGGCTACTGTGGTTTATGAGAATCTTCAAAAGTATTTGCCGACCATTGGTCGGCAAATTCCAATGCCGACAAACGAACGAAAATTGCGGTTTTTGGCGAAAGCCGAGTTGGAACCGGCTGTGCAAGCGGATGTTTGGCAGCAGGCAGTAGAGCAAGCTGGGAATAAGATTCCATCTGGTCGAAGAGGTTACTTAGAGTCTTCGTAGATAGTCGCTCCCGCACTGCGGAGTTCATCCAGAAACCATTTGGTATCCGAGAGTAGTTCGGGTAGGTAAAGCCCAGGGCGGGCAGGAGAACGGTCATTGAGTCCCAATACCGACGCGAGAGAAAGAACGACGCACAAACCCGTGAGTGAGCATGCGCCATGCTTGAACTCCAGCGTTGATCGCGAATGCTTCGTTCGACCATCGGCCTCGCCCTCGATCTCGACGACGATCTCGTGAGCCGCCTCACCGCCCCGGCGGCGGCTGGACGATTCGTCTCTCACCAAGTCGAAGCGTACATCCGACGCCCCGGTGGCGGCATGGAGGCTCACGATATCGAACGAGGAAAATGCGGTGGCATCGAGCGATCGACCGTCGACTGATTCGACCTTGCCCTTTGCGGCGTCGCCGGACAGCCATACGCGCCGCCCACCCTCGAATACCAATGCGGCGGGAGCCAACTCGTGTACCCGCTCCATGTCTTCGAGCGACGATGAACCAGCTGGATCCTTCTCGTCGAGGATTGCTCCGATCCTGATGGATTGGACGCTCTCGAAGCCTTTGGCGCTGTTCAGCGCCAGAAACGTGGCCGCACCGGCCATCCAGTGACTGGCGAGCACGACGGGTGCTGCGGTCGCACGATGCGCGAACAGCGCCAACTCGGGGCCGAGTTCGGTGAGGCCAGTGTTGATGTTCAGGTAAGGGACGCCCAAGTCCTGCGCGTAGCTCATGCCTTTAAGCCCAGCTTCGGGAGCCAACATCACCACGGCAGCTACGGCGACGTCATCACCGAGGCCCAAGCGGGGCTTATCAATATCTATGGCAACGACTTCGGCAGCGCCCACCTCCTGGGCGACTTCGCCTGCCGCTTGCAGGTTCCGTCCTCCGATGAGCACTGGAATGCCGGGATGCCTCTGGCGGAACCACCTGACAGTGGCGCGCCCCACGACGCCCGATCCCCCGGCGAAAAGTACCTGTGCTGTCGTCATAAAGTTAGAAGCGCGTTCTTGGTCAAAAACAATGGTTGGTTCTTTGGTTTTCATAATGCAATGAATGAGTGAATGAAATATACAATCGAGCGTACCTTTGCAAGCTGTTGGCGTTTTACCTGTTTACTGCGTTCGGCTTTGCCGTTGCCCCTTGGGCAATCGCTTGCCAATTATGTTGTTGTACGAGGAGTGCAAGCTGCATTGGATTCTCGTCTGATCTAACTTGAGTGTAATGAGTGCCAACGCTCAACTTCTTTCAGATTCTTACAATGATTTGTTAGATTCTTATGGGGTTAGCGAACCTGCTTGGGGGTCATTCCAGTCAGGCGCTTAAACTGTTGCGTCAAATGGCTTTGGCTGGAGAAGCCGACTTGTAAAGCAATGTCCGCGATCGCCAAGTCCGTTTTCGACAGCATCACTTTTGCCTGTTCTACCCGCTGTTGAATCACATACTGATGCGGCGAGATTTTCATTGCTTGTTTAAACAAATTGGCAAAGTAAGTGGGGCTGATATTAACGACATTTGCCAGTTCAACCAGTGACAAATCGCAATCGAGATGAGTGTGAATGTAGTCGATCGCTTGCTGCAACTGGATATGAGTTAAGCTTCTATTCTCAGGTGCAATGATTGGTGCATTCTCAGAATAATGCCGCAAGAGATGGATGATTAATGCTTGAGACAAGGATTCAACATATAATCGCCCCATCATACCACCTGATTTCACCTCAGCTAAAAGTAGCATGGTAATCTGCTGAAGATTCAAGTCTTGCTGACCGAAATGGTTGACCAAATTGACCCGTGCTGTATTGATTTGGGACACTTGGGCAACTTGTTCGACCAGCTTTGGCTGTAAATGAATGTTGAGTTCCGTTTGGACAGCCTCACTTCCTGGACAACACCAGTAGCTCAACTGTTCAGCCGGAACCAAGAGGCTATCTCCTTCTTGAAAGATTGATTCGTGCCAGCGATCGTCAGATTTCTGGCTCAGATAAGTGGGATGCCCCATCGGTAAGATTAGCCAATGATCGGACAGAGCAGGCAGTTCTATTTCTTCTATTTTGCCAGGAATTGAAGTATAGTCATGCTGCTCAACCAGGATGCCATTCCAGCCCATCTGCCGACTGGATAAGGTCAGCGTTCTCTGGAGTCGTTGGTTCAACTCACTTGGTTTAAGAAGGGTGTTTGTCATAGAGTTTGCCTGCACCTACTCATTCACAGCTTGGGGAAAAAACGCTTTCTGATTTTCTTAGCTTTTAACATGAGTTCATCTCAGGTCAACCCTCTTTAGGTCAACATCTTTTCTTTTACGAAAAGAACATTACGCCAGCTCGATGACGATTTTACCGAAGAGATATGCTGATGCTTAGGATAGATAGGCATCCATTTATACATTTATTGCCAAAGTTATTTAAATTAGCATTTGGTGAAAATTGTTAACTTCACTAAGCGTGAAGAATTAACGCTGACACCAAGCTAAAATCTAGACTAAATAATTAAAGCAGATTTCAAAGAAGGTGAAGTACATACACTAAGTCTTAAAACCAGGGATAAAGCCTGTTTTACTTCTGACTTCTGATGTCTTTGCGGAGCTTTCTTTGCTTTACTCATCTTACGGTTACAGTGACAGTAGGAGCAGCCGCAATTTTTTATGTTCTCGTCCTCAGCAGAGACTCGCTTGATTTTATCCGCTTTTTTGGACTCTTTAACCGTCATCCCTCAAGGATGTTGCTGGTCATAGAAAGGAGAGCTTTTCACCCAGACATTTTGATTGTAATAAAAATCACCACGCTGTTCTAATGTAAACCCACCCAGCAATAATCCCAACCATACTTCGACCATCGGCATTTCCAACGCACGTTGCAGTTTAACTAAAGAAATCTCATCTTTGACATTTATCAGGTAGTTAGCAATCACGCTCTGCCATTTTTCCACATCCTCATCTGATGCTAAATTGCGAACATCTTCTAAAGTTGTCACCTGATCGAGCATTGCCAAAACATTCGCTTTTTCAACAGGTGCTACTACAGAATCACCCTCCTGGTTAGGATATGAAAATTGGTGTGGGCCGTGTGGTTTAAAGGTTTGTGGTGTTTGCGGTTCAATCAAATCATCTAAATCTAGGTGCATTGTTGTCCGCACTAGACCAGCAAAGAGATCGGTGCTAACAATTGGCCCCAAAAGACTATTGCGATCGCGGGTATCTTGCAACAGCACTTCGGCACGAGACTTAAGAATATCCGCAATTTGACTGAAGGCAAGCGCTGCGGTTGATAACTGTGCATCTATTGGTAAATTCTCTAGCTCGGCATCCAAACAATCCCACATAGCATCAAGGGAAGAAGTTGGTGGAGATTCAGACAACTCATCTAATACATCCCAAATTGTTAATTGACGATATGTGGTCATCTCTAAGATTGTGGATGCAAGGGGCAAGGCCGCACTGGGCAGTAGCTTGAGGCAATCTCAAACATATCTTTATATTGATATAGTGAAACACTATAT
Source organism: uncultured Nostoc sp. (assembly GCF_964245445.1). GTDB lineage: Bacteria > Cyanobacteriota > Cyanobacteriia > Cyanobacteriales > Nostocaceae > Nostoc. Next base: position 4,152 of record NZ_CAXTNE010000335.1, read on the forward strand.
TGTTTCGCAAACGCCTGCAACACCTGATCTGTATAGGCGCGGATCTTGCCAGCCGTTAGCCCAAAGCAGTGAATTGGTTCTAAGCGACAAACAGGTTTTTGACCCAGCCAGAGTTCTGCGCCCAAGGCGTGCAATGGTTTATCGCCTGATTCTTTATACAAATACAGCACTGCAAAATATGTTGCTGGTGGTTCGACTGTTACTGAATCAATCTCTGCTGAATTCTTTTGGGAGCGGTGGCGATAGAATGAGCGGCGATTGTGGCAAATGCGTGGATTCCAGCAGCCATCACCTGCTGTTCCATGTAAAACTTTGGCTTGAGTTGTTGGTAGTTTGGAACATAACTGACACTTGGGATCGAGTGGCTTTGGCATAATCTACTCTGCTTCCTCTTCACCAATCGCGCGATAGTAAGCTGCGATCGCAGCTTGTTGTTCGCCGCGAAGTGTATGGCGTCGGAAGGCTCTATCACTGCGATGCCCAGTCAGCTTGCGGGCATGAGTTGGGTTAATACCTAATAGCACTAAATTACGATTAATACCACTTGTTTTAACCTAGCCTTTTGTTCTAGCTATTAAAATAAATTTATTAAGCTAGAACTAAGTTTAAATTATGCCACGTAAGATATGTGGACTTGGCTTTGACTGTGCCTCAATGATGTTGCAACCGGGTATTGACCCTGGAGAATGCTTCAATTATACAACCTGTGGAGCAGCTATTAAATTGACTCCAGATGAGGAAATCGAACTAATTCGCGTGCGGGAGATTGCGTCTTGCCAACGGCAACAGGAGTGGGAACGCAGAGAGGAAACCTTTAAAACCACGCGCCGCGAAGCGGCAGTGATGATGCTGATGTCAAGAGGTTGTCCTCAAAGTGCACAATCGCTGGGCGTTGCTGCACAAATGGAAGCGATCGCCGCCTGTGTAGAACAATTGCATCACAACTTAAATAATCTAGAAGGATGCTACATTGCTCCTGGTGGCTGTGAAGTACATCATTATAATGTGAAGCGCCCAAGTGGAGTTTATGGATACAATAAACTCACTGCTCCTGAGCCAATATTTGAACCATCTGAAAAACAGCAGAAAGTGAAAGTTGTTCATTTAAGCCATGATGACGATCCGCGAAACACTGAAGCACGGCTGGGGATTGAGCGCCGAAATCAGTTAACTCGTGTACGAACGCTCTTGGCAACAACTGTGGAACTGTTACAAGAGGCAGCCAATACCTTAGACTGTTCAGTTTTCTGATGAGGAGCGCTCAGTTTGAAGGTTCAAACCTTTGTTCTAGCTTATAATTAATATTTATCAAGCTAGAACAAAGGTTTGAGCATACGGCCGCTAAATACAATGAATTTTCTCATTTGGTCAAAAAAAGAAGGTAATAGCGTGTTATCGCCCATATACTAAGGCGGATTATTAAGCTTGTTAAAAGAGCTTGAAAATGCCTTATTGCCATTTACTAAAACATTAGGCAGTTGCTACATCAGGAAATAGTCAAAGAAACTAATCAGAGTTTTGTGCATTTAACTTGACCTTGAAATACTGCCGCTTTAGTTTCGAGTCGCCCCGGTTGGGGTACTGTTTGGAGCTTTCAAAAATAGTTATTAGTCCGCGTTTCTCCATCTGCTTAAAAAACCATTCCCATCGCTCCAAGTCGGATGGTGGCGCAGTGAATCGTAAATCGTTAATCTCGCCCATTATCATCACCCTAGCTGATTGCGTCTAAAAACTCAACAGCATTATTCTCCCAGGTTTCCCCTTGTCTAGACTGTCTAGCCTGACTATCTTCAACTGTCACTATGTTGGGAGGGTCGAGGACATCCAAGCGTGACTCAATCAGAGCGATGGCTTGTGCTAAAGCAGCAATTTGCATTAAAGTTTCTTTGACACCAATATTTGCTACCATTCTAGACTAACCCACAAAGCGTAATCGCCTGCGGCGAGAGTAGCTCATCAATAGATTTTCTTGTCCAGACTAGTCCTCCACCACTCCTGGTTGCCATTGCCGGGAGACAAGGTTGTAGACTTGTACTGGAGTTCCGATTGCCCCATCTGTGATCGCCGTACTCCTTCCCTACGGGACGCTATTGCGAACAAAGAAGCAAGCTACGCTGTCTTCGTATCCTTTGGAGAAGGCTTGAGAAGAGCTTATTGCCGCCGAAACTGCCTTCGGTACAACCGCCCGTCCACAGCCTACGATTGCCAGCTAGAATAATTGCGGGTAAAGTTCGCAATTGAAACGGTAATTTAGATGTATCTCAAACTGTAAGACGCTAGAATATCGCATTCTGGCATGGTGTGTATCAGAATGAACATCAATCTTGAGCTTGATTTCAGAAGCGCTCGGCTACGCTGGGCGCTTGCTTTTCGCAACCATCAATTACAGAAATCATCCACGCGGATATCCCGCCAAATATCGGAAATCTGCCAACCTGATTTCCCCACGGATTGGACTATGGGATTGTCCCGTAGTGGAATGTAGTTCGGTTCTTTTGGCTCTTGAATCGCTATTAGCTTTTCCTCAATCACAGGGGCTGTATATTTGACAGTATTAGCTTGAAGAAGTTGGTCTTCTGCTTCTTCAATTAACTTCATCTGTCTCAGGGTAAGCTTGTCGGGTTTTTTGATGATCTTCTTCGTATCTGTATCATTAGAAGTATTCATTGGCTGTTCCTTGAAAGGCATTGGTTCAAAATTTGGATGGCAGTAAAGTTGAGAGAAGATGGGTATAAATAATTTGCACGGAATAAACACTCTACTGCAAAACTATGGAAAATACGAGTCTCTAATTGTAAGAATTTATTAATTGGATATAAATCTCTTTTTCGGGTAGATGGCTTAAAGCGATCGCAGTAGCATTATTGTCTAGAAGTCAAAATTATTTTGCGTTTTTGACACTTAAGCCCACGAATCAGTGACTTGAGGTTGAGCAGGGCCACGATCCAGTTTGATTGCGAAATCGGCTCCCCAAGCAGATGAGGTGTGGGGAGTTAAGAAGATGTTGAACTCCTTGAGGCACTCGTATTCAGTTTTCTTAAACACTACACCCCACTCAGCCACCCCCAACAAGATAGCCCTGACGCTTGTTTCAGATGAATCTTCATGCCATTCGGATATAAAGAAGATTGCTTTTGTCACGGAATTTATAGTCGCAAAGCGATGGCGCAAAGATTGAGACTCTTCATTAGGTGTATTTAAACAGACAAAATATCTGCAATTTGAATGAGGAAAGCTCTGGTGGCTTGAGACAAAGTTTGTAAATACGCTAAAAATAGCTTCTTGGAGATTAATAAACATGAAAATAACAGTGAAACAAGAAATACAAATGAAATACAGACAATTGGGAAACAGTGAGTTGAGCGTCTCCGAAATTAGTCTCGGTTCCTGGCTGACTTATGGGGGTGGTGTAGAGCAGCAAAATGCAGAGGCTTGTATACACAAAGCTTTTGAGGTTGGAATTAACTTTATTGACACTGCAAATGTTTACGCTCAGGGAGGGGCTGAATCCTTTTTAGGAGAAGTATTGCAAGGCACTGAGCGCGAAAGTTATATCTTAGCGACCAAAGTTTTCTTTCCTATGTCAGCCACTGACCGAGGACTCTCAGCAGCCCAAATCAGAAAACAAATTGATGCTTCCTTAAAGGGGAGCAACGCGATTTGGTGAGGTAGGATCAAAAACCAGCGATCGCTAACA
>NZ_CAXTNE010000336.1:0-7817 GCF_964245445.1 uncultured Nostoc sp.
TTCTTTAGTGTCTGCGTCTACAACTGGAAGTGGTAAAGGAGGAAACCTGATAGTAACAGCACCAGAAGCCATAACCATTCAAGGGCCAGGTCAACTTACCGTGGAAACTAAACGTGATGGTGCTGCTGCCGGAAACTTGACAATTGACACACAACGACTAATTATTTCTGATGGCGCTAAGGTGTCGGCCTCCACCTCCTCCGCCAATCCTGATGCGGTAGGTGGCAATATTACAGTAAACGCCGCACAATCTCTAGACTTGAGCAATGGGGCGAGTTTGCTTGCCCAATCAAATGGCGCAGCTCCTGCTGGTAACATCAAAATTAACACCCCAAACCTAACAGCCACAAATGGCACGATCGCAACCTCCTCCAACGAATCTTCTGGGGGAGGTATCACCATAACTGCTGATCAGATTCTCCTATTTGGCAACAGTAACATTACCACCAATGTCAACCAAGGTGCAGGAGAAGGTGGCAAAATTGACCTGAAAGCTGGCTCCATCCTCGCTTTCGATGACAGCGATATCCTAGCTTTTGCTCGTGATGGCAAAGGTGGAGATATCACCTTCGACACTAGAGCCTTCTTCGGCGAAAACTACAGCGCTGCATCTTCTGGTAACGATCCGCTAAATACCCTTAATGGCAATAATCGAGTAGACGTGAATGCTACTAGTGCTATCAATGGAGTCATCACCATACCCGATGTCAGCTTCATCCAAAACAGCCTTACCGAGTTACCCGAAAATCAGATTAACACCGACAGCCTCCTGGCAAATAGCTGCATTGTCCGCCGCAATCAACCAACAAGGGGAAGCTTCACCATCACAGGTACTGGTGGCTTACCCCAGCGCCCGGGAGATGCTCAAATGTCCAGCTTTCCCACAGTAGATGTGAAAACTTTACCAACTGACAGCACACTCTCAAATACCAACCCAAATTCTTCTTGGCAAAAAAGTGACCCGATTGTAGAACCTCTTGGGGTATATCGACTACCAAATGGGAAACTCGTATTGAGTCGAGAATGTTCTTAATTCAATAATATGAATATGTACCCAATCAATAGCTGGGTTGTCATTTTAAGCTCTTGCATGGCGACCTCAGCTTGCCTTGTCCTCCGTGCAGTCGCTCAGTCCCCACCGCCACCAGGTGTCACCATTCCCACAACTGCACCTGACGAGCCTTAGCCGCCCGAACTCAATTCAATCTAGGGATAGATGCGTTTGATGCAACCATAAACAACACAGGTACTGACGGGCGATTCTTTTCCTGGTTGGGACAATTTCAGTGGGTGCAGCAGTTGTCACCTAGAAATCTGCTAGTAGCGCGAATTGATGCCTAGCTAACCCCAGATTCATTACTATCTTTGGAACGCTTCAGTATAGGTGGAGTCGATACAGTTCGAGGCTACCGACAAAACCAACTCGTTGCCGACAATGGCATCCTCGGTTCAGTCGAGGTTCGCGTTCCTCTCACATCAGACCCCAAAGTACTACAGTTAGTGCCTTTTTTTGAAATCGGTACGGTCTGGAATAATCGAGAAATTGACCCCGATCCGGCAACAATTAGCAGTTTAGGACTGGGTTTGCGCTGGCTGATTATCCCTAATTTCTCGTTGCACCTAGACTATGGCATTCCCTTAATTTCAGTTGGTGATCGGGGCAACTCGTTGCAAGAAAACGGTCTCTACTTTTCAATACGCTATCAGCCGTTTTGAAATGCTTCAAAAATCCTCTTGGGACTTAACGGGAAAAATCAGAGAATGATTGCACAAAACTGTAATCAATATTGCTTTATTGTGCGATCAACTCATCCTACTTGAGCAATCAACTTTGCACAAGCACCCAATGCATTATCTAATAACTTCTTTTATTGTATTTATCAAGCAGGCAAAAACACTGTTCTTTGCAAAAAAAAACAATAGAAAGTAAAAGGATATAAATTTTCTAGAGACTTTTTAGAGCTTGAATTTCAGGGTGGAAGATGCATAATTCTAGCAGAAACTCTAGAAATACATGAGATTATTATTAATGCCAACCATCCACGAGCCTATGAAGTGTACTCTGCTATTTTTAAGCAGACAGGAACATTTCTGAACGGTCAAAGAGGAGCAACAAAAATAGATGTTCAAGAAAATGTTGTAGAAGAAGACGCGTGCATACCGCCAGGTGCGCTATTCATTACACCTAATTTTGGTCCGAATAAAAAGTTAGCCGATTTTCTCCATGAGCATACACCTCAAGTTCTAGGTGTTGATGCATCCGTTGGTGGAGGCAGTGGTAAGGCAGCCTACACAGTCAGTGGATTTTTTGGGGCTTTTGATGCAGCTAGTGAACATGGGCTATTTAATGCTTACGATAAAAATCTTCCCCTATCACTGATTGGAGCAGCGGGTGCGATCGGTTCAGATACAGCTAAACGACTCGCAGAACGAGGTTTTAAAAATGTGTTAGTTGCAAATATAGCCTATGACTCTATAAAAAAGGGTTGGAAATAAGTAAGCGTTCAGGGAGGTACAAAGTTAATAGGATTTGAGACACTATCAAGCCCATAAATTTGAGTGCGATCGCCTGATCTTGTGGGTTAAGGCACGAAACCCAACAAACTATCGTCTCGGCGGACAATTATATAAATATCAAATTGTAACTTAATGTTGGGTTTCACGATCGCTAATCTCGTTGCGACAGTCTTAAAAGTCAAGCGATCGCTCGTGTAGGAAGGTTGATAAGAGTGCGATGTCTGTTTGTCCAAGTGCGATCACTAATCTCGTTACGACAGTCTTAAAAGTCAAGCGATCGCTCATGTAGGAAGGTTGATAAGAGTGCGATGTCTGTTCGTCCAAGTGCGAGCGTTAATTCTTCGCAAGCATCTGTTCAAATGGCGATCACCACTTCAAGCAACAGAGTTTGCAATGCTAAATGAACACAAGCTCCGCAGTTGGGAAGTTCTGAGAAAACAAGCAAAAAAGAAAACAAGTCATGAAGATTTTGAAATTAGGTGAATCGGGTTCAGAGGTTGAACAGCTTCAGAATCAATTAAAACAACTAGGATTTGATATTGGTATTGTTGATGGTCAGTATGGACTTATGGCGACCAAGGCAAACCAGACGTCTGGCACTTCGACTGGCATCGGCATGAGATGCCAGATATCAGGGAGGACACAGTTAAAGCTTTTCAAATTTTGTGGAACACGGCAAACCCAGAATTAGAACAACTTGTTGTAGATGGCATTGTCGGTAATCCTGATGTTTCCAAGACTCTAAAGTGTATCAATAATTCACCTGCTGAAGGTTTCCCTAACGTGGGGTATTCTAGAACATTGAAGCTGACCGAACCAATACAGCAGGGTAAGGACGTAGGCGAGCTACAGCTAACACTGAAAAAGGCAGGTATTAAACTTGAAAAAGCTGACCAAGTGTTCGATCTAGCAACCGACCAGGCAGTTAAAGAATTTCAACGGTCTCACTCTTTAACTATCGATGGCATTGTGAGTGCAGAAGGTGAAACACGTCAAGCATTAAAACTAGTGATCGCATGATCTTGTAACGACAGTCTTAAAAGTCAAGTGATCGCTCATGTATGAAGGATGATGAGCGTGCGATGTCTGTTCGTCCAAGTGCGATCGCTAATTTTGTAGAGATTATACTACTTATATAAAGTATCCAACAAAACAATGATGACTGGTTTTACCCAACTCAAACCCCAGTTCGTAACTCATTTAGGATTGCTATATCAAAAGTTTTCTTTAATTTATTTGACTTGTGTGAATATTAATCAGCCGCTTCAGTACATTCTCAAACTATGCCTTCTGGCAACAATTGTTAACAGTCTAGCTGTCAATGTTGTTGCTGCTGAAGTACAAACTTTTGGCCAAGATGGTAGACATGGGGTAGATGGTCGGTCTGGACGAGATGGGAACTCTGCTACCGAGCAAATAATTCGCGCTAGCGAACAACTACAAACGATTGACATCTCCGGTGCAGATGGCGAAGCAGGAGAATCTGCTACCTCTGGTGAACAAGCTTCTGGATGCCAACAGCCGCAGGATGTAACAGTGAATGTATGCGGTGCTAAAGGCGGCAATGGCGGTAATGGTGGTAATGGCGGTTATGGTAGTCATGGCGGTAATGCTACTATTTACTTTGAGTCATTATCTCAACTCAAGAATGTGGTGTTACGTAATCGAGGCGGGAGGGCAGGTGTTGGAGGAAAGGGCGGACAAGCAGGTAGTGGATGTAACTGTACTCAACCGCGCTGGAGTGTAAACTATTGCACTTGGGCATTGATGGCGCAACAAATCAATGTAGTTAACGCACAGTGGCAAGAAATTAACAGAGAATTATTTCGCTGTACGGGTGATGCGTTCTATGACGAACAACAATATCGACCCCAGCAGCTTCCAAATTTAGATCCAAACTACCGCTATGGCTGGAAATATATTGGTCTATCACAGCAGAGAGATTTTACTTGTGAGAATGGCCTTATTGGTCAACCGGGACGCAACGGTAGAGATGGGGAACCTGGTAGTTACGGTCAAGTATTGTTAGTCAAGGGTACAGAAATTCCTCAAGAACAAATTAGTTATGGCAATCGCGTTAGCCTGTTAGTCGATCGAAGTATTGGGTTGATCAAGAAAAATTTGTCGAAAAAAACGGGACTACGGAGTCTACTTGGTACTGGTTCGGATGTCCGAGATCGTTACCGTTTATTAGAAACGGTCCAAAGTTCTTTTAAAGTGTCTTGGCAAACTGTTAAACGCCCACAAGATTTAGGAGATCCTCCGCTCAAAGCTGAAATTACTGAATCGGGGAAATTGCAATTTTATATTCCAGGCACATTGGAATATAAACTCAATAATTTGCAAAACCAAACCGAAATTGCGATTACTGGAGGTATTCACCCTAAACGTTTAGGACGTTTTAAATTTAAAGGATTTGATCGCTTCCCCGATCCACGCAATTTTACTCTTTTAGATGAAGGTAAGCTTCTGGGCGAGTTAAAAACGGTTAAATTGACAATTATTTTGTCCCAGAACAACTCCAAAGTCAGCGAGATGTCTTACCCACTTGTTCCACATCGACCCTATCCTCACTGGGCCGATGCTTATCAGATCAATTTGGGCGATCGCTTTGATTCTTGGCTTAAACCAGGGCAACCTGTTGAGTATGAAATTCGCATTGAACAAACTACTCGTTCCGGAGTCACCTATACATCTGGAATGAAAATTGGCTTCGTTGTAGATAAAGTTTCTCATTCTCCCGATATTCAATACTACTCAGGAACGACACTAACAAATCTCTTAAGGCTTATAAATAAGTAGACAGGCAATACTTCTCGGTTAAGAACAAAAGCAAGGTAAAGTGATAATTGTTCACTCACAAGTGTGTTCGGAAAAACTGGTGCAGCTAAAAGATTTCTCCTTGATCGCGCCCACGTTAGAAATAGACTTAATATTCAAAGCAATAGAAACAGTGATTTCTCTGTCGGGCATTGCTGATTGCGGTATGAATTAAGCAGACACAAGAATAGAACGGTACTTTAAATAGTGAAGTAACAATCAGATAGAATGTTTAAGGATTTTTACTGACTTAGAATAACACAGTGTTTCGCGATGTAATCGTGCCAAATAATGTCTCAGCCTTGTGTTTTCACCCTCGACTCTGGTCATATATGTTTTGCTCACAATATGGTCTCCCGAATCAATAAACTGAGGGTAAACTTTCCATCCATCTGTAACGTAGAAGTAGCATTGCCAGGAGGCGACAAATTCCCACAAAGGCTTAAATGTTTCTGCCCTATGGTCACTCAAGACCCAACCGATAATTCCTTGACTAAAGTGGTTTACTACTGCCCACAGCCAGATTTTATTTTTTTTGATCCAACAAAGGTTTCTAGTTCATCCAGCTCTCCAACTAATGGATTATTGCGTAGGCGTAGCCCGTGGTAGACATCGCCTGACAGTTCTCCTTCATGCACGTCTGGGCTTGGTGCATCTACCTACCATCGTTTGACCCAGTTGTTTAACCCAGGTGATGATAGTAGTATGATCAACCCGCAATGACTGCGTTCAATGCCCCTGAAACCCATACCATTGAGATACATTTTTAAGCATTCTTCCTTTATCTGATTACTGTAAGTTCTTGAAGGTTCGTAGTTATCAATAAACTGGCGACTACAACTAAAACATATGTAATTCTGTTTACCACTTTTTCTCCCATTATTACGGATATGCCTGGAATCACAACTTGGACAATTCATATTCAAATACCTACTAATTTATACTCCATTATGCAACGCCTGAATATTCATGTTGAGCAGTAACCACTTAAAATATGGGAGCTAAAATCAGTTTAGTGTTATTTAATAAAGTCTAATAGTTATTCTTTTTCTAAAAAATATTAAAAATCAGTATATTACTTATTTATGAACATAGATTTACTAGAGTTTTTCCACCGAACAGACCCCAGCCGGACTTTACAGGTCAATCAAGGTTCAGATAAGAATTACTACATTGATTTCTCTTCAGTTAGAGGTGGCGATATTATTGGCAAGCTGAAGCAGAAAATTACGTTCTTCAAAGCGAATGAACCGACCTGCACCCTGTTGACTGGTCATATCGGCTGTGGAAAATCGACAGAATTAGTAAGGCTACAGGTGGAAGTTGAAGCGCTGGATTTCCATGTGGTGTATTTTGAGTCAAGCGAAGATTTAGAAATGACAGACGTGGACATTGCAGATGTGTTGCTAGCGATCGCACATCGTATAAGCCAAAGCCTGGAGAAAATCATCGCTCTCTGAACCGAACAAATTCTACGAACTGCCGCAAGGTGCGTTGAGAGTGATGGACTCTGAGGTAACGGGCTTTAAGGTAAAAACACCAGCAGGTGATGTTGGCTTGTCTACTGAAAAGGAGAAGTTCTCCCTAGCACTGGGAATTGGTGAAATCACAACGAAAACCAAAAGTGACCCTCAACTGCGGGAGGAACTGAATCAATACCTGGGGCCACAGAAAACCAGGCTACTGGAAGCGATTGATCGAGAACTGCTAGAGCCAGCGATCGCCAAACTGAAGCAGCAGGGGAAAAAGGGGCTGGTGGTGGCAGCTAGCTTGTACAAACAAGCTGCTGATGTCCTGCCTGCCTGTGAAAAAGCCGTGGCACTTTCCCCTAGCGATCGCAATATCCAAGACAGCCGTGGGTTAGCCAGAGCATTGACAGGGAACTTCAAAGGAGCAATTGCAGACTTTGAGGCATATATTGCTGAGGCTTATGATAAAGAGAGTAAAGCACAACGGCAGCGCTGGGTGAAAGAGTTACGCGCTGGCAAAAATCCGTTTACAGATGCAGAGCTTAAGAAATTGCGTGACCAGTAACTATAAGGTAATTTTTACTACTTAATAGTAAAGCTTTGTACATCTTTCTCCCCACCAATCCCAACAAATATTGCCACATTCTCCCCACTGAAAACCTTTTGCACTCGTTTGCCACAGCGCACCACCAGAAAGCCCCCTGGTTCCCAATAGTCCTTCACTACTCCGGGTTACCATTGTCGTGAAACGAGATTGTAGACTTGTACTGGAGTGACAATCGCTAAATCTATAATAACCTCCACGTTCTTCCAGCCGGGAGGTAGTTCATCATAACTCTTGACTCCACCTAGTAGTTCAGGAATGGTCAAGCGTTCGGTAGTAGATTTGACTGGGGTAAGGGTAGTGCTGCTGATAATCGGAAAATAAGTTTTTCGGCAGTGAGAGCTTACGCGAATGATCTCGTTGCCTAAAATATTTATATTAAAGAACGGGAGCGATGCGATTTTGTG
>NZ_CAXTNE010000337.1:0-7794 GCF_964245445.1 uncultured Nostoc sp.
GCCCCCTGCCTCCTGCCTTATCCCAACGATAATTATTTACGCCGACCGACTTACCGTCTCAGTTGTGGTATAATTACCTGAAAATTGCTGTAATGCTGCGCTACTACTACGCTGTAATAGAAAAGGAGATAAAACGCGGTTTTCCACAGTTTTTTCTTCTAATAAATCAAGTAACATTTGCATGGCTATACCACCAATTTCTAACATTGGCTGGCTGACTGTCGTGAGGGCGGGGGTAACATAACCACCCAAAGCAATACCATCAAATCCAACTAGACTTAAACTTCGCGGTACTAAAATACCTAATTCTTGGCAGGCTAACAGAGCGCCAACCGCCACCATGTCGTTGTAACAAAAGATGCCTGTAACTTCAGCAGTCAATAGTTTAGATAACATCTTTTGTCCAGTAGTAACATCGCTTATTCTGGTATTATCTTCATCACTAATTGCAATCCAATCAGCATTTTGTGGTAAATCAGCTTCTGCAAGAGCCATTTGATATCCTTCTAGGCGCTGCTGATTCGACCTGCTGCGATCGCCTACGCCCAGATAACCAATAGCGGTGTGTCCTAGACTTATGAGATGCTCTGTGGCTAATTTACCACCTAAGCGATCGTCTATTGCCACTGAGTGAAATATTTCGGATTGATCTTCTGTCTGGCTATTAATCAGAACTGTTGGCACAGCAATTTGCGTTAATTGTTTGGTATGCTTTTTACTAATTCGTGAGTCGGCTACTAAAATCCCGTCCACTCTCCGGCGATGAAAACTATTAATAGCTGCTATTTCCTGCTCAATATTTCGGTGTGAAGCACTTAACAAAACACTCAAGCCTGCGGGTCTAGCTATCTTCTCGATTCCCTCTACTACCTCAGCAAAAAAGGGATCTGCAATTGAGGTTACTACTACTCCAATGGTATTAGTGCGTTTATTTTGCAAGCTTTGAGCAATAGCATTCGGCACATAGTTCATCTCCTGCGCCAGTTGCTTAATTTTCTCTCGCACTTTGGGGCTAATGAGAGCGTTATCTCGCAAAGCGCGTGAAACTGTGGAATGAGAAACGCCTGCTCTTTGAGCAATATCTTCAATTGAAATTCTTCTTTTATTCATTTTTTTATATGAGGTTTGAAATTTTTGCAATCGTGTGCATTTTTTGTAATATAGAAAATAATCATTATTTGTCAAGATATTTTTAATACAACTCACATGTTGTATGGAAAGGAGTCTTAAATTCAGCCTCCATTTCAATAACTTAACTTTTTTGAAGAAAAATATGATTAAGCAGTCAATGATTATTATCCTAATGGGTGTATCCGGTTCTGGCAAAACCACCATAGGAAAACTGCTAGCAGAATCGTTAGAATGGGAGTTTAGCGATGCTGATGCTTTCCACTCACCAGAGAATATTGAGAAAATGCGGCGCGGTATTCCTCTGAGTGAAGCTGACAGGATGCCTTGGTTACAAGATTTACAAACAGCCATAAAATATTGGCTACAAGAAAATAAAAATGTGGTGCTGGCGTGTTCGGCTTTAAAAGACAGCTATCGGCAATTTTTGGTATTGGATAGCGAACGCATCAAGCTAGTTTACCTCAAAGGGTCTTATGAGTTAATTAAAATGCGGTTGCAAAAGCGTAGCAATCATTACATGAGCGAAAAACTGCTCAACACCCAGTTTTATACTCTTGAAGAACCATTGAATACCATATCTGTGGATATTGCACAACCACCCCAGGTAATTGTCCAAAACATTAGAACGGCTTTGGGAATTTAGTTTATTGCTTACAACCAAAAGATTAAGATTAATCACGTCTTTAGGAAAACACGAACTTTTGGCAACCAAATTTTAAAAGCAACCACATAACTGGAGTGGTAGGAGAAAACAAGTGTTTCTAAGATTAGCGCAACAACATCAGGAATTCATTCAAGACTTGGTAATGAACCTGCAAGCCTTGACAGCCGTGGTTATACTGCGTCTTGTTATACATGCGGTGAACAAATGCAGAGTGCTTCATTTCTGGTTAGCCTGGGAGAAAAGCACCTGATTCGGTTTTTAGTGTCTGATTATGGGATTACTTGGATGGAGTTATGGGACGATCGCGAATTAATGAAGCTAGAGGGTGCAGAAGCCATCACCATACAAGAGTTGGCTAATATTGTCAAGCATTCTTATGCTATACAATTGACGAATTAACACTCCTCTGAGTGAAGTTGACAAAAATATTAACTTTCCACAGGTGTCTAGAACAAAAGATGAGGTTATATTTTAGTAACATTTATGCACAGGTGTGCATAAATGTATACAAAGTTATCCTTACTGAGACATAAGTGCTTTTTCTTAATTAAAATCACATTGTATCTACTTGGTCAATTGATTCTGCTCGTTCAGAATACTTAAAAAAATAAATTATAGACAGGTATCCAAAGACGAAAATAAACTTAACATTTATTTTTGCACACGTGTGCAAAAATAATTTCAATACAGGTCTTGCACGCTTGTGCATAAGCTGGAGTGCGAAAGTAGCATTTAACAAATTAATATCGACAAGTAAACAGATATGCCTCAAACTCTAAACAATTCCATCGAACAAACTTTTACTATGAAGATTTAGTAGCTAAATACTTACCCAGAACCTTAAAATTTAAAATTTTTGGTACTAGGAAGGTAAAGAATTTAAAAAATACTCTACAGACATCATAACTAATTGGGTTTGCAAAGATCGCAATGATTTTTTGCAATGAGCAATGACAGTCCTTCAGCAAGCCTAAACGGAGTAGAATATTTTTCCATGAAAAATAGCATATTGCCACTTATCAAAGTATAAAACATCCGTGCAAATGTTCTGATGTTTATAGTGACTGGCTCGACTTTTATTTAATTTATAGACCGACTGAACAGACGCGATAAATACTTCGCATCTATTCTTTCCACATTTTTACAACGGCGGCAATGGGGTGAGAATGAATTTTTTGGTGTTTCTTCTCTTTATATCCAAAGAATTATTCTGATCGACATATAATAAAACTGTCTCTGTCAACTTAGTATAGCAAATAAGCGTATTTTACAGGCATATTTTAGTTGACTCCGAAAAGAAGACAAAATAATTTTTATTTATGGTAATCGTCTATATTTTCCTACTTCTATAAGATAGATTTAAAAGCAAATCTTTTCCTCCTATAGTATTAAATTCTCTCAATTCGAGTTGAATTAAACATATTAAGTTTTTTTAAAATCCACCTTGGCTAAAAATTACTTAATTTTCGCAAATGCTTTAGTGGGAAAACCTTAAACTACACAGAGATACAATAGTTTCCTTGATTTTGTAAAGTTCGATAAACGGGGATCGTATTTGCAATAATGCAGGTTAAACTAAAACAATGTAATAGGAAATACAAATTTCCCACTTTCGATAAGATCAGGTTCTACTAATTTTAGTTAAAAGCTGTTTTTAGCCCACGCACTTCCAAATGTTATTTTACAAAAAAATGTGATTTTTTGACCTAGTGTAGCGCTCATAGTTTTGTTTAAAAAAATAAAACATATAATTTAGATCAATTAATAGCGCTAACTCAAATCAAACCACATTATAAGACATTTGAGAGTAGTTAAAATTGCCAAAGTTAGCAGTATTGGTAGGTTATGTCTTAAATTTTTAGACCTAGCTCATATTGTGATAGCTTGGCAAATCTATATTCTACTAACCTCTTTCAAATTTAAATCCGTTGTTAAAAATAGATGAATATGAAAAGAATTTTGCTCATAGCTGGCATATTAGGTTTGGCTGTTGTTGGTTGCACAAATGGCGCTCAAAATGACAACACTGCTATTAATACTACTGGTACTAACACTGCAATCAATACTAGTGCAGAAACCAAAACTGTCACTAGGAATAGAAAATTACGAGCGGTTGGCTTCACCGTTGGCGATCTAAGTAACCCTTTCTTCGTAGTTATGGGACAAGCAGTTGAGGCAGAAGCGAAGAGAATTGGTGGAAAAGATGTCACCGTTATTGTAGCTTCCAGTGCCTATGACCTCAACCAACAAGCCAATCAAATTGAAAATTTCACTGCTGCGAATACTGACATCATTGTTTTGAATGCTGCTGATAAAAGCGGAATTAGACCAATAGTTGAAAGGGCAAAACAAGCAGGTAGAATTGTTATTGCTGTAGACACAGGTGCTGAGGGAGGTGTGGATGCTACCATCACTACTAATAATGTCCAAGCTGGAGAAGTTAGTTGCAAATATATTGCTGACCGCCTCAAAGGTAAAGGCAATGTAGTAATAGTTAACGGGCCGCCAGTAGACTCGGTGATTCAGCGAGTTAGTGGCTGCGAAAATGTATTATCCAAATATCCCGATATCAAAATCCTCTCTAAAAACCAGAATGCAGAGGGTAGTAGGGATGGAGGACTCAGAGTTATGAGTGATTTGCTCACAACCTTTCCGAAGATTGATGCTGTTTTTGCCATCAACGATCCGAGTGGGCTTGGCGCAGAACTAGCAGCAAACCAAGCACAACGTAAAGAATTCTTTATTGTCGGGGTTGATGGTGCGCCAGAAGCAATCACTGCGATCGCTACTAAAAATAGTTTATATGCCGCAACTGCTACTCAAAATCCCCGAGGAATGGCCCAAAAAGCAGTTCAGGTTGGAAATGATATCTTAAATGGTAAAAAACCTAACAATCCTACCATTTTGATTCCAGTTAACTTGATCACCAAAAATAATATCAGCACAGAAAAAGGCTGGTAAATAATACAAATTGTGAATTTGCAATTAACAATTATTTCTAATCTGAGTTGATTCTTTTGGTGCATTGACAGACTTTTTGCACATACCCATGATGTATATATGTGCATCTGCGAAAAGTTCTAAATATTGGAAGGCGACGTTTAGAAGTTTCCAAGATAGTAAACGTTTTTTAAAACATGATTTTAATTTCACATCAGGTGTGAGTTGATTGATTTATAACTCACAATTGCAAATTTTCAATTCTTTTTAGAGGTTCTGCTGATGACAACAACTATTGAAACCTCATTTCCTGATCCACCAACCACCACCCCTGTATTAGAAATGCAAGGGATTACAAAACGATTTCATGGTGTATCTGCACTCCAAAATGTCAATCTGACGATTTATCCAGGAGAAGTTCACGCCCTCATGGGTGAAAACGGAGCAGGTAAAAGCACGTTGATGAAAATCCTGGCTGGGGCTTACATTGCCGATGAAGGAGAAATTCGCATTAATGGTCAACCCCTGAAAATTACCGATCCGGCGACAGCACGTAAGGCAGGTATTAATCTTATCTATCAAGAACTGAATGTTGCACCTAATTTAACCGTTACCGAAAATATGTTTATGGGTAGCGAGTTGCGGCGAGGTCAGCTTTTAGACCGCAAAGCTATGCAACTAGAAGCAGAGCAAGTACTGGAAAGTCTTGGAGCCAATTTTACAGCGCAGACTGTGGTTGGTACTTTAGCGATCGCAGAACAGCAGCAAGTAGAAATTGCCAGGGCGTTGAAGGACAAAAGCCGCGTTTTGGTGATGGATGAACCAACAGCAGCACTGTCTGACCGAGAAAGTGAGCATTTATTTGAGGTAATTCGCAAACTGCGGCGTGACGGTATTGCCATTATTTACATCAGCCATCGCATGGAAGAAATCTATGCCCTAGCTGACCGAATTAGCGTACTGCGCGATGGTCAATATATTGGCAGTCTGACACGCAGTGAAATTTCTCCCCAACGATTGGTGCAGATGATGGTTGGTCGTTCCATGCAAGACTTTTACGAACATCAACGACAAATGCATCCGGGCCCACTCGTGCTGGAAGTCAGAAATATGAGCGATGCGCGTAAGAAGGTTGAGCCGACTAGTTTTAAAGTTCATGCTGGAGAAATTGTTGGTTTAGCGGGGCTGGTTGGTGCAGGACGCACAGAACTATCCCGGCTGGTTTTTGGTGCAGACCGCAAAGCCAGTGGTGAAGTATTCTTGAATGGCAAAAAAGTAGAAATTAATACCCCCAGTGATGCCATTGCGGCCAGAATTGGCTACGTTCCAGAAGACCGCAAAGACCAAGGTTTATTTCTGGAGATGAGCGCCCGCAAGAATATTGCCATCAACACACTCAAACAGGATGCAAAGGTTGGAGTTGTTAACTGGGGTTCAGTTAATCGGCTGTCAACAGACGCGGTAGAGAACTTTAATATCCGCCTGGCCAATTTGGAAATTAGAGCGCTGGATCTTTCTGGTGGGAATCAGCAGAAGCTACTGCTAGCGCGTTGGTTAGCCATTAAACCGAGAGTTTTGATGTTAGATGAGCCGACACGCGGCGTAGATATCGGTGCCAAAAGCGAAATTTACCGAATTATGAGCGAATTGGCAGCACAAGGTGTAGCTATTTTAATGGTTTCCAGCGAACTATCAGAGATTGTTGGTATGAGCGATCGCGTCTTAGTGATGCGAGAAGGCCAGCTGGTAGGCGAACTGGATGGCAGCCTTGGTCAAGAAATCACCCAAGAAAAGATTATGCACTATGCAACTGGAGCATCGGAGGTATTAGAATCATGAGTCAGACAGTCAGACCGCCTGCCAATAAATTAGCCAACAATCCCGCATCCCGCAACCGGAAATCAATTAGCAGCCTCCTGGAAGTTGCAGGTATTCTGCCAATCCTAGTAATTATCTGCATCTTATTTGCATTCCTTTCTCCCAACTTCCTCACAGCCGGTAACATCGTTAATATCTTGCGTCAGGCATCAATCAATATTGTGCTGGCAACAGGAATGACCTTTGTGATTCTCACCGGAGGTATTGACCTTTCTGTTGGTTCAATGTTGGGTGTTTCTGCCGTAGTTGCCTTACTGGTATCACTACTGCCAGCTTTGAGTTGGGCGGCCGTGCCTGCTGCCTTGCTAGCAGGATTGCTTTTAGGCTTAGTCAACGGCGCTATCATCACCTTTTTGGATGTACCACCTTTTATTGTCACATTGGGTTCACTTACAGCCTTGCGGGGTCTTGCTTTTTTAGTTGCCAAGGGGACAACGCTGATTAACCGTGACATAAATTTTGCTTGGGTGGGTAATACATATATCGGCCCCATTCCTTGGCTAGTGATAATCGCGCTACTGACTGTGATAGCTAGCTGGTTTGTGTTGCGGCAAACTGTTTTAGGAGTGCAGATATATGCCGTTGGTGGTAACGAGCGAGCAGCCAGATTAACTGGGATTAAAGTTAATCGTGTCTTGCTATTTGTCTATGGTA
Source organism: uncultured Nostoc sp. (assembly GCF_964245445.1). GTDB lineage: Bacteria > Cyanobacteriota > Cyanobacteriia > Cyanobacteriales > Nostocaceae > Nostoc. The sequence goes on from NZ_CAXTNE010000337.1 coordinate 7,268, forward strand.
TTAGTGGATTACTGGCAGGTTTAGCAGGAATCATGAGTGCCAGCCGTCTTTATAGTGCTAGTGGCATCTTAGGTCAAGGTTACGAATTAGATGCGATCGCTGCTGTTATTCTAGGTGGAACCAGCTTCACAGGTGGTATTGGTACCATTGGCGGCACACTTCTAGGTGCATTAATCATTGCTATTCTCAACAACGGTTTAACCTTGTTGAACCTATCTTACTTCTGGCAACTAGTTGTCAAAGGACTAGTAATTATTTTGGCAGTAGTAATTGATAGACTCCGCAGACGTTCCAGACGGTAAATAATCAAAGTCTTTGGAAATTGGACATTGGGCATGGGGCATTGAGAATAGGGAATGAGTCTTTGATACTCGCCAACGAGTCTTTGATACTCGTCAATGAGTCTTTGATACTCGCCAACGAGTCTTTGATACTCGTGAATGAGTCTTTGATACTTGTGAATGAGTTTTTAATACTCGCCAACGAGTCTTTAATACTCGTGAATGAGTCTTTAATACTCGTGAATG
>NZ_CAXTNE010000338.1:0-7639 GCF_964245445.1 uncultured Nostoc sp.
TTGCGAATACCCCTAGGTATCGGTGCAGAAATTGCTTGAAAACCTTATCCAGTAGAAGTATTCGACTCATGACGTGCGCCATCGAATCGCACAAATACCGTTATATAATACTATTCACCTCAATTTTCGTGCTTTACGCAAAAAAGGAATAATCTTGAAGTTGGCATTACAAAGGTTAGAAGTCAGCACAAGTCAGCGTATCATAGACGATATCCGTGACTTTGAACTTCTTCCTTGGCGGGTTACAGACATGGTTGCTGGTGATGGGGTGCTGAGTAAGGAAATCTGGGGATGGAGGAAGTAGCGATCGCTCTTATGGAGCGTAGTCATCGTCTCCTCAATTGATTCTCACGAGTGATTACCGAAAGTGTTACTGATGTGGGCTATTAAAGTGATGAGTGGCGTGTTGGTGGTCAATCTGGCGCGAAGATTCGGTTTGGGAGCTTTTGTGTTGCAAAACCACTCTTGAATTTTCTTCTTATTGCAGTCTCAGCTTTTCAAAGCACTTTTTCAACCCATTGAACTCAGTTAATCGCTAAAGCAACAAATAATCTGTTAACTAACAATAGAAAACTGTCAATTTTTCTGGAATAGAAAGTAGACTCATTGAATAAATAGTAGGGAACGAAGAAAAGCTTTGCTAGTGACATTAGAAAGCAAGGTTTATTAGCTTGATTCGTTGCAGTTTCATCAAGATCACCATGAAATTACCCATTCTATTTAAAACCTTAACATTACTTAGTTTTTTCCTAGCTACACCGTTTAGTATGATTGCTACCGTTCCAGTTATAGCAAATACACTTAATACTCCCACAAACACTGAACAAGCAAAGCGGTTGAAATTAACTTTATCAGGGCATACTGCACCTGTTCGTGCATTAGCCCTTTCCCCTGCTGGTCAAGTTCTTGCTAGTGGTAGCGATGATAAAACAATCAAGCTTTGGCAGACTACTACAGGTGCATTGCTTCACACTTTAACTGGACACTGCGAGCGTATTAAATCAATAGTGATGACTCCAGATGAGCAAACTTTAATTAGTACCAGTTTCGATAACACTATCAAATTTTGGAATATGCAAACAGGAAAGGAAGTTCGCACGATTTCAGAGAAAACAGGGGTGAAAGCAATGTTGTTGACCCTAGACGGACAAACCTTAATCAGTGCTAGCGGCGATAACACTATCAAATTTCGGAATCTCAAAACTCGAAAAATTGACCAGATACTCAAAGCAGAAATAACAGCACTTGCAATTAGTCCTGATGGTAAAACCCTCTTAAGCGGGGGTGAAAATGGAGGAATAATTCGGGTTTGGAGTCTGTTAACAGGTAAACAAATAGGCAGCTTTATCCCACCACTACCCAAAAAAGAAGACCTGATCAACGGTTTGGAGAGAGCATCAGCCCCAATTACGCTTGCTGTTAGTAACGATGGAAAAATGCTCCTGTGTGGTGGACATGACGATAGCTTTCAATCTGGTGGAGTCAGAACCACAGATGGTAAAGGTTTCAAAGCTTGGGACTTGAAAACAGGAAAGCTAGTTCATAATTTATCGTTGGGTACGAGTATTGATGCGTTAATTATAAGTCCCGATAGCAAGACATTTATTGCTGGTGGTTTAGGCAGAGAAATCATATTACGCGATATCAAAACAGGGAAATCAGTCATGGAACTTACCGGACACGCAGGTGGAATTTATGGGCTTGCATTAAGTAGGGATGGTCAAACTTTATATAGCGGTAGTGGCGATAAATCTATTAAAGTTTGGCAGATAAAACCGTAAGGCTGAAAAATTACCGCCTAAATGAGTCAATTTCAGTACCTTCTGCGCTTCTCTAGCAAACCAAGAGACCTCTTGCAAAAATAATTCATGGTACAATAGTGGGCTTTAAGATTTGCGCTCCATTTGAATCAGACATACCAATGAGGTGATAAAAGTTCTCTGCATCAATTTGGATGTGCATTTTTAAGAAAATCTCTAATTATACCACAAAACAATTTTGCAAGAGGTCTAATGTGCCGCATTCCATTTCATAATTTAAGATATTTAATCGCCGATATTCTTCTGTAATATCATGCAGTGATCGCATTAAATTTAGATTCGCTGAATCAGTGCGTTCTTGTCCTTCGTAAAAAGTATCAACTGATGCCGTAATTCCTATGTAATGTTCAACCTTTAATTCTCGCGCAGCTTTAATTAAAGCGACTGTCAGAAAAGGATCGGCTGCGGCTGGATATTCCACAGGCGCAATATCATTTGCTGCACCTTGGCGACACAATGCTGCACTGCTAATAATAATGCTACCAACTGGTATATAAGGTTGAATGCTACCACAAGTTCCAATCCCTAACCGAACCGTATTGCCTCCTCGCTTGCTCTTAGCCCGCATTTCTCACAAGCTTGAGGGAAGGGGCAGAGGGGCAGAGGTCTGGGGCAGAAGGGAAAGAACTTGTACAATAACTCTCCTCTGCTCCCCTGCTCAAGAGCTCCCCTGCACAAGCACAGGCTTTGAGCATCGGTGAGAAATCCGGGTTAGCAGGTCGGTTTCATACGAAAAAAGAAAAATACATAAATCAGCCTGTTCATTCTTTTATACTACATATATAATACAAAATATATCGCCACTCAGTTGGTGACTGTTTGTCGCTTGAACAAAAGGAAATTTTATGATTCCCCGAACACGCATCCGAAATATTGGTATCTCTGCCCACATCGACTCTGGTAAAACTACGTTGTCAGAGCGAATTCTCTTCTACACGGGCAGAATCCACGCTATTGAGGAAGTGCGGGGAGGCGGTAAGGGTGCAACGATGGACTTTATGCCAGAAGAAAAACTACATGGTATAACCATCACTTCTGCTGCTACCACCTGCCAGTGGCACGATACCCAAATCAACCTGATTGATACACCTGGACACGTAGATTTCACAATAGAAGTGGAACGCGCCTTGCGGGTATTGGATGGGGCAGTGATGGTGCTGTGTGCTGTGGCGGGTGTGCAGTCCCAGTCCATTACGGTGGATCGGCAAATGAAGCGCTACCGAGTGCCGCGTTTGGCGTTCATCAACAAGATGGATCGGACGGGAGCAGATCCATTTCGTGTAGTACAGGGAATACGCGATCGCTTGCAACTAAATGCAATATTGCTCCAGTACCCGATCGGCAGTGAAGACCAATTCCAGGGAGTGATCGACCTGGTAGAAATGACTGCTGACTACTTTGAAGGTGAAAACGGGGAAAACTGGCTTAAAAAGCCAATTCCCGAATCACTTAGGGATGAAGCACAACAGGCACGCGAAAGGTTGCTAGATACTTTGTCGCTGTTTTCAGAACCGATGACCGAGATGCTACTGGCGGGTGAGGAAATTCCTAAAGAATTAATTTGGGAAACCATCCGACAGGCAACCTTGAGCCTAGAATTCACGCCTGTACTGCTGGGTTCGGCATTCAAAAATAAAGGAGTGCAAAACTTATTGGATGCAGTTACGCTTTATCTACCATCTCCGATAGATAGAGAAGTGGTCAAAACCGCAGAGTCGGTTAGTGTCTACCCTAACTCCGATGCTTCCTTGGTGGCATTGGCATTTAAACTCACTGTTGAATCCTTTGGGCAGTTGACCTATACCCGGATTTACTCTGGGACGCTCAAACCCGGCGATACAGTCTACAACTCGCGGACTGAACAGCGAGTGCAAATCGGTCGCTTGGTGCGGATGCACGCCAATAAGCGAGAAGAATTAAAAGTTGCCGTTGCTGGGGATATTGTGGCTCTGTTGGGTGTGGATTGTGCTTCTGGTGATACATTCTGTTCTGGGGAACCACTGCTATCTCTAGAGAAGATGTTTGTGCCGGAACCAGTGATTACGCTAGCGATTACGCCCAAAAAGCAGGAAGACAGCGATCGCCTTTCCAAAGCACTTAATCGCTTTCAAAGGGAAGACCCTACCTTCCGCTTGAGCATCGACCCCGAATCAGGATCAACTCTGATTTCTGGAATGGGTGAACTCCACTTGGAAATCTACCTAGAACGCATCCAACGGGAATATAATGCCGAGGTCTACGTTGGTACTCCTGCCGTGGCGTACCGGGAAACCATTAGACAACAAGCTACCTTTGACTACCGATTTAAGAAACAGTCAGGCGGCCCCGGTCAGTACGCCCATATTACTGGGTGGATTGAACCCACAGATGAATCGTTTATCTTTGAGAATCGGGTGGTTGGAGGTGCGATCCCTAAAGAATATATCCCGGCGTGTGAGAAGGGTTTCCGTGAGGCGATGGAATCAGGACAACTGGAAGGCTATCCCGTAACTGGCGTGAAAGTTGTTTTGGATGGTGGTTCTTATCACCCAATTGACTCTTCAGAATTGGCTTTCCGGTCAGCGTCCCATCAGGCTATTGAAGGTGCGATGCCTACGGCGGGCTACGCCTACGCCAAAGCAAAACCCTACATCCTCGAACCTATAATGCTTGTAGAGGTGGAAACACCCAACGAGTTCATGGGAAGGGTTCAAGGTGACTTATCCTCCCGTCGAGGTTTGTTGTTGGGTTCTGAGACAATGCAGGGATACACGGTGATTCGAGCCGAAGTACCGCTAGCGCGAATGTTTGGGTATTCTACAGAATTGCGATCGCTTACTTCTGGTATGGCTACTTTTTCAATGGAGTTTGCCTGCTATCGGCAGTCCTGAACCTATTAGACATCTCCGAAAAAGAATTGTTTTGACGTAGCAGTGCTATGTCTCTACAAGGGTTCTGGGTAACGCATATTTAATTTCTGGAGATGTCTATTTGTGAAAATTCGTGGTGTCCAGATCCCGACTTCATAAAAGTTGTCGGGGATTTAACTTTTCGCAAATGATTTAGGATTGCTAGAGTTGAAATTAGTGATCGCCTTTGCTTGGGTTTAAATCGTCTCTACCATTTAGGAAATCAATACTATCTAGTTCATTTGGCGATATATTGGAAGCGATCACACTATTTTTTAAACTTAACGTCGAACGTGCTGCATCAAATGAACTAGCGATCGCACCATATTTGGCAATTATTGACCAGACTAAAGGGGTAATACCTTCAGACATCCCTAGCCACTTTAAAAACGGACAAAATCCTTGATTTGAGGTTTTTATTTTTTGCTCATTGAGTGAAGAATTATTAGGTTGTTTATTTGTCGGATTCCGTTCAAGTACATAAGGTAGGTTTAAAGTTACTTCGACATTTCCAATTGTTACTATTTGTCGTTTTTTGGGGGAGCAACGCGATTTTCTGAAGTTGGACTTTAAACAAGCGATCGCAAACACTTAACTTCAGTAAATACATAAAATATATACGCAACTATTAGAATTAATACTTAGAAAATCTCAGAATAGTCTATTCTGAGAGATGTTTAATTATTGATGGGAACAAAAAAGTGTAGGATTCCCTTTGAGTAAAGGTTTTGAGATTTCATGTCAAAACAAGGAGTTTGCCGTCACTTCATGAACAAAAATATACATTCAAGTTTAGATTTAAGCAAATTATTGTCAGAGTTTAAAGAAAAAGTTACGAAATTTTTAGAAATAACAAATGTTAGCGAATGGTCTGGACAGACTTTTAAAAATAGAGAAGAAGAAATTAGAAAGACCGCATTAACTTTGGCAGGAGAATGTGTAGCAATTTTACTAAATAAACTATCTCGTTCCAAAGATGCTCTAGATACAGCAATCGCTAAAACCAAAAGTTATAAAAATCCAACAACAAGAAAACATGGTAACTATCAACGGCAGATATTAACAGTTGAGAATGTACTAGTAACTCTCTCATTACCATATGTAGTTGAACGTAACAATCAATCACATCAAAAAGGAAAATATTTAAAGTTAGGATTTTGTCCCTTTCTCAGATGGTTAGGAATATCAGAAGGATTTACACCCCATGTTTGGGCAACAATCACAAAATACGGTGCAATTGCGGGGTCGTTTGAAGCTGCACGTACAATTTTAATAGATTGGGGAATAAACATTAGTCTAAAACGGATAGAACGCATTACATATTATTTTGGTAAAATTGGCATAAATTTACGTCAATCTAAATTATAAAGTTTAGAGATTGGCAGTTTACCTACAGGCAATATTCTGAAAGACCAGCGTGTTGTTATTGCCGTAGATGGTGGGAGAACGAGAATTCGGATTAATAAAAAAGGTAGACGTAAGCTCAAAACTAATCGGCTAGGCAATACTTACGAATGGATGGAACCAAAATTATTGGCTATTTACACAGTGAATGAGCATGGGAAAAAAATTAGGGCATCAGTTCTACCTATTACTAATGATGGTACATATTTAGGTTATGAATATTTTCTAAAGATTCTAGAAATGTATCTAGTTGATCTAGGGATAAGCCTTTGCTTTACAGGTATTGTTTATTGCTGATGGTGCTGAATGGATTTGGAAACATATTCCACCTTTATTGGAGAAACTAAAATGCCCATCTGCTAATTATCAACTCTTAGATTTTTATCACGCTGCCTCACATTTACAAGACTTTGCCGATGCTGCTTTTAAGACTGATAATGAACGTAAATCATGGTTTAAAAAAGCTCGAAAAGCTTTAAAACAAGGTCAAGCTCTCAATTTGATCAGAAACATGGGTAAATTTATTTTAACAGCAACTGGAGAACGTTGTAAAATTTTGGTACGAGAGCGTAATTACATTCTCAAAGCTTACCGCAGGCGACTATTAAACTATCAATTAGTCGCAGCACATCAGCTACCACTTGGTAGTGGGGCTTCTTGATTGTTTAATTCGTCAAGCTGTTAACTTACGCATGAAGGGGAACAGTAAATTTTGGCTTCAAGATAACGCAGAGATTATGTTACATCTGCGATGTCAGTGGATTGCTGGAAATTGGGACAATTTTTGTAACTCGATTTTTAATTCTTTCCTTTACCCCAGTAGTGCTTGAACAATTTTATACATAAATTTTCTTATTTTCAGCTTTTCGTGATAATTAATACCTAGGATCAAAGCGAAATTATTACCAAATTACCCACCAATAATCTTTTTGAGATAACTCATCAAGATTAATTCTCGTGCTTTTTAGTGTAAATTATGTGATAAAAATAACTATTTACTTAAATATATGTTTTAGCGTAGGCGTAGCCCGCCGAAGGCATCGCTCGTTTAAAGTCCAACTTCAGAAAATCGCGTTGCTCCCGGGTGATTTGCAAGATATACAAGCTCGTTGCGGGTCAGTCAGTTTGGTGATTGTGGACTATGTGCAGTTGATTGAACCAAGAGAAAAGCGGGGTGGTGAAAACCGCGTATAAGAAATCGACTCCATCTTGAAACAACTCAGGGCGATCGCTAAACAATTCAATTGCGCTGTCTTGGGTTTAGCGCAGTTAAAAAGAGAAGTTGATTCCCGCTCTGAAAAGCGTCCGACAAAAGCTGATTTTCGAGAATCGGGAGGATTTGAACAAGAAGCTGCTGTCATGCTGGGTTTGTATCGAGAAGATTACATTGATATATCAATAATTGAACGAGTTCGAGAATTATCTACGGAGCAATTAGAGGCATTAGGAGAAGCATTTTTAGATTTTTCATCAGTTATCTGCAACACCCAAAAAATTCTTAAAGAAAGGGGTCAAAGCCTCGCAAGG
>NZ_CAXTNE010000339.1:0-7544 GCF_964245445.1 uncultured Nostoc sp.
ATTGTTTCGACTAACAATGCGATTGTTTCGGCTAACAATGGCATTGTTTTGACTAACAATGCCATTGTTTCGCCTAAATAAATCTCGCACTGCGTTTCTATTCAGCCTCGGAATGAATTCTAAGTCTCATAGCTGAACTCCACTCAAGTGGACTGAATTAATCATTTAGTCCACTTGAGTAGATTTTAGCTATTATACCAATTCACAAAAACCTTGATATATATAGATTTATCGTAGGGGCATGGCAATGCCATGCCCTTGCTAACGTATTTGTATGATTATTAAAGTGAAATAGTATCAGCCCTGAACTTCAGTTGTGGGCAAGATGTTGGTGAGTGTGACAGTTTCACTCTGACAAAAAAATGTGGGTAGAGGATTTTTCGACTTGTGCGTATACCGTAGCCTTACAAGGAGAAAGGCTTTAATTTTTCCCCTAACCCTTGTAAGGAAGCTTGCTCGGTGGTTAAGTTTTTCAGGAACTTTACCCATTATCGGCGAATCTTAGTGCCAATCCCCCATACCCAATATCGTGATCTAAGATTATTGGGTATTCTATAAATTGCGATCGCCACTATACCGATGATCGAAGTTGAACATCTGAGTAAAATATACGGTTCCACCCCAGCGATTACTGATGTCACTTTTAGCGTCGAACCTGGGGAGATTTTAGGGTTGTTGGGCCCCAATGGCGCTGGTAAAACCACAACCATGCGGATTCTGGCTGGTTATTTACCGGCAACTAATGGAAATGCCCGAATTGCTGGTTATGATGTCCATGAAAATTCCCTAGCTGTACGCCAACGCATTGGTTATTTACCGGAAACACCGCCGTTATATCCAGACATGACGGTGGAAGGATTTTTGCATTTTGTCGCCCGAATTAAGGGAGTATCAGCAGGCGATCGCCCCAACAAGGTAACAGCCGCTATCGAACGCTGCAACTTAGAAGATAAGCGGCGGGTGATTATTCGCAAACTCTCTAAAGGATACCGCCAAAGAGTAGGAATTGCTCAAGCGATCGTCCACGATCCACCAGCGATCATTTTAGATGAACCCACCGTTGGACTCGATCCTCGGCAAATAATTGAGGTGCGGAATTTAATTAAAAGTCTCGCTGGGACTCACACAATTATTCTTTCCACGCACATTCTGCCAGAAGTGAGCATGACTTGTAGCCGCGTCGCCATCATCAATCGCGGTAAAGTTGTGGCAACTAATACACCAGAAAACTTGATGACTCAGTTGACAGGTGGCTCTGGGTATGAATTGGAAATAGAAGGAGAAGCTGCCCTAGCGAAACAGGTATTGCAAAAAGTCGCGGGTGTGAGTTTGGTAGAATCAATTCTGACAACCGGAGGCCATCAACCCCAGACAAATCGCGCTTACCTGCGGGTGATATCGCAACCGGGAAAAGAACCAGGAAAGGATATTGCCACAACATTAGTGCGGACAGGATTCGGTTTACATGAACTGAAGCGAGTTAACGCTACCTTAGAAGATGTGTTCTTGCAACTGACCACAGAAGAGAAAAATTTCGATACTGAGGTAGACTTAGCAGCAGACAACGAAGGAGAGGCAGCGTAAATGGGTGTAGTGCTGAGTAATATTATTGCCATTTATCGCCGAGAGTTACAGAGTTATTTTGTATCACCTTTGGCTTATGCGATCGCAGGCATATTTTGGCTCATCGCGGGGTTATTCTTCGTGATGATTTTGCTAGGCCCAGATGGGATATTGGTAGGAGTTGCGGCAATAGATGCACAAGGGCAACAACTCGGAGTGCCAGTACCGCCGATAGATGTTCCCTATGAATTTATCCGGGCATTTTTAGATCGCATGGGGTGGCTATTGTTGTTTATCCTGCCAATTCTCTCGATGGGACTCTATGCCGAAGAACGTAAGCGGGGCACTTTAGAATTATTAGCCACCTCACCAATTACCAATTGGGCGGTAGCTTTAGGTAAGTTATTAGGTGTGCTAACATTTTTTACCACAATGGTTGTACCCATGCTAGTGTTTGAAGCGATCACAATCAGTGGATCAAATCCACCAATGGCGCTCTCAATTCCTTTACTGGGTCATTTTGGATTAATCTTACTAGCAGCATCAATTTTATCTTTAGGAATGTTTATTTCTTCATTAACAGACAGCACAATCCTATCTGCCGTTTTCACCTTTGCAGTAATTTTATTATTGTTATTGATTGATTTAATCGCCAAAATTGTCCCTGGCCCGTTGGGCGAAGCTTTAGGTTATCTATCATTACTGAAACATTACAACACTTTAATTCAAGGCATTTTTGATACCAGCGCCTTAATTTTATTCGCCAGTTACATTTTTTTGGGTATTTTTCTCACAGCTCAATCAATTGATGCACTGCGCTTTCAAAGACAATAGTCATTTGTCATTTGTCCTTTGTCCTTGGTTATTTTTTATTTGTCATCTGGGACATTGCCAATTGAGTTTAGATAAGAATTTAATTTCGGAGCTAGTTCGTTAATGATTGTTTTGATTGCATTTATCTGTTCGGTAGTTAAAAGATTACGAGTATAAGCCCGTCTAACCAATGTTGAGTTTCATTCAAAGAGCCTCTCGCTATTTTGATAAAACGTCTATTATCTTGAAAACTACCTCTTCCTATACCTTCTGCTATATTGGCACCGAGACTATCTGCCAAACGTACAATCTGTTTACCAATCGTATCTTTTGCAAAAAAATTCCATCCCTCAACAATTTTCCAAATGTCATCAGCTAATTGTTCTGATAATTGATACACCTGTAATTTTTGAAACCGCTTTGTTGCCATTGATTCAGTTGTCTTGCTAATTTTTATTTAATCAATCAATTTTCGTGGATATATTTTTACCTGTCACTAATTTGTGATATATAACCAACGATAAATGACCAATGACAAATGACAAATGACAAATGACAAATAAGATGAAGATAGTTGCAAAAAAGAAACTGTGGAAATATCTGTTTTGGTTGGGACCGTTCCTAATTACTGTCGGCTTAACAGTTGGATTAGTCTCAGAACAGTGGGGACTAATCCCATTAGTATTTCTGATTACGGGAATTGTCATCAGTGGGTTGGGGATAATATGGCAAAGCTACGAAACTAACTGGTGGAAGCGTCGTTCTACCCAAGCTGGTACTAATGCTTTAGTAGCAACTCTGGCAGTGTTGGCAATTTTAGGATTGATTAACTTTTTGGGAACTCGCTATCACCTGCGAGCAGACTTAACAGAGGCTCAATTGTTTACCCTTGCGCCCCAGTCACGCGAACTTGTGAGGGTTTTACCACAGCCAGTTAAGGTGTGGGTGTTTGATATTAACCAGAATCCCCAAGACCGAGAACTGCTAGAAAATTATCAGCGCCAAAGCTCAAAATTTAAATATGAGTACATCGACCCCCAAACTAGGCCAGGATTGGCAGAAAAGTTTGGCGTGAAAGATTACGGGGAAGTTTATTTAGAATCTGGAGATAAACGGCAATTAGTACAGACGATAAATGAAAATGAGCGATTGTCAGAAATCAGATTAACTAGTCGCCTGCAACAACTAACAAATTCAACCACAGCCAAAGCTTACTTACTCCAAGGTCATGGCGAACGCCAACTTTCGCCTGGTAAAGATGCAATATCACAAGCAGTTCAGGCGTTAGGCGATAAAAGTTTTACAACATCACCCCTGAATTTAGGAGAAACTTCCAAAATTCCTCAAGATGCGGCTGTAGTGATAGTAGCTGGCCCCAAGCGAGGGCTGTTTGAAGGCGAAGTCAAAGCTTTGCAAGAGTATCTTAATCGCGGTGGTAACTTACTGCTGATGATTGATCCTAATACCGATCCCAAACTTAACAACTTGCTACAAGAGTGGGGTGTTCGCTTGGATAATCGTTTAGCAGTCGATGTCTCTAGCGAAAGTGTTGTGGGGCTTGGCCCTGCTGCGCCCTTAGTCACAGAATACGGACAACATCCGATTACCAAAGATTTCGGTAACGGTAATTCTTTTTATCCGATTGCTCGACCACTGGAAATTACCTCTGTACCTGATGTTCAGGCTACTCCATTACTACAAACTAAACCCTATCCCAAAAGCTGGGCAGAAAGCGACCTCCAAAGCGAAAAATTGGAGTTTAATGCAGATAAAGACCTCAAAGGGCCTCTAACCTTGGGCGTTGCCTTAAGCAGAAAACAAACACCCAAATCTGCTTCCACTCCCCAACCTGCACCTACACCTTCACCCCTACCATCACCAACCACTCAAAGCAAGACTAGCCCTACTCCTTCCCCTTCCGCCAAGACTCCGCAAGCCTTACCTCTACCATCACCAACCACTCAAAGCAAGGCTTCCCCCACTCCCCCTGTCCCTCCTGGCCCCACTCCCTCATCTCAAACAGCCACCGAGTCCCGTTTAGTGGTTTTAGGAAATTCCAATTTCGCCACCGATGGCTTGTTTCAACAGCAATTAAATGGAGATGTATTCCTCAACTCAGTTACTTGGCTGAGTCAACAGGATCAGCAACCCCTTTCTATTCGCCCCAAAGAACCGAAAAATCGTCGGATAACCTTGACAACCACACAAGGCAATCTTCTAATATTGTCATCTCTGTTGCTTTTACCTCTAATTGGGTTTGCGATCGCAGTTATTATTTGGTGGAAACGACGGTAAGAAGTAAGTTAGGAGTTAGGAGTTAGGAGTTATAAATATTAACTCTTTACCAATGACAAATGACAAATGACAAATGACAAATGACTAAAAAATGAAATTGCCGCGAACGACTTTAATTTTGATACTGCTAGCGCTGGGTTTAGGTGGTTTTGTTTACTTCTATGAAATTCGGGGTGCAACTGTGCGAGAAGAAACCAAAGAGCAAAAGCAGAAAATTTTCTCTTTTGGGGAAGATGATGTGCAATCTTTAACAGTCAAGACAAAAAAACTCACCCTGAATCTGGAACGTAACCCTGAATCTAGTAGTAACCCCAAGTGGTTAATCAAATCTCCGGTATCTGGGCCAGCAAATGATGCCATTGTTTCTTATTTAATGGATTTGTTGGTCAAAGGTAATAGTGAGCGTACTCTATCAACTCCAACAAAAGACCTTAAAGAATTTGCCCTAGATCAACCCCAAGCAACCATCAATATCACTCTGAAAAACCGACAAAGCCATCAGTTGATTTTGGGTAAATCTAACTTTAACGGGCGTTTATTATATGCTCAAGCTGACCCGACTGCTAAACTCGATGTAAATATAAATGTGCTGTTGGTATCTACAGATTTTGCAAATGCCGTAAATCGGGAACTATCAGAGTGGAAACAACCTGTAGATAATAGCCAGAAACTTCCTCCGCTTACGATTCCTAAACCGACTCCGACAAACAGCAAATAATTAATTCAAAATCTGGCAATATTATTATGACAAATCCGACAGCAACATTGCTGATTTCCTGCCCCGATCAACGGGGACTGGTAGCGAAATTTGCCAATTTCATCTATTCTAATGGTGGTAATATTATCCATGCAGATCAGCATACAGATTTTGCTGCTGGGTTATTCCTTACCCGGATTGAATGGCAGTTAGAGGGGTTCAATTTGCCGCGAGAATTTATTGCTCCTGCATTTAATGCGATCGCACAACCTTTAGGAGCTAAGTGGGAAATACGTTTTTCTGATACAGTACCACGCATTGCTATTTGGGTAAGTCGGCAAGACCACTGTCTATTTGATTTAATTTGGCGACAACGCGCTAAAGAATTTATTGCTGAAATTCCTTTAATTATTAGTAACCATTCTAATTTAAAGGTAGTTGCAGATCAATTTAATATCGACTTTCAGCACATTACCATCAATAAAGATAATAAAGCAGAACAAGAAACCCAACAACTAGAATTACTGCGCCAGTACAAAATAGATTTAGTTGTATTGGCGAAATATATGCAGATTGTTAGTGCAGATTTTATTAGTCAATTTCCGCAAATTATTAATATACATCATTCGTTTTTACCAGCTTTTATCGGAGCAAACCCTTATCACCGAGCTTTTGAACGGGGTGTAAAAATTATTGGAGCAACGGCACATTATGCTACTGCTGATTTAGATGCAGGCCCAATTATTGAACAAGATGTAGTGCGAGTTACCCACCGTGATGAAGTTGATGATTTGGTGAGAAAAGGCAAAGATTTGGAGAGAGTTGTATTAGCAAGAGCAGTGCGATCGCACTTGCAAAATCGTGTATTAGTATATGGTAATAGAACAGTAGTCTTTGAGTGATTTTATATTGGAGCAAATTTAATTCGAGGTCAATCCAGGGAGATCCAGCCACCATTGGTCAGTTCAACTAGTTTTTCTTCTAGCCAGGCTTCAAAGAGTTCATCTAGCAATCGTTGGCGCATTGACTCATCTAGTAAAGCTGGGATAAGTATCTCTAATCTGACAATCACCAGCCATTCTCCTAAACGAGTAGGACGCCATAGTTGACCCGCTTTACTGCCATACAACATTTGTGCTAGCTTTGAGGAGATTTTACCGAGTTCGACTGGTCCACACCAACCTCCGCTTTTTGCTTCTGGCCCTTGAGAAAATTGTCGAGCTAGTTCAGTAAAGGACTGCTCTCCTTCCTGAAGTCGGAAATAAAGCTCGTCAGCAAGCCCTTCATCCTTTGTCTTGATTAAAGAATAAATTACTTTGTTTAGCGAAGACTTACGCTTAAGGAAATGACTTTCAATTTTCGGCTCCCAGTTAGCTTGTTTAAACTTCTCAATTCTTAGTTCTCGGATAGCTATAGTTTCTAACTGCTCTGGAGTCATTTCATAGAGTTCTAGCCATTGCTGACGTCTTAACTCGGAAGTAAGCTGCCATTTCTCATAAAATTGCTCACAAGCACTGGCTTTTTCTTCGAGCGTACAGGTAAAAGAAGCTATCGCCTGATCAGTGATAATCTCACGTAAAAATTGGGGAAACAGCTGATAGATCGCCAACAAGCTGACAATTTTTGCCGTCGGGATTTTTTGATTTTTAACTTGCAAAATCTGAGCCATATCTGAGAAAGCCAACGGATTTATTCATACTTTTAATCTGTTTTGTAAGCAGGGACCAAGCTTCTACTTACAAAACTCATCTGGGCTTTGAAAGATCATTTTCAGATACAAGCACACAAGGAACTTTTATTTATCTATTTAACATCAAATCCTAGTTCATACTGGCCGCCATTTCCAGAAAACGTAAATCGAAAGTAGCCAGGTGTTCCATCAAAGAAAATTCCGCCGTCTTTGATTGTGCCTGGATCGCTACCGGCAAATTGGCGTATGGAGCTAAATTTGTCATCGAAAGAAGGGCCAGAGCCAGGATCGTCTTCCCATAGTGTAAAAAACAGAGGGTCTGCTTTGGTCGCCGGATCGTTTTCGAGTAGTTTGTTTGGGAAGAGAATTTCACCAGCATCAAAACTATTACTCACTGTATTTTTCTTAGAACTACTTTCAATTAAGTAATAGATGGGAGCAACGCGATTTGGTGAGGTAGGATCAAAAACCAGCGATCGCTAACAA
>NZ_CAXTNE010000340.1:0-7528 GCF_964245445.1 uncultured Nostoc sp.
TTATTGTATTGGGGTTGTGGTCGGCGCCCGGGGGCCTGGGGGGGGGGGGCAGAGGGGAAAGAGGTAATTTTTTATTCTCCCCCTTGCTCCCTGCTAAGAGCTCCCTTGCTTCCCCATTTCCCACTCCCTGATTTAACAAATTCTTTAACACCATCAAGTTACCCATCACCGAAGTTCGTAAATCGTGGGCAACTGTGTGCAAAACAACATCTTTTACCCGATGCAATTCTTCAACTTCTTGCATTTTCTGCTGCAATTGTGCTGTTCGTTCTTGTACCTGGTGTTCTAAATTAGTGTTAAGTTCTGCAAGTTTTTGGTAAATCTGGCTTTGCTGAATGGCGATCGCTACCTGTTCTGACATCTGCTGTAACAAATCAATTTCTATTGGTTGCCAATGACGCGGCCCTGAACATTGATTGGCAATTAACGCCCCAAATAACTCATTGCCTAGCATAATTGGTACACTCAAAGTCGCCTTCGTTTTAAATTTTTGAAAGTGCGCTTTGACTTTGGGAGATAATGCTACTTGCGTTATATCTTCAACGACACCCACAACATTATTTTTGAGTAAGTTTCTTAATTCTTGTAGATAAGCTTCATCATTAGTAGACCATCCTGTGACTGATGGATACTTTGGATCTACTGATTCTGCAAGAGTTCTGGCTCCTAATTTGGTATTATTTAAACAAATAAAAACCCTATCTGCTTGCAGAAATTGCCTGACTTCCGTCACGGTGGTTTGAAGAATTTCCTCTAACTTAAGGGAAGACCGAATTCGTACTAAGGTTTCTGCCAACAAGCGATCGCGTTCTGCTGATAGACGTAATTGTGCTTCCACCTGCTTACGTTCTGTAATATCGTGATGGACTGCTAGGAGCGAAGGCAGACCATCTAAATCAATGATTTCGGCTGAAAGGAGCATTGTAATTATCTTGCCTGACTTTTGCCGAAATTCAACTTCCAAGTTGCGAACAACTCCTGTGGTTTGCAACTCCTGTAACAAATTCTGGCGATCGCGATCGTGTATCCAAAGATTTAACTCGAAAGAAGTTTTACCAATCGCCTCATCTCGCTCATAACCTGAGAGTTTCACAAAGCTGTCGTTAACTTCGATGAAGCGTCCTTCTTGGAGTGTGCTGATAGTAATTGAATCGGGGCTACAACTAAAAGCTTTAGCAAATTTTTGGGCAAGATTTTGTAAAGCAACTTCTGCTTGTTTGCGTTCTGTGATGTCTCGGACAATTGCTACTACCTCATCTTGACCACTTACTACCAACCGCGCCTCATAATCTTTGACTCCCAAAGGCGTTGGTAGCTGATATTCACAAGTTTGCAATGTTCCAGAATCTAAAGTTTTAGCGATCGCTTCCAAGCTAATTGCGGCAACATCACTAGGCAATAATTCCTGCACATGTTTCCCAACTATTTCTTCTCTCGAAAGAGTGACATTTGCTCCTTCACTTTTCAAATCTAGATACTCGCTATCACGGCTAATGCGAAACATTAAATCGGGGATAGCATCTAAAACTGCTTTATACCGCGCCTCACTCTCAAGCAATTTTTCTTGGGCTTGTTTTCGGTCTGTAATATCCATGACCAAGCCATTCCAAAGCAAATCGCCTGATTCTTGTAATTCACGTTGCGAAGTAGCTTGAATCCATTTAAGTTTCCCACTAGGCGTAATGATGCGACCTTCCCAATGCCAAGGTGTAATATTTGTAGTACAAAAAGTTATAGATTCTGTAAAAGCTTTTATATCCTGTGGATGAATCAGTTCGTATAGCACCCGAAAGTCTTTCTGTATAGCTTCTAGTTCTAATTCATACAAATATTCACAACCAGAACTAACATATTGGACTAACACAGAACCATCCTGCTGTTGCAGAACTTGGAAAATCATTCCTGGTAAATTGACAGCAAGTTTTGAGAGCAAATTAATAGCGTCTTGCTGGCAATTTGGTGTATACAGCGATTTGACAACGGTTTCATCCACTCTTTAACCCTTTGATACACAAGCTATTGATGTACAATTAAAAGCCAGAATAACTAATTTAACAGTTTTGATTCTGTAGGCATAATCGCTAACAGAATCAAAACTGCGCCTTCTTTCAGAGTAGTTCCTGATGAGGCGATCGCATTCACCCAATCGGGTGAACGATTTGCCAGGGGGAGAATCATTTCAGGAATGCTGAGTTATATTATGTCCAGGTAATTTAGTTATGATTCCATAGTCATTGCGCGCCAGATGCTCCACTTTGCATCTCCTCTTCTTACAAAGGGAGAGGCTAGCGCCTGCCGTAGGATGTCCGAACGCGAACAGTGTCTCCTTTAGGAGAAGGGCTATAGGGAGAAGTTCCGGCCTAAGCCTTTGAGAATTGCAACCCGCAGATGCCCGACAACTTTTACGAAGTCGGGCATCTTGTTTCTGCGCGTTTGATTCAGGATTTATATATTAGTCCTAGTCCATCAAGCTGACGAAAGCCTGCTACTTAGTAAGCATTGAAGTGCTTAATACAAGGACTAAAGCCCTTACAACAAACTTATTTACCTGGCATCGTTAACTTGACAGACTACTAGAATAGAGATATTGCTTCCACCCAAACTGATAACATGAATACTACTACCGTCAGTTTACCGCCTACACTCGAATTAAATATCGACTTGACTGACGAGCAATTTTTTCAGCTTTGCCAAAATAATCGAGACTTAAAGTTTGAGCGGACAGCTTCAGGGGAATTAATTATTATGCCACCTACGGGGAGTAGTACTAGTGACCGTAATGCCGATTTAACTTATCAATTAAGAGCTTGGAGTCGTCAAAATAAACTAGGTAAATCCTTTGACTCTTCTGGTGGTTTCAAACTTCCCAACGGTGCAGAGCGTTCTCCAGATGCTTCCTGGGTGAAAATGGAACGGTGGAATGCTTTAAGCGAAGCAGAAAAAGAAAGATTTGCTCCTTTGTGTCCTGATTTTGTAGTTGAGTTAATGTCTCCAAGTGATTCCTTAGAAAAAACGCGAACCAAAATGAGGGAATACATGGAGAATGGCGCCAGATTAGGCTGGTTAATTAATAGAGGACAGCAACAAGTAGAAATTTATCGTCCCAATCGAGAAGTTGAGATTTTACAAAGTCCTAAAACTCTATCGGGAGAAGATGTTTTGCCAGGATTTGTTTTAGATTTGGTGGAAATTTGGTGAGTAATTGCCTACCCTGAATTATTCATGACAGGTAAGATAATCGACAAATTTTATGGAGTTGGGTATTTGCGGTTTGCAATTCTTATATAGCAGGGAACTGGGGACTAGGGACTGGGGACTGGGTGAAAAGTCTTTTGGTGTCTAGGTTTTATAATCTGTTGATGTCCTAATCACCTTGGCTATTGCTATAAATCAAATAGGATATATCACTCATCAAAATTCTGCTGTGTTGACCTAATTTAAGGTTTCCGGTTTCATCGAGCAGTGAACACCCGTTTAGCAAGTTAGCACATTAAAAAACTGAGATAATCAACTTTGATCGCAACAATCAGATAGAAAGTAGTTTATCGATACATTTAATCTATTTTTACCTAAAGGCAGAAACTAATAATAGACATTCCAAAGTAGGGATACTTTGTAATACATCCAAGGAGATATAAATGCAATTACAACAGATATCAGTTTTAGAAGAAACTCTTTGGGAAGCAGTTTTGAGTCGAGATCCCACAATTGACGGCAAGTTTTTCTACGGTGTTCGCTCTACAGGCGTTTATTGCAGACCTATTTGCCCTAGTCGTAGACCAAATCGCAATCAAGTTTGTTTCTTCCAGTCGGCACAAGAGGCTGAAATTGCAGGTTTTCGACCTTGTAAGCGCTGTCAGCCACAATTTGAAACACTTCCAAATACAGCTAAATCCAAAGTTTTAGCAGCATGTCGATACATTGAAGCACAAGGCGATCGCATCCCAACCCTCTCAGAATTATCCTCTCAAGTGGGAATGAGTCCCAGTTATCTGCAAAAGGTATTCAAGCAAATAATTGGCGTATCCCCTTTTCAATATGCAGATGCGCTGCGTAGCCAACGATTGAAGCAGCGTCTTCAGTCAGGCGAAGAAATTGCTCATGCAGTTTACGACACGGGATATGGTTCAAGTAGCCAACTGTATGAGAAAGCACCTAAACAACTGGGAATGACACCAAAAACTTACCAACAAGCTGGAAAGACAATCAGCATTGTCTATGCGATCGCTCCATGTCTACTAGGATATTTGCTTGTGGCAACAACAGAGAAGGGTATCTGTGCCGTTAAACTAGGTGATGAAGCAGACAAGCTTGAACATATTTTGAACCAGGAATTTCACCAAGCGCACATCATACGTGATGACCACACACACAAAGAATGGATACAAGCAATCCTCGACTTCATTGCAGGAGGTGAAACACATCTTGATTTACCACTTGATGTCCGTGGGACAGCATTTCAGAAACAAGTGTGGGAAACATTACAAAAAATTCCTTATGGCGAAACCCGCACTTACACTGATATTGCTCGTAATATTGCCAAACCCCAGGCAGTCCGCGCTGTAGGTAATGCTTGTGGAGCTAATCCAATCGCGCTGATTGTACCGTGTCATCGGGTGTTGCGGAGTGATGGCAGTCTTGGTGGTTATCACTGGGGAATTGAGCGCAAACAAAAACTGCTTACACAAGAATCGAAATTTCTCAAAGATGACTCAAACACCTGAACTAGAATCGTTGACTGAAGAAAGTCTTACCCGTGGTTTAATGGTGCTTGCCAGTCTTGATAGCGATTTGGCTTGGATTTTAGAAACACTGGGGCCACCACCGATGTGGAAAAGAGAACCAGGTTTTGCAACATTGTTGTGTATAATTCTGGAACAGCAAGTTTCCGTAGCGGCTGCAAGGGCTGTATTTACGCGGCTATGTGGGGTTGTTGTAACTCTGACGCCAGAAAATTTTCTGGTATTGGATGATGTTCAATTGAGAGGAATTGGATTCAGTCGGCAAAAGATTTTATACTGTCGTGGATTGGCTCAGGCGATGCCTACGGCGGGCTACGCCTACGCAACTAATCAGCTTGATCTAACCAAGCTCCAAACAATGGACGAAACTATGATCAGAACTGAGTTAAAGCGTCTTAAAGGTATAGGAGACTGGACAGTTGATATTTATTTGTTAATGGCGCTGCAACGTCCTGATGTCTTTCCTAAAGGCGATTTAGCGATCGCGATCGCTCTACAAAAACTCAAAAACTTGGCGACGCGTCCAACACCAGTACAACTAGAAGCAATGACACAGCACTGGCGACCGTGGCGAGCAGTTGCGGCAAGACTTCTATGGCATTATTACCTGAGTAATCCCAAATAATTGCTACTTCTCCCTTCTCTACGAGACGTTGCACGTTCACGTAGTGTCTCGTAGAGAAGGCGCACTTGGTGAACCAGCGCTGTAGGCGGGTTTCCCGCCGTAGGCGACTGGTGTTAGCGTAGCGGTAGCGACGTAGGAGCGTCACCCGAAGGGCGGTTCGTATAATAAATATAAACTAAATGGTAGAAAATCAATTAAGCTTAACACCAGAAAATTCTGATAAAACTTCAAAAATCCTGCCGATAATTATAGTAATAATTGCATTATTAGCTTTATCTTCAACAGCAATATTTATTAAAGTCGCTGTTAGAGAAATGAGCGCTGTTGCTACATTCTTTAATCGTTTATGGATAGCAACTATTATCTTTGGCTTATGGAGTGGAATTAACCAAGTACGGACTCAAATTACAGATGATAAACCTGTATTACCACAGCAGCCTTATCCAATCAAAGAGATAGCGCTTTTAATCGCAGTGGGTTTAGTTCATGTATTAGGTCGATTATCTTGGACTTGGTCGCTAACTCAGACTGGTGCTGCTAATGCTAATGCCTTAGGTTGCCTCAATCCGCTATTTACTACTTTAGGAGGATGGCTATTTTTTAATCAAGTTTTTGGGCGCAAATTTATCATCGGTCTGATCTTAGCCATAATCGGTGCGATCGCTGTTGGATTTGAAGATTTATTGCGTTCTAATAATAATATTATAGGAGATGCTGTTGCTCTGATATCATCGATATTTTATGCAGCAAACTTTTTACTTATCGAGCAGATCAGCAATAAGTTTTCAATTATCACCATCCTCGTGTGGCGCTGTGCGATCGCAACTACATTGATGATACCAGTAGTACTAATCTTTGAAAAACAAGTTTTTCCAGTTACTTTGTCGGGGTGGTTAGTAGTCTTTGCCCTAGGTGCTATTTGCGAAGCCTTGGGTCATGGGCTAATTGTATACAGTCTCAAAAATTTTTCATCAGGATTTATCTCTTTATTCTTACTACTCAATCCCGTGATTGTTGCGATTCTTGCTTGGATACTTTTCTCGGAAAACTTGAGTATTTTTAACTTGTTAGGGTTGGCTCTAATTGTAGGGGGTATATATCTAGCAATTTCTAATAAAGAATCTATACAATCTAAAGTGAATATCCATATCCAATCTCCAGCAGAAAGTGAATCTTAAAAAGTTTGTAGTAAAGACTTTAGCCCTAATTTTCTAAGTACTAAAGTGCTTACTACAAACCTCCAAATACTTGAGAAATGCCAATGAGAAGCTGGTTACAGTTTACCAGTGAATACCTTTTGCGCTGGGCCTGTCATGTAAACTCGTTGGTCGATTTCTGACCATTCAATTTGCAAGGGGCCACCAGGTAATTCTACAATTGCAGTGTGATCGCATTTTCCAGTTAACACTCCAGCCACCAAGGAAGCACAAGCACCAGTCCCGCAAGCTAATGTAATCCCAGCCCCCCGTTCCCATACCCGCATTTTCAAATAGTCACGGCGTACCACTTGAATAAATTCGGTATTTATGCGTTGGGGAAAAGCTGAGTGATGCTCAAATTTCGGGCCGATAGTTTCTAACTCAATTGCTGCTACATCTTCCACAAAGGTAATGCAGTGGGGATTTCCCATATTTACACAGGTGACATCCCAAGTTTGCCCCGCCACTTCTAACGGCTGAGAAATTACTTTTTCTTGGGCGGGTGCAAGATTAGTCGGAATTTCGCTAGCGAGTAACCTGGGTAAACCCATGTCTACTTTAACTTGACCATCAGCTAAGAGTTGGGGAGTCATTACACCACCCAAAGTATGAATCCGATATGAGTCTTGATTTCGGGATTCACCTTCTAAGTCTGCTAAAAAGCCAGCTAAACAGCGAATGCCATTGCCACACATTTCTGGTTCAGAACCATCGCAATTAAAAATCCGCATGGTGTAGTCAGTACCGTTTTCTCCAGGTAGGGCAAAAATTACACCATCAGCACCGATACCAAAATGGCGATCGCATAACTTGATGGCTTGCTCTGGAGTCACTACAGGCACTGATGACGAGCGATTGTCAATCAGAATAAAGTCATTGCCTAGACCATGATACTTAGTAAATTCGATTGCCATTTCTTCAAGGATGAATTATCAAGGATTAGTTACTCTTTATTTTGCCTT
>NZ_CAXTNE010000341.1:0-7501 GCF_964245445.1 uncultured Nostoc sp.
GCAAATTAAACAATATTAAATTGGGGTTGGGGGAATGGGGAATGGGGGAGAATAATAACTCCCTACTCCCTCCTCCCTACTCCCTACTAAGTGGGACGATCGCCAAACTCGGAATTGTAACCTTCTTCACCGTGTTCGTTGATATCCAAACCTTGCAATTCAGCTTCCTCTTTGACTCGCAGCCCGACTGTAGCATCGATAACCTTGAGGATAATCCACGTACCAACACCTGCGATCACATAAGCAACGGCAATTGCTGCTAGTTCAACTCCCAATTCACCTAAATTACCACGTAGCACCCCGTCTTTACCTCCGCCGTTGACTTGAGTCGTGGCAAAGATGGCGGTTAAAATTGCCCCCACTGTTCCACCAACGCCATGCACGGGATAGGTATCTAAAGCATCGTCAATTTCTAGCTTGTGCTTGAAACTCACAGCATAGAAGCAAACAAAGGCGGTAATAAAACCAATTAAAATCGCTGATAGCGGTGTTACAAATCCGGCTGCGGGAGTGATGCCAACTAAACCAGCAACGGCTCCTGTAGCTGCTCCCACGGCTGTCGGTTTACCCCGTAAAACTGCTTCCAAAATTAGCCACATTAAAGCTGCCGCCGCCGCCGCCGTATTGGTGGCAACAAAGGCTGTTGTTGCTAAATTTGTTGTTAAGTTTCCAGAAGTTCCACTAGCAACAGATAGGGCACTGCCAGCGTTGAAACCGAACCAGCCAAACCACAGCAAGGCAGCACCCAGCAAAATGAAGGGGACGTTGTGCGGCGGGCTAAGACGATCGGGATGGGTTTTCCGAGGCCCAAGGACGATCGCAGCTACTAGCGCTGAAACGCCAGAACTAATATGAACAACTGTGCCACCTGCAAAGTCGAGGGCACCTAATCCACCAGCCAAACCTAAGAATCCACCTTTTGCCCATACCATGTGGGCCAGGGGGGCGTAAACAAAGGTTGACCACAGCAGCACAAACAGCGAATAGGCGCGGAAACTCATCCGCTCAACGATCGCCCCAGAAATTAAGGCTGGGGTGATAATGGCAAACATGGCTTGATAAATCATGAATGCCTGATGGGGTATCGTTCCGGCGTATGAGACGAAATCAGCATATTTGGGGTCTGCTGCTTTGAGGGCGTCTTCGTATGGCAGATGCGGCAAGTAGCCTTGAGTTTCTAAACCAACACCGTTCAACCCTAACCATTGCAATCCACCGACAAATGGTAAACCTGGTGCAAAAGCAAGACTATAACCCCAGAGAATCCAGGTAACTCCCACGATCGCCATCAACACAAAGCTCATCATCAATGTGTTTAGGATATTGCGCGATCGCACAAATCCACCATAAAAGAACGCCAATCCTGGTGTCATTAGCAGTACCAGTGCTGCTGAAATCAGCATAAATGCCGTATCTCCAGTATCAGCAGCAGGCACAGCAGCTGGTGTTTGGGCAAAAGCATTGCCCATCAGCGGCCCTCCTAAAAACAGTAGGGTCATAGCCCCAATGATCACAATTTTCTTCAACACTTTTTCCTTCCTAAGCACCAATTATTTGTATACTTAACTACATTTGATTACTTTTAGTTATACATTTTTGTGTTGAAAGTTACTTAACCTTAATTTTCTGGAAATGTCAACGAAAATATAATCCTGTTTGTAGTTGCCAACGTTTAAATAAGGGTGTAGCCATGCAATCATTGCATGTTTATTTTTTGAAGAATAGCATTTTATTCAAGCGCTACAAAATTTCAAAATTTTAGTTACCTACTGTTACAAACCAAGAACCTTGTGATAATTGAGAATTATTGTAAATTATTGTCAGTCACTTTGATCAGAGAATTTAGCCAAATATGTCTATGATTTTTGTTGATATCTCCCGCATACATGCGTAGATATCCAGATGCCTGATTCTTACAGGTTAGTTGCCAAAAAATCTTTGCAATTTTGGATGAGGTTATTATCCCTTTAAAAGGTAATACTGTAAAAGTTCTTGGTCAAAAATAATATAGAAATTTTACTTAAGTTCTGGGTGCAAACATGATAATTAAAACACTCACTAAAGCTAAACATGCTCCGATTAAGTCGTAGCGGTCTGGAGTAACCCCGTCTACCTTCCAACCCCAAAACATTGCCATTGCGATAAACACGCCGCCGTAAGCCGCATAGACTCTGCCAAAATTTGCCGATTGGAGAGTTGCAATAATCCCATAGAAAACTAAAGCAGTTCCTCCCAAGATGCCCCACCAGAACGGTTTACCTTCGCGCAACCACAACCAAATCAGGTAGCCGCCCCCGATTTCAAATAAACCAGCCCACAAAAAATACAGTAGGGACTTAATCATTTAACAGATTCTTTAATAAGATCGAACTCAGTGAAATTACGCTAACGCTTTTAACTAAAGTGTTGTCATTAATTAAAGTAAGTTTGTTGACAAATTGGGGATTGGGGATTGGAACTAGGCACTGGGGACTGGGTACTGGGTACTAAGGAATGGGAAAAAACAAGATAAAGACTTCTTTTTTAAGAATTCCCCCTAATCCGCAATCCTTAATCCCCAATCTCCAGTTCCCAATCCCTAGTCCCCAGTCCCTAATCCCCAGAATAAGGATGAAAGCACCATTACCTGATAACGAAACACAGAGAATCGAGACGCTTTTGGAGTATAAGATTCTCGACACACCATCTGAAGCCGTTTTTGACGACCTCACCCGTTTAGCCTCGTATATTTGTCAGACTCCTATTGCCTTAGTTAGCTTAATTGATACAAACCGTCAGTGGTTCAAGTCAAAAGTCGGAATGGAAGCCCTAGAAACACATCGAGATTTCGCATTCTGTGCCCATGCTATTCTACAGCCTGATGTTTTTGTTGTGCCTGATGCAACCGATGACGAAAGGTTCGCCACCAACCCACTGGTAACATCTGATCCAAAGATTCGGTTTTATGCTGGTGTACCTCTGACTAATCCTGAGGGATATGCACTAGGAACCCTATGTGTAATTGACTACGTACCACGAGAACTTACACCAGAACAAGTGGAGGCATTACGAACTTTAGGCCGTCAAGTCATCAAACAACTGGAATTACGCCGAAATTTAGCAAGTTTGGTACTTATAACCAAGAAAGGCAAACAGGCGCAGAGGGTACATAAGCAATTTTTCAAAAAGATTGCAGCAGGTTTTGGTTTAGCATCGGCAATTTTAGTTCTGATTGGCGTGGTTTCTTATCAAAATACAAGAGTATCTACTAATAATCGCACTATAGAAAAAAACACTTATAAAAAAATCAACACTCTAGAAAAACTACAATACCAGATAAAGGATGCTGAGACTGGACAAAGTGGTTACATGCTAACTGGAAAACAAACTTATCTCAAACCTTATCAAGCAGCACTTGCTAACGTCGAGCAAGAAATTGCCAACCTGAAAAATTTAACAGCAGATCAACCGAATCAACAAAAGCAAATTGCAACCCTTGAATTTCTAATAACGGCTAAACTTACTGAACTAAAACAAACTATTGACTTACGCCAAAACAAGGGATTAGAGGCGGCATTGCAAGTACTAGTGAAAAATGATCAACACAATCTCATGGATGATATCCGCAAGGCGATCAATGAGATGGAAAACGAGGAAAGGGGACGACTCCAACAGCAGTTACAAGCAAAAAAAGCCACTAGTCGCAACACAATTCTGACACTTGCGATCGCCATAAGCCTAAGTTTTATCGTTCTTGCTGTAGTCTACTACTTCATCTATCGTGAGGTCATTGAGCGCAAAAGAACAAAAGAAGCCTTAAACCAAGAACACAACTTTATCTCAGCAGTCCTGGATACAGCCAGCGCTTTAGTAGTAGTTGCCGACTCCCAAGGAAAAATTGTTCGCTTCAATCAAGCTTGTGAGCAAACAACAGGTTACTCCTTCGATGAGGTGAGGGGTAGGTATTTTTGGAACTTGTTCCTACTTCCTGAAGAGGTGGAGTCAGTCAAAGCAGTTTTTGAGCAATTGCTAACTGGTAGAGGCTTCTTAGAACACGAAAACTATTGGGTAATGAAGGATGGCAGCCGCCGACTGATTGCCTGGTCGAATACCTTCTTAAAAGACTATGAAGGATCAGTGGAATACATTGTTAGCACTGGCATTGACATCACCGATCACAAACGAGTACAACAGCATTTAACTTCACAATATGTTGCAACTCGCGTTTTAGCAGAGTCCGCCACGATTAGCGAAGCTACTCGCCAAACCCTGCAAGGGATCTGCGAGAGTTTGGCATGGGATTTGGGTGAAATTTGGATGGTGGATGAGCAAGCAAATGTGCTGCGTTTTGTCGATATGTGGCATAAAGCATCCCTTGAGATGCAAGAGTTTGAAGCCCTGAATCGGCAAACCACCTTTGCACCAGGAATTGGGCTACCTGGCCGGGTTTGGGCTAGTTCTGAACCTGTTTGGATCGCTGATATCGTTAAAGAACTCAGTTTCTTCCGCTTCAAAATCAGCGCTGAAGTACAACTACACGCAGCTTTTGCTTTTCCGATCCGTAGCGGTCACAAAATCCTTGGTGTGATTACCTGTTTTAAGCGTCAGATCCAACCGCCTGACCAAGATTTGATCAAAACGATGAATTCTATCGGTGAGCAAGTGGGGCAATTTATCCAGCGTAAAGAGGCTGAAGAAGAAGTACAACGGCAAAACTTGCGATCGCAATTATTTACCGAAATCGCCCTCAAGATTCGCCAGTCTTTGCAAATCGAAGAAATTCTCCAAATCACTGTGGAGGAAGTACAAAGAATTCTCCAGACTGACCGAGTTTTAATCTATCAAGTTTTGCCAGATGAGTCTGCAACCACCGTCATTGAAGCAGTAGTTTCTGGCTTACCAACAATCAAAGAGCAAAACATCAGCGCCCCCTACTTTCGAGCCGAATACCTACAGCAGTACTATCTACAGCAGTACCGTCAAGGACAAATTTTAGGGCTAGCT
Source organism: uncultured Nostoc sp. (assembly GCF_964245445.1). Classification (GTDB taxonomy): domain Bacteria; phylum Cyanobacteriota; class Cyanobacteriia; order Cyanobacteriales; family Nostocaceae; genus Nostoc. The sequence goes on from NZ_CAXTNE010000341.1 coordinate 4,984, forward strand.
AACTTCGATCTGCCAGAAGTCGAACAAAACCATCTGGAATTAATTCAACATTTTGGAGTCAAAGTCAATTTGGTTGTGCCCATTCTTGTCAAAGAAGAACTTCGTGGTTTGCTCATAGTTCATCAGTGTGACGATTCTCACCACTGGTCTAGCTTTGAAACTCATCTTTTGCGACAAATAGCCGACCAAGTAGGTATTGCCTTAGCCCAAGCCCAATTATTAGCAGCAGAAACTCGTCAGCGACAAGAACTTGAAATTGCCCGTCGCCAAGCCGAATTAGCTTCTCAGGCTAAAAGTGCCTTTTTGGCAAATATTAGTCATGAAATTCGCACTCCGATGAATGCTGTATTGGGCATGACCGGTTTAGTATTAGATACTCCCTTAGACCCAGAACAGCGAGATTTTATTGAAACAATTCGTAGTAGTGGAGACGCCCTTTTAAGTTTAATCAACGAGATTTTGGATCTTTCCAAACTTGAGGCTGGAGAGATGGCTCTTGAAACTCTAGATTTTGACCTATCCACTTGTGTGGAAGAAGTGGTGGAATTATTGGCTCCCTCAGCCCATAACAAGGGATTAGAAATTGCCGCACTGATTGAGCATAACGTCCCCACCCATCTCAAAGGAGATACTGGTAGGCTGCGGCAAATTCTCATGAACTTAATCAGCAACGCTATCAAGTTCACCAGCGCTGGCGAAGTATTAGTGCAAGCCGAATTGCGAACCCTTACCTCTACTACAGCCACCATTCATTTTGCCATCACAGATACAGGTCTTGGCATTAGCCCTGAAGATCAACGCAAACTCTTTATGCCATTTACCCAAGTGGACGCTTCTACCACTCGCAAGTATGGTGGTACCGGTTTGGGATTAGCCATTTGTAAACAACTAGTGACTTTGATGGGAGGAGTAATTGGGGTAGAAAGTCAGATCGGGAAAGGATCTAAGTTTTGGTTTGAGGTGCTTTTTACAAAGCTTGTTGAGCCTGCTTTACCAAAATGCGAACACGAACTTTTGAAAAATCGCCGCTTGTTATTAGTGGATAACAACGCTATTAATTACAAAATTATCTACCATCAAGCTAATCATTGGGGAATGCAGGTAGATCAAGCTGACAGTATTGCTGCTGCCCTCAAAGTTATTCGGTCAGCTTATGAGCAGGGTAAATCTTATGATGTTGCCTTGGTTGATATAAAGAATGACATGACAATAGAAGAACAAATTAAAGCCAATTCTGCAATTACTGAAATACCTTTGATTATGCTCACCTCTACTAATCAACGGGATGAAGTGCAGCAGACGCTCAAAATTGGATTTGCTGCTTATTTGGTCAAACCGATTAAGCCATCACGACTCCTTGATGCCATTACGAATATTTTAGAAACTCAGTCAGAATCAGAACAAGGGGCTAAAGGCTCTTGGCTAAAGGCTACTAAAAAAATCCAGAGTCCAGATTCAGGCATTCTGACCTCCTCTTCTCCTTACCCTGCTACTAAATCGAAGTTAAGAATTCTCTTAGCTGAAGATAATTTGGTAAATCAGAAAGTAGCCTTGAAGCAACTCGATAGTTTGGGCTACAAAGCCGATGTTGTTGCTAATGGCAAGGAAGTTTTGCAGCTATTAGAAAAAATTCCTTACGATTTGATTCTAATGGATTGCCAAATGCCAATTCTTGACGGTTTAGAAACCACAAAAGAAATTCATCGTTGGCAAGAAGATACTTTTGCTCTGGGTCGTCGTCCTGTAGTGATTGCGATGACCGCTAATGCGATGAAAGAAGATCAAGAAAGGTGTCTCAATGCCGGAATGGATGACTATCTGACCAAGCCAGTGTTTAAAGAAAAATTGGCTGCGACTCTAGAGCATTGGACAGGTGTAATCCTCTCAAAACAAGAGGCAGTTGTATATGAGCAGACAGTTACTACTGATTTAGCAATTGATTGGGAACACTTGCATCGGATATCGGGAAATGACACAGAATTTGAGTTAAGTCTATTGCAAGTATGCGTTGAAGATATTAAACCCCGTTTAGAGATAATTAAAGCAGCGATCGCATCTCATGACTTTGGGCAAATTGCGCGAGAAGCTCATCACCTTAAAGGTGCTAGTGCCAACATTGGAGCCACAGCTATGTATCTAGCATCTGACAAACTAGAACGATTAGCTTACCATCAAGACCTTAGAAATACCACTAACTTAATTTTAGAGTTAAAAGAATTTCTTAACTGCATTCAAGATTTTTTAATCAGAAAGCAGGTAACAAATCGCACCTTATTACCAACCAAAAAGGATGGTGCATAAACCCGCGATTAATGCAAAAACAGCCTTGATGTACCCGTGTTACTAAAAATTTGTATATAATACTACAAAACTATACTGCACGAAAAGCTGCATCAAATCTTCTTACACCTCCAAAAACTTTAGCTGATATAGTAGCTGATACCGTCGGTATTTGGCTATTTATCATGAAACTATCCCACTAATAAAAAAGTATGGTAATCTACTTCTCAACAAGGAG
>NZ_CAXTNE010000342.1:0-7317 GCF_964245445.1 uncultured Nostoc sp.
CCAGAGGCGATGGTTTGTCCATCTGGGCTGAAGCTGACACTGTATATAGGACGATTGTGCCCCAAGCTGTTTTGTTTTCTCACCCCATTAACCACCTGCTTCTGAGCTGATTGCTTCAATAAGTGTTCGTTCTCTTGGTGGGCTGTTTCAACCGCTGCAACCGCTCGATCGCTATTGGCAGCAATCCCTATTTTCGGACTTTGACAAGCCGAAAATCCGGCTGCGATCGCGCCTGTCAGCATCACCCTCAGCGCAATTGCCCCCAACCGAATCCGCCGATTCGCTTTGTGGTTCGTCTTTGACAACACCTACAAATCCTGCTCCTTTGCTTCCAGACGGGTTTGCATCGCTCGCTGATCGAGTGCTTGGCTTGCAGCCAGAAACTGAGAGTTGCGATCGCCTTTTGCTTGTAATCGCTGTATCGTCTGCACTTTCGAGCTAGTCTTACCCATCTGCCGAGAATTCAGCACATAGCAAAACTCTCTAGCTTTCAGAGCTTGGTAAAAAATCTCGTTGCCTTTACTGGTTGTTCCATGTTTGTCTCCTGATGACCACATAAAGGGCATGGCATAAAAGTTTCAAATAATTGCAACTTTCTGTATGACTCCTTCTCACGCTTGTATGTTGCACGACCGGATTTTCTTGGCTCTGTTCAATATAACGGAATGTAACAATACTATTTTTGGCAACTGAATATTTTAACAGAATCCCCATCTAGTATCCATCAAAAAATATTGATCCAGGGTTGACGTTTTCGGATTTCGCGCAGTCTGTAGTAACTTCCGCCTTAAGAGTAGCAACTTCCGCTAATACAGTCGCTCACTTGAACCACATTCTGCGGCTGAAATATGGTTCTATCGAGATGGCTTAACCCCCAGCGATTCTCGTTTACGCAGCCAATCCCCGTCATAGGTCTTTAGCAGTTTTGTTAAAAGCCGGAAAAACTCTTTATCTGTTTTATCAATGGAACGTCGAGTCCAAAAGCCTCCAGATGTATTTGCTGCATACTCATCAACATTTTCTACAGTAGTCAAATAATCGGACAGCCATCTAAACTTCTCTTGTAAATATAGAGCGGGAAGAGTTTTACTTTCAAGATGCTTGAAATATTCACGTTTAATTACTTCAAATTCCTCATAATTATTATTAAACCTGAGTTCATTTACTTCTCCCCTATCTAACCGCAATTGATATTCTTTCTTGACTAACTGATATTGTTTTATGAAAGTATTAAATTCTTCATGACTGGCAAACAAAATCTGATAACTTGTATAAAAAGCTCTCGCGGTATCCCTGATTTTTGTATCATAAGAGGATTGCGTTTGTTGCCTGAAACTTTCTTTTTTTTCTGCAACAATAATATTTTTTTGTAGCCATTTAACAAATTCTGGATTGTAATATCCAAATTCATGTTCAGACTTAAATGTAAGATTATAGTCTTTGCGGAAAATAGGTAAGCCAGAAACAATCCGCAACTTTTGATAGTCGATGAAGGGCTTGATATCACAGTAGAGGCTACGCAGTCCTACGTTTAAGTAAGTCCCACATTCTTGATATTTTTCTAGCTCTGTCGCATTTGATCTGTTAAGACCCAGCCAAGCAGAACGGATTATTTCTTCCGGTTGACCTCGCTCAGATGACTGAACACTCTTCAAGGTAAAAATAGTAAATCCTGCGATGATTAAGCCTGCTGTAATTGCGCCAAATGTAGTCTGACGTAACCGCTTAATTTCTCGCTTTTGATTTTTTGGTTTTTCTCGCTCCAACTGATTACGCTGTTTTACATTGATTATCTCCTGTGCGCCAGGCTGTTGTTTGATCTTGTCGAGTAAATCTTGAGCTAACTGAAGCATCTTTAGGTCATTATCCATCATGCTGAGGTTATGAATTTCAGTTAAGATGCAATACCGCAAATATTCCTTAAGTATAAACTAAAGCTTACTGAAAGAATGAGGTTTTAATTTACCAAGTCATTCAGAATATACGATATTCCATTGATCAACCTGCAAATTCTCAGCCCTATAAATTACAAAATTGTTCCTTCGTTAGAAAGTAGAATAATGACTGCTACAAATGGTAAGCGCAAAATTCGTTACGCCGTTGTTGGTTTAGGTTGGTTTGCCCAAGAAGCTGCTTTACCTTCGTTTGCCAACACCGAAAACTCAGAATTAGTGGCACTGGTTTCAGATGACCCCACTAAAAGCGAAGAACTAAGCAAAAAGTATGGTATAAATCATACTTACTCCTACGATCAGTATGAAGACTGTCTAACAAGCGGCGAGGTTGATGCAGTTTATATTGCGCTGCCCAATCATTTGCATTGCGACTACACTGTGCGGGCTGCTAATCAGGCAATTCATGTATTATGTGAAAAGCCGATGGCAGTGACTGAGCAAGAGTGTGAGGCAATGATTAAAGCTGCCAATGACAATAATGTGAAGCTGATGATTGCCTATCGCTTACATTTAGAAGAAGCCAATTTACAAGCAGTAGAAATTTTGCGTTCAAAGCAAATTGGTGAACCACGAATTTTTAACTCGGTTTTTACTCAGCAAGTAGAAGAAGGCAATATTCGTTTACGAGATGTTACAGGTGGTGGCACGCTCTATGATATTGGCATCTACTGCCTTAATGCTGCACGTTACCTATTTCAAGATGAACCAATTGAAGTATTTGCTGTAGCTGCCAATAACGGAGAAGAACGCTTCAGCGAAGTGGAAGAAATGACTAGTGTCATCTTACGTTTTCCGAATGAGCGATTGGCAACATTTACCTGTAGCTTTGGAGGAGCAAGTGTTTCAACTTATCAGATTGTAGGTACTCAAGGCGATTTACGAGTAAACCCTGCATATCCTTGGCAGGGAGAAATCAAGCATTACCTGACAATTAATGGTGAAACTCAAGAGCGTACCTTTGAAGATCACGATCAACTAGCGGCTGAATTTACCTACTTCTCTGATTGTATTCTCGAAGATAAAGACCCAGAACCATCTGGGACGGAAGGGTTGATTGATGTTTCTATCATTCAAGCGCTTTACGAGTCAATTGAGACGCGTCAACCTGTGCAGATCCAAACTCGCGAGCGCCATCAACGCCCAACATCGGCCCAAACTATTGAGCGTCCTCCTAGTGACCAAAAGCCAGACCTGATTCATGCTGCTGAACCTTCTGGGCAGTCATAAGGTTGGTTTAAGAGTAGGAATATAGGGCACAACAATATATTGTGCCCCTACATCTGTGGTCTATTCAATTAAAAACTGCTGTGTATGCCTAAATTTTAAGGATAAAGACCTCTGTCAGTCAGCGCCTGAGCCACTCTACCTACCCCTAAAGTGTAAGCAGCTAATCGCAGAGGAATTTGCCGTACCTCCGATTGATGAATCACCCGATGGTAAGCTTGTACCATCAAATGCTCCATTTCGTGGTTAACACGCTCCTCATCCCAAAATACGTAGGAAAGACCCTGCACCCACTCCAAATAACTAACTACTACACCGCCAGCATTCGCCAAAATGTCCGGTAGCACTGTCACACCCCGCGCCTCTAACGACAAGTTAGCCTCAAGGGTAATCGGCCCATTAGCCGCTTCTGCGACAATTCGCGCTTGCACTTGATTCACATTTTCTTCAGTGATTTGGTTTTCTAAAGCGGCTGGTATTAAAACATCGCAGGGTAAAGTTAATAAATCTGCATTGCTAATTGGTGCAGATTGCGGGAAACCCATAATACTCTTGCGATTTTCAGCAGCATAGACTTTCAACTTGGGAATATCAAGACCGACTTCGGAAAATATTCCTCCAGCACCCGTTGAAACTGTAATAACTTTCGCGCCTGCTTGATGTAGTAATTCTGCTGCGGCACTACCAACGTTACCGAAACCCTGAATAGCTACTCGCATACCTGCTAAAGATTTACCTTGCTGTGCCAGCGCCTCACGGACAATAATCATCACGCCACGTCCGGTTGCCATTTCTCGTCCTAGCGAACCACCAATAGAAAGCGGTTTCCCAGTTACAACCCCTGGTACAGCATGACCGACATTCACAGAGTAAGTGTCCATCATCCAAGCCATCTCACGGGACGAAGTACCCATATCTGGGGCAGGAATATCTACAGCAGGCCCAATATCTTTAATCAACTCGCTGATATAACGGCGGGTGATTCGCTCTAATTCGCCAACACTGTAGCGTTTTGGATCTATGGGAATGCCACCCTTCCCACCACCGTAAGGAATACCTAACAAAGCACATTTCCAGGTCATTAGCATTGCTAGAGCAGATACTTCCCGTAATGTCACAGCTGGATGGTAACGGGTTCCACCCTTGTAGGGGCCTAAAACATCGGAGTGCTGCACCCGGTGTCCAGCAAGAACCTGTATTTCCCCATTATCTAATTTCACGGGGATAGAAACCGTGACAACCTTACGCGGGTGGCTAAGAATTTCCAACAAACCCTGATTTAAATTTAATTCTTTAGCTGCCGCTTCTAAGTAGCTACAGGCTTGATCAAATGGGCATATATGCGCTGGAGAAGCAGGTTCTGGCAGCAACAGGGATTTTGAAATCATAAAATTTTCTCCTAATCACGGTATCTTTACGAACCGGATTTCATATATGCCTAGCTTATCCTTGTTTTTTGGGAAAATAGGAATATTGTAGTTTTTGTTACATTTTTATCGAACAGAATTCAGGAGTTAGAAGCAAAGCCGGAGACGCTCTGCCAAGGCGTCAGAATTCAGTTGGGTATTCTGTACGACTGGCACATGAATAAGTGGATTTAAGACCCTTAGCAAAATAAAAATTTGGTTGAACCGTCGTAAATTGGCAAAGGTATTGCAAAACCTGTAAATGTTTCAACGTTAGTAACAATTGTTTGAGCATTTACAATAAACGCTTAAGCAAAACTTGTAAATGTTTCAACGTTAGTAACAATTACTTGAGCATTTGCAGCAATTGCTTATATCTTTGCAAGAAATGCTTAAGCAAAACTTATAAATGTTTCAACGTTAGCAACAAATGTTTAAACCTTTGCAACAAATATTTATATATTTGCAGCAATTGCTTATATCTTTGCAAGAAATGCTTAAGCAAAACTTATAAATGTTTCAACGTCAGCAGCAATTGATTATACATTTGCAAGAAATGCTTAAACAAAACTTATCAATCATGTTTGACAGACTATTTCACCTTGCTAATGCGATCGCTGCATTTTGTCCCCCGAACCCAAAACTGCAACATAGTACCTGCCTAATTTTACTTAAACGTGCAGATGTAACGATATCTAAGTCAAACTCTGGCTGCTGCAATCCTACACAGGGTGGTAATATTTGATGCTTTAATGCCATGAGAGAAAAAGCCACACCTAAAGCTCCAGACGCTCCTAATGTGTGGCCCGAGCTTCCCTTGGTGGAACTAACTGCCACCCCTGGGGGAAACAAATGCTGGATTACCATGCTCTCCATTTGGTCATTTAGCTGGGTAGCTGTGCCATGAGCATGAATGTAATCAATATCGCCTGGTGAGAGACAACTACGTTCTAGACATTGTTTGATAGCAGCGATCGCACTTTTCCCTTCAGGTTCTGGTGAATTACCATGATATGCGTCGTTGGTTAAACCAAAACCGAGAATTTCACCATACACTTTTGCTTGACGCTGTTTTGCCAACTCTGCTGATTCCAAGACAAACACAGCTGCGCCTTCGCCCAACACTAAGCCTTCCCGGTGTAAATCAAAGGGATAAGCCCCAGTTTTCGCCAAAGCACCCATCTGCTGAAATCCAGCTAAAGTTAGGGGTGTAATAGGCGCTTCCACTGCGCCAGCGATCGCCTGTTGACATTGCCCAGTTTGTATAAGCAAAGCTGCTTGGGCAATAGACCAAATTCCAGTAGCACAAGCTGCCATCGGTGCCAAAACTATCCCAGATGCACCGATTTGTCTTGCAGCTGCAATCGCATTCATGTGAGGTAATGTATCTAGCCAATTTCCAAAAGAGGATACGGGCAAATTCGCCGCGTCTTCATACATTTGCCGCGCCATAATTTCCCAAGACGCTTGATAAGAGCGACTCGATCCAATGACTACAGCACAATTAGCTGCATGTGAAACTAACCCAGAATCTTGCAAAGCAGAAGCTACAACCATCTGAGTTAACATTGTCAATTCAGATGGTTGTTGACCAATCAAACCTAGAGGAAGTGGTGTAAATTCTGGAAAAGGTTGGTGTAATCGAATTCCAGATTTACCTGCTAGCAAATTTTGCCAGCTATCCTCTAAGTTTCCACCCAAGGCGGAAATTAAACCAATACCAGTAACACAAACCTTAATCAATTTGCAATTTGGGAGGATAAGAGGATGAGAGAGATGAGGAAGATCAGGAACAATAATCGCTAATCTCTTATCTCCCCCTGCTCCCTCATCTACCCCTGCTCCCCCTGCCTTCTTCCTCTACTTCCCTGGTGTTTTCAGATTTTCAGCACCTTGGGTAACTTTAGCGGAGTCAATGCGATCGCCTTGCTTAATTTTGTTCACGACATCAAAGCCTTGAGTGACATTGCCAAACACGGCGTAGTTACCATCCAAGAACGCCAAATCCGCTAAAGCAAAGTAAAACTGGGCAGAAGCGGAATCTGGAGATTGCGATCGCGCCATTGCTACTGCACCCTGTTTATGGGGCAATACTACGGGTTGAGCAGTAGCATCAAAGGGTTTATTGTAAATTGGAGTATCAGAACCTTTTGGCTTAATTTCTAAAGGTATATAACGAGCATTTCCTGTTTTTGGGTCAATATAACTACCTGTTCCTAATCTATCTGCTGAAACTTTCGGGTCTTTGCTTTGGGGATCGCCCCCTTGAACTACAAACGGTTGGGGTTCGCGTACAACTCGATGAAAAGCTAAACCATCGTAGACACCCTTCTGCACTAAATCTACGAAGTTGCCAGCTGTAATGGGGGCATCAGTGCCGTCTACTTGGATAGTAATAGGTGAGCCTTTAACCGTGAGTACCACAGTAGCCCTGCCTTCGAGGCGTGGTAAATCAGCCAGTCCAGGAATACTCTCACTATTAGTTTGAGATACAGATGTTGCTTCAGTAGTTGTCTTATTGCTTGCCTCGCTTGTAGTCGAGGTAGCTGTCGAGATTGGAGAAGATGTATTAGAAGCGACTTGCTGTGTTGAACATCCTCCCAACATTAAGCCACTGATAATCACAAGAGAAAGCAAAAATTGTGAAATTTTTAATCGCATTGCCTGTTACCGATTTAACCAGAGTATCTTATCGTTTCGAGGAGCATTGGGAATTGGGGAAGAGGCAGGGG
>NZ_CAXTNE010000343.1:0-7290 GCF_964245445.1 uncultured Nostoc sp.
CATCTTTTGACCAAGCACTGAGAATTAAACCAGATTCCTCGGCTTGGAACAACCGGGGCATTTCACTGGGGTATTTGGGACGCTACGAAGAAGCGATCGCATCTTTTGACCAAGCACTGAAAATTAAACCAGATTCCCCGGCTTGGTACAACCGAGGGCTTACGCTGCATAAATTAGAACGCTACGAGGAGGCGATCTCATCCTACGACAAAGCCATTGAATTCAAACCAGATATGCATGAAGCTTTGGTTAACAAAGGAAATATACTCGTTAAGTTAAAGCGAGATACAGAAGCCATTAAATTTTATGAGAGCGCTCTTAACTGTATAGATCCTCAGTGGTGGGAAGCTTGGAATAAGAATCAAAGTTTAGCAAACATATATGCTCTAAATAAAGAAGCTGTTGTAAAAACTTCGGTTAAGGGTATAAATACAGTACACATAGTAACACTTAATGAGCAAGGAAGTAGCAGCAAATTGCCTCTTGAAAAATTGAAAAAGTTACAAGATTACATGAGGCATCAACCAAGTCTTTTCTCAGATTTATCTGAAGCAAAAAAAAGCTATGAAGAAGCCCTTGAGTTCCTGACGTTTGATAAATTTCCGGAGCAACACTTGCAATTATTGCAAGAATTGCTGAAAGTATATTCATCGGATAACCCTGAAGAATTCCAGAAAAATTTGGAGAAAGGGACTCAGCAGTTAGAAAAATTGCTGAGAAACAAATCAGAGCAAGAGAGAATAAAGCTAGACAGCAAATTTGCGGCTTTTAATCAAATGCGGGTAGATATCCTTGCACAGTCAGAAGATCCAGAGAAACACATAGAAGCTTTAAAAACAGCAGAGGTACGCAAGAATACCTGCCTTGCTTGGCTGAGGGAAGGTTCAATTTATCAACCGCCTACCGAGGAGTTTGAGTTTAAACAGACGCAAAAACTACTTAATCCCAAAACTGCGGCAATTTACTGGCATCTCAGCCCTATTGGTATCACTACTTTCATTATCAAACATAATGAACCTCTAAAAATCCTGTCACCACAATTACCAAGCGAATCACAACAGGGAGACTCTCGACCTCATTTTTATCAGCTTCAGCGTTTTGAAAGCTGGATGCAGCAGGAATGGAAAATTACCAGTTACTCAAGTACCAGTTACTCAAGCAAAGACAAACCCCTACCATAGCACTGAGACAAGCAAAAGATTGGCTACGTCAGTTAACTTATAAAGATTTAGCTAAGTGGTATAGAGACTTAGCCAAGGAATTGAATGAACCCCAATCGAAAGCCTCTCTGGAAACAGAAGCGGAAATTATTGAAGATCACATAAAGAAAAAGAAGAAGGAAGCTACCGAATCTCCCTATGCTCATCCTTATTATTCGGCTGGCTTTATTTTAACTGGTAAACCAAGTACAACAGGGTAAAAGCAGCCGTTCGTTGGAAAGCCAGCGCTTTTTACCTATTTTAGGTGTTAGCTTTATTTTCTTTACCCCCTATTCCATCCTATGCTTAACCAACCACAAACAGTCACCCTCCGCGCCTTTTTAACAGCTTTGGTAGAATTAGATTCTCCTTTACCAACAGCTTTACAGCAGGAAATCAATAATGTTGGTGAAATGCTTGCAAACGCACAAAACGATAATGCTCTTAACCGCTTGATAGAATTGGCAGAAAACGACTGTCTTAAGGAGTCTTACCGTAATGCGCGAATCAATATTCAGACGCAATATAAAAGTCAAGAACTTAACAAATACGATAAACCCAGTCAGCAGAATCAACCTCCAATACCCCCAGAACATATTGGGAATATTGCGATCGCAATTTTTCAAGCTACTGATTCCAGCGCTAAAGCTAAGAAGCTCAAGTCAGATATCCCATAAAATTATTAATGTGTAAAATAGAGTATCCCACCCTAGACTTATTCATTTATAATCTTGCAGATGGTTCGAGCAATGAGCAAGATTATTGGTTAAAACTGCCAGAACAACTTAAACAAAAGGGATTCTCAATTAAACCCGACCACGACAAAAATCCACAACGCCTTGATTTCTGGGACACAATTTCAACTGCTGTTGATGGCTCTTACAGTCTAGCAAATTTTGATGATACTAACTGCCTATGCTATAGCTGCTCTGTGGATCAGCAAGTTGAATTATCTAATATTGAGCATACCTTAACTCAAATCAAAGATTTAGCCCTTTTACCAAAAATTGGAGATTTAGCACCTGGAAAACTTTCAGAAAATGGTTACTTAGGGCAAACTTGGATGATATCAGGCTGGACAGTCCCAGCTAATAACCCAATTCCTGAAGCAAACGCTCATCAAGCTTACAAAGCTATAATTACAAAAGAACACCAACATCAAAATTCAGGAGAATTTCTAGGCGCTACAGTCTATGAAATGTGGCGTGGTGAAGGGCGTTGGGACAAAATTCAAAAAGACAGTCATGTAATAGTTGTTTTCTATCCCAATGAAGATAAATTTGCAGAAGCTAGTAAATCTTATAATTCATGGAGATACTTATTTTACTGTAGACATAAAATACTTTGGGCTTATGAACAGGGACGGGAACTAAAATTAAGGCTGTTAGAGAAATATAAGCATAATTTAATAGACCAGAAGAGTTTAGAAAGTTTATCAACCAAAAAATTGGAAGAGCTAAAATGCGAATTGCAAAAAAACATTAATACTGTATTTAATTATGTCCAAGACATAAACCTTCTGCAAACTCAACAGCACACAGTTGAAGTTAATGAGCGTAACTACGAAAAACAGTGTAAAGAAATTTTTACAACCGATAAATTTTTAGAAGAATTCAGCAAGATAGTCAAAGACAAATATCAGGTACAATTAGAAAAAGACTATCTCGGTCTAAATCCAGGATTAGCAATATTAGAAAACTTGACCGCTACAATTCGCGGGATGGTGGAAATAGAGCAAGCAGAGCTGGATAAACAGCAAGCAGAGCGCGATCGCAAGTTGGATAAAGAGCAAGCAGAGCGCGATCGCAACTTCAACACTAATATTGCTATTGTAGGTATTGGACTAGCAACAAGCCAAATTGCATCCTCTGTTATTCTCGCTCAACAAACCCCACCTAAAGATATTCCTTTTTACCAAACACAAGCTTTTTGGTACAGTATTGGCACAGGTGCGATCGCCAGCCTTGTTTTCTGGATTATTCTAACCGAAATCCTACCCCGGCTTCGTCGTCAAATTCAGCCGCGTCACAAACAATTCTCCATCAAAAGCAGCAATTCGGAATCAGCAACTAAACCGCAGGCAATACAAACCCGCTTGGCTTCACCACCGGACAGAGAACGATCTGACTGATTTGCCAGGTGTTCACAGCCAAAAGTTGTAAGTGCAGTATGTACCCTTTGCTTAATCTTGTGTGTTGGTGTTCCGCGAAACTTTAATACCTTGGCAACATTATTATTCTACAAAAACAGATTTACCTTTGGTGCAATTGCCCAATAACAGTGGTAAACCTTATGATTTATATACTTAGTGGTAATGAACGCACATATACAGATTTAGTCACAACATCAGGTTTAGAAGAAATTGCTAAATATGCACAAGCTGTTGGTATTCATAAAAATTTGCTGGTTCCTAGAGACAACAGTGGTAAATTGCGATCGCCAACATCTTTAGTCATCAATGCTCATGCAGTTAGTTTGCTGGTTCATGTCTAGACTTTCCGCAATGAAGACTACTTTTTGCCACTGGACTTTCAAGGAAATCCCCAAGGCGAATATGAACTATTTTTCAGCTTAGGTGTTGATGGCGTATTTAGCGACTACCCAGATACGGCAGGTTTTCACTCTACTGTTCAGTGGTAATTTAATAGTGGAATAAAAAATCACGGAAAAGTCAGATGCTTTTACTTAAGTGGAAATCCTGTATAACAGCAATAACCTTGACCGCAATCAGTCTTACTGCATCCAAGTCGGTGTTGGCAGTATCTCTATACTCAGTTACTGACTTAGGCAGTCTTACAGGACGAGCCTACAGTTACGCTACAGGCATCAATGACTCAGGTGAGGTAGCCATTAATTCTTTGGCAAGTTCTTTTTTTTACAGCAATGGTTCACTTAAAGAAATTAGTCCGTTGCCTGGCGATAATCAACTTGCAGTAAATGGTATCAATAACTTGGGGCAAGTCGTTGGTAATTCGGTTAGTAGTAATAACTTTACTGGAAATAACCCTTTTCTATACAGCAATGGCATCACCCAACCCCTCCCTATCCAAAATGCTATTCCTTATGCCATTAACGATCGCACCCAAATAGTAGGGGGAGCAAGCGGACTTGGGCCTTTCTTATACAGTGATGGTATAGCAACCAGCATCGGAACTCCTGGTAATGTTGCTTACAGTTTAAATAACTTGGGACAAGTAGTAGGCATTCTCAGTTCAAACACAGCTTTTTTATACGAAAACGGCCAAACTACTAACTTGGGAACTTTGCCAGGTGACGGGTACAGCGTAGCAAATGATATTAATGACTCAGGACAAGTGGTAGGTAGTTCTGGGCTGACTGGAGTAGATGATGGTCGTGCTTTTCTGTACAGTTCCGGTACGGGAATCCAAGACCTCGGTAGGTTACGTCCTACAGATTTATTCAGTTTTGGTGTGGGGATCAATAATTTAGGTCAAGCAGTCGGGTTTTCTGGCACTAATAGTAACTTTTTTGCACCAGATGGCAATGGTTTGCGGGCTTTTCTTTATAGTGATAACACTCTGTACGACTTAAATAACCTGATTGCTCCTGGTTCAGACGCGGGTTTTACCTTGACAGCAGCATCTGCCATTAATAATAAGGGACAAATTGTCGGTCGTGGTGCAGTTAATGGTGAATTACACGCCTTCCTCTTGACGCCAACCTCATCTGTCTCTGTACCTGAACCAACTTCAGGCGTTCCTATTTTGTCGTTCGGTGCTGTTGTAATTTTATTTGCAACACTCAAGCGCCAATCTCACTCTAGCAGTGCAGTCATACAACAAAAACTTTAGGTAAACAAAGCGATGACTTGAGAATACGGATTGATTTAACTAATCCCGCAAGTCCCCATCTTCAAGGTACCTCTTAGATGGGGATTGCATAAGCGTATTTGTTTTCACAAGCTAGTCATAACCTGAGCCAATTGATTAGATAAATCAACTACAGAATCCTGGCATTTGTTAAATAAAACGCCAGCTAGAAAATAATAATCGCCAGAATAAAATGCCATATTGTTTTTTCGGAGTTCTTCTATGTGGTTTTTTACCTTGGGATCAGAGCTATAGTAGCCGAACTGTAAAGGTAACACCATGAAGTTTTGAACACAATATCCATTTTCTTTTGCTAGGTTCAGTGTACTTGTTGGATTAGAAAAACTAGATATTAAAACCAACACATTTTTATAACCTAACGACAAAAGATCGTTGGTAACGGTGGCTCCATCTACGCCCCCAAATAAGAGTGGCATATAAATATCATTATCTGGAGCGGGGAGATAGGGCGGATTGGCTACAAGATACTCGGCATCGGGTTGAGAAGAATTAAACAAAGATGAATTATGGATTATATATTTATTAGTGAGATTATATTCATCAATGGTTGAATTTGCGACTTTCCATGCAGAAGTATTTAATTCAAATCCCTGGATAATGCCATCGAAGTTGTTTCTTAATAAGGAATTAATTACAGGACTGCCATCTCCTGAGCCAAACTCCACAATAGATTCGTAATTTTTACAATTTCTGAAAACAAAATTTTCTAAACAGTTTGAGTAAAAATTAGATTCTTCAGGACAAAAAAAGATATCTTTCATTTGACTGCACTTCAATGTGTAAGGTATAATCAATTTAGTAGAGGGTTATTTGATACCTTGCTTATAAGGGAATAAATAACCGTTTCTTTAGTAAAGAAGTTCTGACTAGAGAAATTGGATTGTAGGGAGATTAGCAATAAAATGCTTTAGAAATGTGAAATTACAAACACCAGAAAAATCTGCTATTTATAATTTTTTAGATTTATTAGATGAGTCAGACGGATTGTTTTGCTTCACGTATCGATTTCACAACAGCAATACCCGCGCGATCGCTCATGAGTTTCTGCTGGTCATACCCAAGTACTAATTCCCAGGCATCATTAGGATATCGTTCTGCTAATGGCAAAGCCACATCATCTAACATCCAACGCCCATGACGTTCATCTTCCCTGATGTGTAGTTCCCAATAACCCACTGCTACTTCTGAAAGTCCAAGCCGTTGCGCCGCCAGCATATAATTTTTGTAAACCGCAGGGCCAGCCACTTCAAAATAGGTCAAACCGCCGCTATAACGCAGGAAATAGCGTTTGCGCTCAGTCATCAGAAAGTTCTGATTGGTAGAAGCCAAAACTTCCCAAGGTACTAAATCGAAATATGCCTCTGGTTCAGTGTTCATTCCAAACTCAGCAAGCATTTGGGCAAAAAATGTAGAGTGCTTGCGAGATAAACGACCATTGCCGTATTCTTCTATTAGTACTCGCATCAGCGTACATTGCACTTCATTAGCAACACCACCCAAAATGCGGGAAAGATGACTAGCTTCAACCAAGCCATCAAAGGAGCCGATCGCTAGCAGGTGACGATAGCCAGATTCAGTCATTTCCTCACGAATGTAGCGGCTACTCTCCGACAAAAGCGGATCTAAATCGGCAGATGTGCGCTCAATTAGCGCTTGTTTTACATCTAATTGTTGCAGTGCAGCCACATCGAATTGTGCCAGTTCCCACTGTTGCCAAGCAGCTTCAATCTGGTTACGACATGAGGACAAGTAAAGCGATCGCTCATTGGTATAGTGCCGCAAATCGTCATACCAAAACAGCTTTAGCCGATTAATTCGATAAAGTATCCGTTGCAGAAAACGGTGAGCCTGTTCATCAGAGCGATCGTTGTTATAGGCAGCGCGAATTGCCCTTGAGAGTGCCTGTTCAAACTCACTAGCTATTGCAGGTTTTACATCTAATTTATGATCCAAATCCTCTATTGCTAGGAGTTCTATAAATTGTTCCTCAGCACGGTCGTAGTTGGTAATTGTTCCTTCTTCTGTTTGCTTACTCTTTATTGCAGTCCCAGCGTTAGGAAATATAACTAAATTGCTTTGCATGGAATCTTCGGTAGCATTGGAAAAGTGAGAAATGATTTTCACCTCTAATACTTAACTTCCCACACAAGTAGCTTTCTCTACCTCTTTCCTTGGTTATAAAGAAAAATTAAGTCTAGGGGAACAAAAGGGATTGGGTATTGGATATTAGGCAATAGTTG
>NZ_CAXTNE010000344.1:0-7222 GCF_964245445.1 uncultured Nostoc sp.
AGTCCAGTAAATGCCCTCACCAGGCGGTCTTCTTTCAGCACCCGATTGATGTCTAAAAATTACAGGCGATGCTGTCTACAAAGAAGTTTGCTATGCTCATCGTGCCCAACTTAACGTCATACTCTCCTCCAAAGCACTAATCAACGTGGCAAAAGGGATGGAAAAAAAATATGGTATTCCCTATATTGAAGAGTCTATTTATGGTATAGAGTTAATCAATCAATGTCTAAGAAATATTGCTGCAAAGTTAGGTAGTTCTGATTTGCAGGAACGTACAGAAAAGTTAATTGTAGAAGAAACTGCTGCAATAGATGAAAAATTAGCTCTGTATATTACCCGATTGCAAGGTAAGCGCATTATCCTTTTTATTGGAAGTTTTAAAAGTTGGTTGATTATCTTTGCTGCTAAGAAATTGGGGATGGAAGTTATTGCTATTAGTACCAAGGATAATACTGAGGAGGATAAAATTAGAGTCAAAAGTTTGTTGGAGCAAGATGGCATAATTTTAGAACAAAATACCCCTCAAGAAATTTTACAGATAATTAATGAAAATCAAGCTGATATGTTAATTGCTGATAAACACTATCAAGACACATCTCTCACTGCTAGGATTCCATTTCTAGATATTAATCAAGAACGCAATCATGCCTATGCGGGCTATATAGGAATCTTAGAGGTAGCACGAGAACTGTATGCCGCTTTTTACAACCCTGTGTGGGAGCAAGTATACCAGCCAGCCCCGTGGTCAGAGATTCAATATACCTTATGAGGTATTTGGTGAATTGACGGGGCTAGCACCAGTAGATAAATTCCTGCAAGCATTGGCGGATATCAGTGGTGTCAGCGTACCAGAGAAATACCGCCGTCAACGCCGTCAGTTACAATATATGATGTTGGAGAATCATTTTTACTTTGGTTGCAAGCGAGTTTCTTTGGCGCTGGAACCAGATTTACTTTGGTC
Organism: uncultured Nostoc sp.; assembly: GCF_964245445.1. Lineage (GTDB taxonomy): Bacteria > Cyanobacteriota > Cyanobacteriia > Cyanobacteriales > Nostocaceae > Nostoc. The sequence continues at coordinate 962 of NZ_CAXTNE010000344.1, forward strand.
AACAGTTTCTTTTTTGCGATCGCTAGGAGTTCAGATTCACTCAGCAGTGACAACAACACGCTTTCCTCTGCTAGAAAAACTTCCGATTTATAGCGTTACTATCGGCGATTTGGAAGACTTTGAGCAACTGGCGGCTGGGTCTGATTTACTAATTACCAACTCTCATGGAGTGGCGATCGCTCAATGCATAAAAATTCCTCTCTATCGTCAAGGGATTCCCATTTTTGACCGCTTAAATCATGGTCAATTTACCAAGATTGGCTATCGAGGTACTATGCAAATTTTATTTGATATTGCAATACCTTCGTCAATTTACGAAGCTTGAACACTGACCGGAACAGGGTGAATACGACCCAAACCTGTGAGCTTGCGGAAAATCTGAGTCAATAAAATAGGCTCAGGTTTTTGAGGAAGCATTTTTATGGTTTCACGGACATATTGAAAGCCGTGACAATGAGCCTTGAGGTCAACAATGCCGCATTCGGGGTTACTGTGACGGAAATTAGCCAGAAGATGATGGGAAAAATTAATCATAAAAAATGAAAGATTTGCCGCGTTAGTCACTGCTGTTTGGCTCTTGGTCATGAAATCTTCCAAACCCCAAAATTGTTTGGCATCACAGAAATTGAACACAAGAGTGAAACTGACTTTTCCCGTTAAGTCTTGAAAAGCTTGCTCACAAAGGATTTAGGAAACAGCACAGCATATACGGTACAGTAATTGAAATCGAGTGCTAAAGGTAACAAGTGATGCTGGACTGGTGGGAGAAAAATTTTGCGACTTGTGAGCTAGGCGATAAGCCTGACGGCATGGCTACGCTTACCGCAGATTAAATGAGCGTGCAATGTCGATAGGTTATGCTCTAAGTCTTGGATTTGGCAAAGCACTGTCAGAAATCTTCAGTAGTGGAAAAGTACTCAAGAGAGCTTATGAGTTTTTGCCAACCCAAAAGTGGAATTTTCAAGAGTGATTGAGCCGCACTGTCAAATGACGGCGGAAACTGTTGCAGAATGGGAGGTAGTGCTGTGTGTCGGAGACACGACTTTTCTTGATTATGGCAGTATTGAGGCTAAAAAAGAAGGTTACGGCCCAATTGGTAAGGGAGGTAACGGTTTAATATTACACAGTGCTTTAGCTATAGAACCGATAAATGGTCAATCCATAGGTCTGTTGTGGCAAAAACTGTGGAATCGAGAGCCAAAACAGAAGCCACCAAAAGATGAAACCCCCACACAGAAGAAAAAACGACAGGCAGCAGCCCGAAAAGAAACACGAAATCGCCCCTTTGAACAAAAAGAATCTTACAGGTGGGTAGAAGCACTCACCACTGTAGAAAACCTTGCAAGTAAGCACACGCAAGTGGTTCATGTTTTCGACCGAGAAGGTGATATCACAGAAGTTTTCGATAAAGTTCGCCAACTTCAGCACACCGGAGTTCTTGTTCGCGCGGCTCATAACCGCAGTTTAGATTCCGAGAGTGAGCGTCTTTGGTCAAAGCTCCTTGCACAACCTACCAGCTTTGAACAGGAAATCGAATTACCTGCGACTAGTCAGCGTTCTGCCCGTAAAACCAAGTTGGCTGTACGATTTTGTCCGATAAATCTCCGTACTCCCTATCGTTTTGATAACCGTGAGCCTCTACCCGTATATGCTGTTTATGCCACGGAAATTGATTGTCCTGAACGTGAAACACCAGTAGAATGGATGTTGCTTACCACGGAAGTTGTTGCAGATATCCAGACAGCTTCTCTGATTTTACGCTGGTATACGTATCGTTGGCGGGTTGAAGAGTATCATAAAATTTTTAAGTCTGGATGTCAGGTGGAACGATACAGACTTGCTGCTGAGGGTACGAAAACCTTAGTTGGTTTTTTGAGTGTAATTGCTGTAGAACTGTTGCAGTTGACTTATCTACACCGCACTCAGCCTTCAGCCCCCGCCATTGAAATTCTGAATCCTCTAGAACTGAGAATTTTAAAAGCTAAATCTCCCAAACTGCCCAAGGTACTAACTGTTAGTTGGGCTGTTGAAGCTGTTGCTCGGCTTGGCGGCTATCTCGAACATCGAAGCAAAACACCTATTGGTATCCAGGTACTGTGGCGAGGTTGGTTAAAATTACACGACCTTTGTGAGGGTTGGCAGCTTGCAAAAGAGACTTAACGGGAAAAGTCAGAAGAGTGAAAGCGTAGTTTGTAGTAGTCGATTAATTGCTCGTAGGACAAATCTAAGTCGCTCGAAAACAGAATGACATGGGAGTGAGCTTGCGTTTTGAGGTTGGTCAACAGCCGAATTACCACGTTTAGAGGACAGGCAAATTCTTTGTGGAGGAGTTGAATTTGATAAATGTTAGTTTGAATATCCCCATCAATATTGCTATTGCACAGGTAAGTGAATGGAATATGGGTTATAGTCAAGTTTATTCCCATATTTACGGCGAGAACAACGCTCTGCACCAGGGTTTTGATAAGGCAAGTATAGTGCCGAGTCACAACGCAACTTTGAAATTAGATGTAAGCCAGTAAGTCTCGCCATCTGTAAAGCATTATGGTTGCCAAAGTGACCGTCGAGTACCAGATAAGTTAGACCAATTTTGCCCACCAGTAACTCAAATAAAGCACTAATCATGCTTTTGATCCGCAAAAGTTCTGGTGTTAGAGTGACTTGAGCTTTATTTTTGTTCTTACTACCTTTTGGTCGTCCACGACCATGTTTGTCTTTTAATTTCGGGGACTTTTCAACTAATTGTTTCGATTTTTCGACTTCGCTTTTTATTACCTGCTTAATCCGAATTGGATACGAGTGTCTTTGCTGAATACTTATCAACGATAATGTAAAGAAAGATAACCCGGACACAGGCTTACCATACAGGCTTGAAAAAAACCTATCCAGCCCGTAAGTCTGTTTACCTGCTTTGGTAACTACAACTTCATCGCCTGCAAGTAAATACACCTCATTTGCACGGAACAGATGCTGGCGGAAGAACAGCCAAAACAGCGTTGCTCAGGGGATGACAGTATGAAAGAACCGATACACAGTGTGGTAACTACCTCCTGTGCCAGCCCAACGAGAGATTCCCAGCATTGTCACTCTCCCATGAATGGCCAACATTGCCATGATGATCTGGTTCATTTGGCGCATCGTCTTAACTTTGATCTGCGGTAGGAAGCATCTTCCATAGTGGTAGGATGTCGAACATGGGCTGCTTGTAGCTTTTGAGTTGTCGTTGTGGAAGATAACAACTCTACTACATCGGTCCTCTCTCTTCATACTCTTTTTTTGGCGAAGGTATTGAGGTAAATCTATAATAATCTGTTTGCCATTGACAGAAATATTAGTATTAATTTTTTGACCATTCGGATCAAAGACATCAATGTCATTACTTATTGTCTTTAGTTTGACTCAAGCTTCCACTACAGGCGAAAGCAATTTTGATAAAGTGCTGGTTTAGTCCATAAAGAACAGTTTACTGGGTGGGAAACTAGTTAAACTTAACTGTATTAATATCTCCGCCGCAACAGAATTCACTGGAAGTCAATTGCATTGATTAGTCCATTAGGAGAGCTATAGATGTTTTTTCGGCAATTACTCGACCGCGAATCCTGTACTTATACTTACCTAATTGCTGACCTCAATACACAAGAAGCAATTCTGGTCGATCCAGTTTTGGAACAAGTTGAACGTGACCATCATCTTCTCCAAGAGCTTGGCTTTACACTCCGGTATTGTTTGGAAACCCATATCCACGCAGACCACATCACAGGAGCTGCAAAACTACGCTCATTGACTTTTTGCCTGGGGGTACTGCCAGAAAATGCTCAGGCAGACTGCGCTAATCAGTTTATTCGAGATGGAGAAATATTGTACATAGGAAGCATTACCATCCAGGCGATCGCCACACCAGGTCACACTGATAGCCATATGGCTTACCTAGTCAATGGCATTAGCGAAGCGGCTTCAAAGGAGCTTCGGGTTCTCACAGGAGATGCTTTATTCATTCGAGGTTGTGGGCGGACAGATTTTCAAAGCGGTGATGCGGGAACTTTATATGACTCGGTGACACAACGGCTATTTACATTACCAGACGAAACCCTTGTATATCCTGGTCACGATTATCAAGGTTATACAGTATCTACAATTGGGGAAGAGAGGCGATGGAATCCGCGATTTGCAGAACGCAAATCTTGTGAGCCTGCGGCACAGCTACGTGGGACAGAGATGCTTCGCGATCGCGCTAGCTTTATTGAGCTTATGACCAACTTGGATCTACCGAAACCCAAAAAAATGATGGAAGCCGTTCCTGCTAACAAACGTTGCGGTAACGTAGGTTCTCTTGGTTAAACCGTTAGCTCAATATTTTGTTTGTAGCTTCTAACGAAGAGAAAAGTATTATGTCTGCACTAGTTAAGCCAATAGAACGCGAATCAGCCATTCCAAGTGATACAGTGAGCGTGCAGCATCAAATTGTAATCGTTGGGGGTGGAGCCGCAGGCATCACAGTCGCCGCCCAACTGCTGGAAAAAAATAAGCAGCTTGATGTTGCCATTATTGAACCAAGAGACAAGCACTACTACCAACCAGCTTGGACACTAGTTGGCGGCGGTGTTTACAAAGCTGAGGATACAGTTAGAGATGAAAAAGACTATATCCCTGATAGTGCTACTTGGCTCAAAGACTCTGTAGCTCACTTAGACCCGGACAATAATACAGTAATTACTAGGGAAGGAAAACGTATTTGTTATGAATATCTGGTTTTAGCTCCAGGTCTTCAAATTGATTGGCATTTAATTAAAGGGCTAAAAGAAACAATTGGGCAAAATGGCGTTTGCAGTAATTATGCTTATCAATACGCCCCTTACACTTGGGAAGTCATCAAGAACTTCAAAGGTGGTAATGCTATATTCACTTACCCTAATACTCCGGTTAAATGTGGAGGAGCGCCACAGAAAATTATGTATTTGGCTGATGATGCCTTTAGTAAACAAGGGGTTCGCCATCAGTCAAAAGTCATGTTTTGCACAGCTACGGGGGTGATTTTCAGTGTAAAAGAATTCGCGGAAACGCTGCTTTCTGTAGTAGAGCGTAAACAGATAGAGGTGAGATACAAACACAATCTCAAAGAAATCAAAGCTGATGCCAAAACAGCGATTTTTGATGTATCAACAGACTCTGGTGTTGAAGAAATAGCTATCCAATACGACTTACTCCATGTTACGCCACCTATGAGCGCACCTGACTTTATCAAACAGAGCAAATTAGCTGTATCAGATGGAGCTGGTCAAGGCTGGGTTAATGTAAACAAATACACGCTACAGCACAATGTCTACCCTAACGTTTTTAGTCTGGGCGACGCGGCTTCTCTGCCAACATCAAAAACAGCAGCAGCTGTGAGAAAACAAGCGCCAGTCGTTGTTGATAACTTACTAGCTTTGATGGACTCAAAAAATCTCAATAAAAAATACAACGGCTATACTTGTTGTCCAATAACTACAGGATACGGCAAGGTAGTACTTGCAGAATTTGGTTATGACAACAAGCTTTACCCCACATTTCCAATTGATCCAACTAAAGAGCGGTACAGTATGTGGCTGCTAAAAAAATATGGCTTCCCCTATATTTACTGGAATAGAATGTTGAAGGGTAAAGCTTTTGAAGGGAAGGTGTTAGGAATTAGCTCTTGAATTTCTCAGATAATTAGCCTTGTTCGATTGCAACTGAAAGCACAGGCAGATCGGGCGCTAAAGCAGGGCAAACGCATCTAAATATTGATGAGTAAAAATAAAAGTAGAATGTATCAGAATCTATATCCCATAGTTATTTCAGAAAATTAAACATCTATTTGTAAAGTAATAATAATCATTATTAGGGGTGGGTTAGAGGCAACCGACGGTTGCAATTATTGAACGTGATATTCTCATAAAAGCTCCATGCGATGCCTACGGCGAGCTACCCTGCTCTTAAAGCGTCTCGTTAGCGCAGTTTATCGTAGACAAGAGAAGCGATCGCAACCCAAACTCGATGATGAACCTGGAGCTTAGGTGTAGGATAGTTTGTTTGGAATAATGCCACCAGTTCCTGGTCAAATAGTTCTACTTTGTCTGGTGTCAGGCTAGCTCCCACACCAGCATTAGCACGAATAACATCGACGCCAATCTTTGTATGTCAAAGGCCCAAATATTAGACTTGTCGCTAAATAAGACCTAAAAAACGATGAAATGGACTTCTCAACTTCACTCATCAATTTATGCAGCCATCAAGTAGAAA
>NZ_CAXTNE010000345.1:0-7098 GCF_964245445.1 uncultured Nostoc sp.
CCCCCACTCCCCCCAACTGGCGGATTCTGTTCGCCAGACATCGCTTTGAGTTTAGATGTAAAAGATTCAGAGCGATCGCTTTTTTCTGGAGTAAATTGCCCGATTGGGGCATGAATGGGAGCAGGTGGGAGTAGTTTTGGCTGCCGTTGATGAGGAATTGGTGATGGTGAAGGCGGTGGACTTTCTTGTGAAGCTTGCCTTTGACTGATAGCAGATGATAACTGAAACGTTGTTGAAGAAGCAAATTTTCCCGAAAGGGGAGACTTCAGGACAGTTTTATTGTCCCTAGCTTCCTCCTTCCCTTCTTCATCTACAGATGTTTTTTGTTCGGAACTTCTTAGTTGTAGAGTTGCAGTATTGCTGTGTTGATAGCCGTTGCGAATCTTAGCCGGTGGTAATTGAGGACTTGTCACTTTCTCTACAGTGGGGTTTTTCTTGGCTGGCGGTAGAGCTGGCGCAGGCGATGAAGTTAAACTTTGGGGAAATTTGCTACAAATCATCCGTTCAAATTCCATGTTGAAATGATATGTAGCCTGATCTCGGCGCTGCCAAAATACTAAAATTTGCTGCACGGAAACAGCTTTATAACGACCTTGATATAGTGCTTCAATCACTGCCAGGTGTAACCAATTAAGCGGGTATTGCGTTTGCCAACGCTCAACTAGCTCATTGGCAGTATAGCCACTGAGATCGAAACTATAGTTAATTAACAAGGCGATCGCTAAGTTGGCAGAGGTGTCTGGAAGTGTTGTTAACATGGGGCTATTAGCTTTAGGCAATAGGTCTAAGATTTGTCACCCATCGCATATTAGCCTAACGTGCTTTTAACTACATGGTTTTTTTCCCAAGAGTATCAAGCCGATAAGCAGTGTTTCCTATTTTACTTGTCAACTTCCAGAATGCAACCCTACATAGACTGATTTAATCGCAGATGTTTGCCCAATGGCTACTAATGCCTGATAAATTATTGCTGCAACTTCGGCGCATATTACCGGACATGAAGGTACAAGCAGATTGGAATCTGGATAGTTGACAAATGTTTCCTATTCTAATATATAGGCAACAGCTTTTCCGGCATGTCGGGAATGGTATGAAAATCGTTATAAACTTCTAAAATATCGCTATAAGCCCAAAAATCCTTGGATACGTCTGTAAAATCAGGTACTGAGATTTTGGGAAATTGGTTAAAAGTGAGCAATCGCCACCAGAGTTACATACTGGACGCGAGTTAGTCCCTTCTCTGAGAGACCCTACGCAAACTAAAAAGTCAAAAATCACACATTCACTTATTCAAAATTAAGAACCCCATAAATAAATTTAGGGTTGTTATATCCCTTTTTTAAATGCATGAATGCATGAATTCGAGCGTACTCCTACGGAGAAGCAAGCTACGCGCAGGGTCTCGAAGAGAAGCGAGTGGTCATGGGTTTATCTAGTCGGTAGTGTCACACATTCTCATCCAGGATTGTTCCTTCTATATTGGCTCCATCCAAATTTGCTCCGTTTAAATTTGTCTGGTTCAAATCTGCTTGCGTGAGATTTGCCTGAGATAAGTCGGCTACAGTTAAGTCTGCACCACTTAAATCGGCTCCATCTAAATTCGCCGCTATCAAACTAGCTTCCTGCAAATCCGCTTCACTCAAGTTAGTTTCAATCAGTTTAGCAACCGTCAAATCAGCCTGGCTCAAATTAGCTCCTTCCATTGCTGCTCCATCCAAAATAGCTCCATCTAAGATAGCTCCGCTTAAGTTGCTACCACTGAGGTCAGCATTGCTCAAATTTGCTCCATTTAAGTCTGCCTCAATCAAACTGGCTTGGGCTAAATTAGCGTGACTTAGATTAGCTCCATCTAAAATTGCTTTATCCAAAATTATGCCACTGAGATTGGCTTCCTTTAAGTTTGCCTCGCTCAAGTTGATACCAGTAAAGTCTCTGACACCTGCGGCATAGTTTTTCAGGAGTTGATCTGCTTTCATATCTGTCGCTGTGTTAAGGAACGTTTAATTGAGGCTATCCAGCTTACTCAGACAGACAGTAAATCCCCAGCACGCGCCACGGAGGATTGGTGTAGTGAATTAAACCGGAGTGAATATCGAATCACCTTTGTCTAGATTAGCCATCTTCAACTACTGGCGCTACTACCTAGAGTTATGATTTTTTTTCATACTTGGGAGGGATGTTGCGCGATTTAAAAATTTAAGCATTAGTGCAAAGCGATCGCTATACTCAATTGTGGTGTTCATCTGGCAGAGGTTATGGCAAAACCAATTCGTATTCTTTTGCAGACTACGATTCCTACGACTGAAGATGACTGGAGCATTTTTCGTTTTTCGATGTTACAAGATTACTTAGCATCGATTAAAGACGAAGCAGGAAACTCCTTATTTGAAGTTACGGGACGCGATTACGAATCAGATGCAGTAGGCAGTGATCCAGTTTTAAGTAGTCTCGACAAATCAGATTTTGATGAACTTTGGCTATTTGGATTAGAGGTGGATAAGGGTTTAACCGAAAAAGACATTGCCGGAATTAATGCTTTTCGGCAACGCGGCGGCGGTATTTTGACAACACGGGATCATCAGGATATGGGCTATTCAATGTGTGGTTTAGTTGACATTGGTGATGTCCACTATTTCAACACCAAAAATCCCGACCCCGATGAATCTCGCTGGAGCCGAGATGACTCATACACAACTTATATCTCCTGGCCCAACTATCATTCTGGAGCTAACGGCGATTATCAAAAAATTACCATTGTTGAACCCATTCACGAACTTTTAAAAAATCCCAATTCCCCTTCGGGAAGTATCGAATTTTTCCCAACACATCCCCACGAAGGCGGTATTGGCGTGCCTTTAGGAAATGCAAACGCGCGGGTAATAGCTTTGGGTAAAAGTTTAGTTACAGGTCGTAACTTCAATTTGGTTGTAGCGATCGAGCATCATCAAAATGAACAGGGGAATATACTAGGACGAGCAGTAGCTAACTCCAGCTTTCATCATTTGGTAGATTACAACTGGGATATTAACAAAGGCTGTCCCACTTTTGTAGATGAGCCACCAGGAGATGGCATGAAAAAAGAGCCACGCGCCTTAGAAGATATCAAAACCTATGTACGTAATGTCGCTTTCTGGCTAGCAAATTGATTAAGTAGCTATTAGTCATTGGTCATTAGTCATTGGATTTTGCTGCATACCCCACCCCCTCTCTTTGCTAAGGAGAGGGGAGTATTTGCATACCTCAAATACGGGGTGAGGTTCAGACTGTATTGCACTAAAGTGAGAACCGCTATAGTTTACGTTTCCCCACCAACCACTACATCTCGAATTCGGAGACTAGGACCACCACAACCCACTGATAAACCGTTTTGCCCTCCTTTACCGCAACCGCCAGATTCATCCCAGTAAAAATCATCACCAATTGCCTCAATATCGGCTAGAGTTTGGAATACATTTCCCGAAAGCGTTACATCCCGCACTGGTTCAGCAATTTTGCCATTCCTAATCATCCACGCTTCCCCAGCACTGAAGGTGAACATTTCCCCATTCGTCATCCCACCCAACCAATTACGAGCATAAACTCCTTCTTTGATATCGGTGAATAAGTCTTTAACTGGTGTTTTACCCCGTTCAATCCAGGTATTTGTCATCCGTACAATAGGAGTAAAGTGATAGTTGAGACAGCGTGCGTTCCCCGTAGGCGCTTCCTCCAATTTGCCTGCGGTTTCACGAGAATGTAAACGTCCAACTAAAACTCCATCTTTAATTAGTTGAGTAGTAGTAGCAGGCGTGCCTTCATCATCGTAAAAATAGCTACCGCGATGTCCCTCTGGGGCGGCACCATCAAAAATTTGGAGTTCTTCCGGGCCAAACCGCCGTCCGATGGTCATGACTTCCAACAGATCGGGGTTTTCGTAAGCCATATCGGCCTCAGAAAGATGTCCAAAGGCTTCGTGGACAAACAAACCCGTGAGAATTGGGTCAATGACTACGGTGTAAATATTGCCTTTGACCGATGGCAGAGATAAAGCTGCGATCGCTCTTTGAGCGGCACTTTTTACCTGTTCATCCAAATCAGTTAAATCTTCATAAGCTTTGCGAGAGCCAGTGGTTTCCCGTCCAGTTTGTACGGTTTCGCCATTTCTGGCAGTAGCCGCAAAGCGCATTTCCATATCCACCCAAGATTGCTCGATCAAAGTGCCTTCTGAGGTCGCTATGATCACTTGTTGGGCGCTGTCACCGTAACGCACCGAGGTAGTGGTAATCCGGTGATCAACGCTTTTGAGCAATTCAGTATAGCGATCGCACAATTGTTTTTTCTGCGAGAGTGGGATTTTTCGGGGATCAGTGCCTTTGAGGGGTAGAATGCATACTGCCTGCACTGGGTCAATAGGTGCAAGTAAAGTTTCTTCATCACCAACCATCCGCGCAGCAGCGATCGCTTCTTCTATGCGATCTTTGATTGTCACCAGTTGGTTAAAGCAGCTCAAACCCCATCCACCTTTATAACAAGCGCGAATATGTCCACCAATGGAGATGCCTTCACTGAGGGTTTCTACCTTGTCGCCACGCAACAAGATATCAGTCCCTTCTGCTTCTTCAAGGCGAATCATCAGATAATCTACACGCTCAGAGTAGCGGGCGATCAGGTCAGAAAGTAAATTTTGTGCGTCAGCAAGTGTAGTCGGCATTTCCAATTAGTAACAATGACTAACTGCATTTATTTTGCAATTAATTGGGGAATATCTGCTACTCAATATTATGAGATGACTGGGGACTGGGGATTGGGTACTTGAGACTGGGTAATAAATAAATTTTTCTCCAATCCCTAATCCCCAATCCCCAATCCCCAATCCCTAATCTTTAGTTACGGTGGGTAAGAACTCAATGATGTGCTAAGGTAATTAGGTGAGAATAAAATTCGGTTACAGCGTTTGTTTTTAGTATTGACAGGCTTTTCCCTTTTGGTCTTAACAAGCTTGTCTCCGAAATCTAAATCTCTACACACCTATGATTTTGGAGATAACGCATGTCAATTTATGTAGGTAATCTATCCTACGAGGTCACACAAGAAGACCTCACATCTGTTTTTGCTGAACATGGTTCTGTAAAACGCGTTCAGTTGCCTACTGACCGTGAAACAGGCCGTCCACGCGGCTTTGCTTTCGTAGAGATGGGTACAGAAGCTGAAGAAACAGCTGCTATTGAAGCTCTTGATGGTGCTGAGTGGATGGGACGCGATCTCAAAGTGAACAAGGCTAAACCCAAGGAAGACAGAAGTGGTTCCTTTGGTGGTGGTGGTGATCGTCGCGGCGGCGGCGGTGGTGGATATAACCGAGGACGCTACTAAGCTTTAAGATTAAAAATTAAGTTTTAAGGTCTTAAGGGCAGATAATGAATCTGCCCTTTTTGCGCTTCGGTCTACTGGATAGCTTAAAATTGCCCAGTACCAATTAAATAGGAGATGAAAATGACCCAAGTATTTGTGGACGAAAATGAAGGAATTGAGTCAGCCTTACGTCGATTTAAGAGAGAAGTTTCCAAAGCAGGTATTTTTCCAGACATGAGAAAGCATCGTCACTTTGAAACGCCTTTGGAAAAACACAAGCGCAAAGAAGTTGCAAGGCACAAACAACGTAAGAGAAATTTCCGTGCCAATTAAAAACAAGCGATACCTACGGTAAAGTACACTAACGCACTCTCTCATTAAATTCTTAACTGTCGAAGAAGCGATCGCTCTACTCCTGCATGTAAATCTAAAAGGTAGGTTTTGGCAAAGGCATTACTGATTATAAAATGGGCATGTAAATAATGGTGTGTACCCCAACTGCAAGAAAACTTTTGATTGTTACTTGCAGGATGGCGATCACTACGCTGAATTTATGAAAATTTAGCTGAAAAATTTATTTTTGGCATTCCCTTAGTAGTCTACAAGACTTTAGAAGGTTCGTCTTGGAAAATTAAGCCAGGAGTTTAGGCAAGTAATACTCGAATTGTAACCCTTCTCCTGACGGAGAAGGGTAAGAAGTAGCATGGAAAACCCCAAATGGTCGGGCTGCGGAGATGGAGATTAGACATACATCCACTCCCAGCGATCGCAGCCTATGGAGTAGTTCGTCGATCTGGAGGGTTTGGGCAGGAATGCTTTTGCCCCTGCCTTCAAAATCTGCTGGTGATTTTCCTCAAATACGTTGGCACTAAAGACGATGAAAACAGACAGGTTTACGGATGCTTATAGGTGAACTATTAGCTCAAAACCATCCATATTGGGCATGGCTAAATGAGCAGAATCACATCTAGGCTGTGTTAGTTGCTACCTATAACGCGTGTTTATAGGAAAATCATTGATAAGTGTAAAACACTATCTTTGACTCAGGAATTAAAATATACCCATCATGATTTTGTTTTTTGTTGAGTATGATTTAGTAGGTTTGGGACACTTTTTCCTCTTGAGCAGAAAGAGAGCGAATTAACTCCCGAATAACATCGGTTGCTGGTCTTCCCGTCATTGAACAGTATTGTTCAAGCTTCTGTGCCTCACTTGATGTGAGATTGATTGTAAGTCGTTTAGCAGCCCATTTTTTATTCATGTAGTAGACAGACAAACTATATTTTTAAACTACTTCTCTAATATCAATCTTTTAAGCTGATACTACAAGGGTATAACTAATGACATTTAATTTAAGTAATCATGAAGCAACATATTATGTTTTTCTAAGCAATAGTGAAGAGGTAGAGTATATTCTCAAGTATGAAGTTTAGCTAGTTTTAGGGCAATAATTATAAATAGAATGTAAAACGAATATTAAAGTAAAAGGCTATTTATAAAGTCAATCTAAAGGGGAAATTGAGTAGAAGACTAACTAGAAGATGCAAATAGAGAGTACATCTATTGATAATAATTGCTAACAATATTCCCCAAGAATATCCTACCAATCTCAGCAATGCTGAATGGAGAATCCTCGCTCATCTAATTCCAGAAACGAAACGGGTGGTCATCCCCGCACCACTGATATATGAAAAATCTGTAACGCACTATATTCCAGGAAAAACAAAAGCCTCCTCATTGTGATGAGAAGGCTTTTTGTTAGTATAAAGA
>NZ_CAXTNE010000346.1:0-7057 GCF_964245445.1 uncultured Nostoc sp.
TTTCGTTTATCCACCTTTTATCTCCGTCAACGAGTCTTTGAACTGGATGAATCCATCTTTTATCTCCGTTAACGAGTCTTTGAACTCCACTAATGAGTCTCGAAAATCGAAATGTTCAGCCTTGGCAAAGGTCATTCGTGCACCAATTGCTTTTCCCAGGAGGAGACGCTCTTGTAGCTTGCTTAAGAGTACGGGTACAAGTCGGGGAACCCGCCTAAGACATTGACTTTGCTATATAGATAAAACCCAACTCCGTGGGTTTCAAATTCTGGAAGAGATTTTTTCACCCTGTAAGGCTTAATATTACTTGGTCACAATTGAGGAAAACAATATATATCCTACAACTCGGCAAGCACTTATGTGCGTTATTATTTGCCAGTACTTGTCCAATTTCTACCGAGAAATTCAGCTATTCCGTTTTAGTAACACAACTGCTAATGTATTTATTTTGGCAGGTGATGAACTGCAAATCCTTGTATTTCGTGATGGAACTTGGAGATTTGTAAATGAAACCTAATTTTGCCCAAATGTCTACAAAAGAATTGAGGGCGTATGTACTTGCTAATCGGGAAGATATAGAAGCGTTGGAAATTCTATTTAGTCGCCGCACTCCCGACTCGGAAGCAATTATATATCCGTCGATGTTTACTGAAGATGGTAAACCTATAGAAGAGAATAATCGAATAATTGCAGAAGCGATGTCTACGACAAGCCGCTAAGAGCGTCTACGCTCAGAGAGTTCAGCAAGAGAAGAATAATCAGAGTTAATAATCCAGTCTCTAGGGTAGCCGCCCGATTTTGATGGTGTTGTCCTCACTACCACTGACAAGGGTTTTGCCATCTGGGCTATATTTGGTTTTGTTGATTTCTAGCCAGTTGCAGAGCGGGAACTGAACTCTGTTGAGCGCTGTATCAATTATGTAGAGCTATTCTACAGCACTCATTTGACAACTGGCATAGCTGGGACACCAGAAGCGGGAAGTTTTGCCCTATCCCTCGTACAACTTCTTCACTGTCCCGTTGTGTTGATATCTCCATTTAAACTGCAACTCTAAGTCATGAAATGCCAAATTGCCAAAATTGCTGAGGGCGGTATCTCATCCCCATATTCTTTTCGTAGAACAGCTAATCTTCGCCCAAGATTTGCTACCACACGGCACCCATTACTCTAATAGCCCCTTATACATCGCTTGACTAATGCTGTGGATACCTGAAGTTACAGAGGTGTCACAGAAGGGTGTTGCACGCTATTGTTAACAGTTTTTGCTTCTACAATAGGTTCTCGACCTGTAATCAATCTAGAGCGACGATTACGAGTGATGTAATTCCACGCCCACTGAAATACAACTAGTAATTTGGTGTCAAACTCGATTAAGAAGTAGATGTGAACTAATAGCCAAAATGCCCAAGCAAGGAAGCCTGTGAGTTTGAGGAAGCCTAAATCTACAACAGCTAAATTTTGCCCAATCATCGCCAAACTACCCACATCGTTGTAATGAAATTGTGGCAAAGTCTTACCTTGAAGCCGTCGTTGAATTAGTTTACCTACATACTCTCCTTGTTGTTTAGCTACGGGTGCAACACCAGGTAAGACTTTACTCTCTTGGTGGGAGAAGTTAGCTAAATCTCCAATTACGAAAATGTTGTCATAACCCTCGATAGACAAGTCAGGTTCTACAATTACACGCCCAGAGTAATCGCACTCTACACCTGTACTTTCTGCTAAGACTTTCCCCATTGGGGAACCTTGGACACCTGCTGCCCACAATATAGTTTTTGAGGTAATTTCTGTAAATTCATTGCCTTTCTTGAAAGTAACGATATCACCTTCAATATTTGTCACCCTGGTGTGAGTGTGGAGTTCGACACCCAACTTTTGCAAAGCTACTGCTGCTGATTTCGATAACTCTGGCGCAATGTGTGGGAGGATGCGAGGACCCCCTTGTAATAGTAAAATTTTCGTTTCTGAAGTGTTGATGCTGCGGAAATCTTCTTTGAGAGTTTTGTGTGCTAATTCCGCGATCGCACCTGCTAATTCTACACCAGTCGGGCCACCCCCCACAATCACAAAAGTCAAGTAAGCACTGCGAATTTCTGGATTAGTTTCTTTTTCTGCTGCTTCAAATGCGCCAAATATCCGGCGACGCATTTCTATCGCATCTTCCACACTTTTCAAACCAGGAGCAACTTTTTCCCAGTTATCCTTACCAAAATAGGAATGGTTCGCACCTGTGGCGATAATTAATGTATCATAAGGTACTACTTCATCACCCAAAATAACTTGTTGCGCTTTTGGATCAATATCATTTACTTCTCCCAACAACACCTTTGTATTCTTGCTTTTCTTAAATACAGATCGCAATGGTGCAGAAATATCAGAAGGTGATAGCGTACCTGTGGCAACTTGATATAAAAGCGGCTGAAATAGGTGAAAGTTACGTTTATCAATGAGAGTAACATTTACATTCGCTGCATTCAGATTCTTTGCTGCATACAGTCCACCAAAACCACCACCGACGATTACAACCTGATGTGGTGCATTATTATTAAGTGCAACTACCATAAGAAATATTCCCTTGTGTTAAGAAGCTGTAACTATTCTTAACAAAGATGTAACAGCATTATGATAGAGGTTGCTGTTTATTTAGAACAATTGAAAAAATAATAAAAGTAGCCAAAGTTAGTTTTTACCCCTCAGTTCCGGGTTGGCTTCAGCAAGGATTTGGCACACTTCGCCAATTTGATAGGTACTTTTATCCATTCTATAATTTACTGCCCAAGGAGAAGGGAACATCCCACTTTTTTGCATATCATTGCAAGCCAAACGAAGTGAAGCGTTCCTCATCTCTACGAGACGCACTTGCGGTCGCAATGATAGTTATTCTCTCATTGTAAATAAAAACTGGGATGCACCCCATGAAAAACCCTGTTGTTTTACTCGAATGATTTAGTAATCAAATCGGATTCCTATCTTTGCAAAAGTAAAATGCTTTCTTTCAACACATTTATATAATAAGATATTCACTATGAGCGATAACTATATTTTGAAACGTATATATACATACAGACAGGAAATCATAAAAGAAAATAAAGAAATCTGTCTTTCGCCTAAGAAAATAATAGGATACTAATAGTAGTAGCATATACAGAAAATCCATTTGTAGCCTCATCAAACTCATATTTGAGTGCATCTGAGTACAGCTTAATATATTGCAAAATATCTTGACTAAATCTTAGCAAAGGCTTGCAGGTAAAGTTTATTGTAGCGACTATAAAAATTCTTAACCCCTGCCCCAAAAATACTAGTACCCCCATCATTAAATACTAGCACCTGTACCCCAAGATAAATTTTAAGTTTATCTTGGGGTACGGGTTTCGGCGTTTGAGTACAACCTTAATCAATCCAATAAATCCAATCAGCATTGGGTTTTCTATCGAGTTGGAAGTCACCTGATATAAGCATAAAAATAGCAGATGGCTCATTTACCAGATAGACATTACCGATGCAACAGTCTTTAGACAGTATTAGCGATTGCCAGACTACCAAAACGCAGAATTCTGCCCATACATCCATGCTGAAAAATCTCCTCTCTGGCGTTTTTTTTGAGCCATTATTGAGTGATTTTCGCATTATTTTTGAGCGCGACCCAGCAGCACGTAATTGGCTAGAAGTGGTGTTTTGCTACCCTGGATTGCACGCACTCTGTTTGCATCGTCTTGCTCACTGGTTACATTGTCGAGGTGTGGGTTTTATCCCCCGCTTAATTTCTCATTTAGGGCGATTTTTAACAGGAATTGAAATTCACCCAGGCGCAGAAATTGGTCAGGGCGTGTTTATCGACCACGGAATGGGTGTTGTCATTGGCGAAACTGCGATCGTCGGCGACTACACACTGATTTATCAGGGCGTCACCCTTGGCGGAACTGGTAAAGAAACTGGTAAGCGTCATCCCACAGTGGGCAAAAACGCAGTTATCGGTGCGGGTGCGAAAGTTTTGGGTAATCTGCAAATTGGCGATCGCGTCCGTATTGGTGCAGGTTCCATTGTCTTGCAAAATGTTCCCAGCGATCGCACAGTTGTAGGAATTCCCGGTCGAATTATTTCTCGGAACGAAAGCGCTAGCCTTTCTCCTTTAGAACATGGAAAGCTACCCGATGTGGAAGCAACCGTGATTCGTTCTTTGCTCTCGCGCATTGAGCAACTCGAAAAACAACTGCAAACTTTAAACGTTAAGAGTCATTAGTCATTAGTCATTGGTCATTAGCAAAGGACAACTGACATAGACGCGCCAGCGGCTTCCCGCAGGGTAGGACAACTGACAAATAACAAAGGACAGCGGACAAATGACAAATCACACTTTAGGCGATCAAGTTTTGCAGATTCCTTTGAGCGATCGCTGGCGAATCTACTACCGTTTGCAAGAGTTAAAAATTAAGAGTTCCTGTCCCCCTGATGGTTCTTTACGAGTGCAAGTGAACAATTTGCTAGAAGCGATTTTAATTCGCAGTACAGTTATGCAATTTCTTGCTTCTCGTCACGAATTATTAGACTGGCTAGAGCGTTGCTGGCATTACAGTGATGAGTCATGAGTATTTCTAAAATACCTAATTTAGATACGATTAATCTTGAATTCATGACGCAAGTACTGCACTTCATCCTTTTTGTTCATAAATGCACAAAGCTCGAATAGCTTTAGAAGTTGAAGCTACTGTACGCTAACAGAATTTGTTGCAGACTGAGGGAGACTAATCGAGTTTTAGATTTTATCCAGTCTCCTAAATCTGAAATTATCCTGACATCTAGCGACAATTATAAAGGTGAAATTAGCAAAGAAGACTGGAAATTTCTGATTTTTAATTTTTTTCCAAATTAAGAAATTGAAAGTTCAATTAATTATGGCGACTCGTAACAGAGATATAAAACTTCTGAATTTTTTGCACAACGAACTTGAACTTTCAAATGCTGATATTGCTGTAGCTCTGCGACACCGTGAATTAGAAAATGGGCCACTACCGATGCTTCTCTGGCAGTATGGTTTAGTTGACTTGGAGCAGCTAGGAAAAATTTTTGACTGGCTAGCAGACCAAAGTTAGCCCATTTGAACCATTTAGCTTTGAGTACTATTACCTGCCGAAATTACACACAAATGCTCTAGAAAATCTGAGGTTACCAAGATGATTACATCCTTAATTGCTGGATTCTGTGTTTTACTTTGTTCAGGGTTTGCTAATAGCTATATCAGTTCATTGCTAATCGAAGAAATTACAACTGACATCGGTAAAAACGAATAGTAAATTATACATGGTTTTAGTTCCCTGCCATACAGATGTGATGCTGATAATCGGTCAATAATTAAGGATCATATATCCTACATTATGAATTGTGATATTTTTAGCATTTGCCATCGCTGGGAATTGTAGAGAGAAAGGTTATTAAGAATACTTCCAAGAGAGGGATATTTGCAATGAATCAAATCATAATTAATGACACAACATTACGTGATGGCGAACAAGCAGCAGGTGTTGCTTTCACCCTAGAAGAAAAAGTTGCGATCGCTAAGTTTCTTGATGCCATTGGTATTCCTGAATTAGAAGTCGGTATACCAGCAATGGGTGACGAAGAAACACGAGCGATCGCCGCAATTTCTAACTTGGGTTTACAAGCAAAACTCCTGGGCTGGAACCGCGCCGTCATCTCAGATATTAAGGCTTCTATCGCTTGCGGTCTGAACCGGGTGCATATTGCCATTCCCGTCTCTGGTATCCAAATTGCCGCCAAATTCCACGGTCAATGGCGAGTCAGTTTGCAAAAACTCAAAGACTGTATTAGCTTCGCTGTCGATCAAGGTCTTTGGGTAGCAGTCGGCGGAGAAGATTCTTCCAGAGCTGATGAAAACTTCCTATTGGATGTAGCGCTTTATGCCCAAGAATGGGGTGCATCCCGGTTTCGCTTCTGCGACACTGTAGGCGTTCTCGACCCTTTCTGCACCTACACCAAGGTAAAACGCCTAGTTTCAGCTTTGATGATTCCCCTAGAAATCCACACCCACAATGATTTTGGTATGGCAACTGCCAACGCCCTTGCAGGTATCAAAGCTGGAGCTTTATCTGTGAATACCACAGTCAACGGATTAGGTGAAAGGGCAGGAAATGCAGCTTTAGAAGAAGTTGTCATGGCGATCAAACGCATCTACAACGTTGATTTGGGCATCGACACTCCCAACTTGCTGGAACTGTCTCAACTAGTTGCTGATGCATCAGGTGCTAGTGTACCACCCTGGAAAGCGATCGTTGGCGAAAATACCTTTGCTCACGAATCTGGCATCCATGCTCACGGAGTACTGCAAAACCCCATCACCTACGAACCATTTGCTCCTGAAGAAGTGGGTTGGGAACGGCGTTTAGTATTAGGCAAACATTCTGGACGGCATTTGGTTTCAAACTTGCTAGAACAGCATGGAATTTTCTTGAACTCGCAAGAAACCCAATCTGTTTTAGACGCAGTACGCCATCAATCGGTACAGAAAAAACGCAGCCTGACAACAGAAGAACTATTGAATTTGGTCAGAGAACAGAGGTACTCTCATGCAACGTGATGAATTAGAGTTAAACTTGCCACCTGCTTTTGAAATTGGTGAAAAAGTCAGAGTTCGGAAACTGCTCAAGAACGATGGTACTTTTCCTGGTAAAGAAGTTGGGCAAGTTTTAGTGAACAAAGGGGATATCGGCTACATAGCGAGTATAGGCACATATTTGCAGACTTCCTATATTTATGCGGTGCATTTCTTGGAAACAGGATTCGTCGTCGGCTGTATGAAAAAAGAACTAGAATCTGTTGAGGAATCTCATGAAAGTAATGCTACGCATGAATGATGCCGGTACTTTAGTAGTCTACGTTGCTAAAAAAGACCTTGAAGAAGAAGTCGTCAAACAAACCGATGGAAATGATGGCAAGATTCTCACTCTAGCAAATGGTTGGGAATTGGAATTTCGTGATTTACCAGACCCAGCAAATTTACCTCAAACTGTAGAAGCTAAACGCCTTGCGTAAGGGGAC
>NZ_CAXTNE010000347.1:0-7053 GCF_964245445.1 uncultured Nostoc sp.
ATGCTGGGCAAAGCTATGTAGTGTTTGGGGGGAGGAATCTGGGCAGTGGCGGCACCCTCAACCTCTCTGATTTGAATGGCACTAATGGCTTTTTTATTAACGGTATTGCAGAATATGACATATCAGGCAGCTCAGTCAGCAATGCTGGGGACATCAACAACGATGGCATTGACGACCTGATTATTGGGGCAGTATTTGCCGACCCCAACGGCAACTCTGAGGCTGGGCAAAGCTATGTGGTGTTTGGGGGAAGGAATATTGCTAGTAGCAACACCTCTGTCAACCTGACTGGAACTCCTAGTGCAGATAACTTATTTGGTTCACTTAGCAACAATATCATCGATGGGTTAACTGGTGACGATACCCTAACAGGCAACGGCGGTCAAGATAAATTTTTTATTCGCCTTGGCGATGGCAATGACACCATCACCGATTTTGGTGGCGTTGGCAAAGGTACAAATCCTTCAGCAGAAGTCATTGCAAATGTTGACACCTTGGAATTTAGAGGTTCGGGTTTGACTGCCCAAAATCTGCAATTAACTCAAAATGGTAATAACTTAGAAGTTACCTTTGAAAATGTGGCTTCTACCAAAGTCACTCTGCAAAACTTTAAGTTAGAAAACCTCGATAATCTGCCTGCTTCTCAAGCAAGCCCTGCGATTGGCAATATCCTGTTTGATGGGCAAAGCAACATCGCCGATAGCTTTAATGTAATTAATGCCAACTCTACTCAAGCTAGCATTTTCAACAAAAACACTGTCACCTTCCTCAATGACTTAAACAATAACATCGCAGGTTTTGATAATTCCAATGATGTGATTAATGGTCAAGGGGGTAATGACATCATTAATGCCTTCAGTGGCAATGACCTGTTGCGGGGCGGGTCAGGCGATGATGTTCTCATCGGTGGAGAGGGCAATGATACTTTTGTGGGTGGTGTAGGCAATGATATTCTCATTGGTGGTGTAGGTTCTGACAGATTCCTTTACAACACCGATACTGCTTTTGCCCTGACTGCTGTTGGTGTAGATGCGATCGCTGATTTCAACAGTTCCGAAGCTGATAAGATTATCCTAGATAAAACTACTTTTAGTGCTATTACTTCAACTCCAGGAACAGGTTTTAGCAATGTCAGTGATTTTAAAATCACCAGTTCCGGGGCGACTAGCACAGCGAAAATTATCTATGACGCTGTAAGTGGGCAGTTGTTCTACAACCAAAATGGCAGTGCAGCAGGTTTTGGTAGCGGTGGTCTCTTTGCAACTCTCATTGGTGCGCCAACTCTGAGTGCATCAGATTTTGTCGTGCAAGCGTAGTATTATAAGCATCGTATCAACTATATACTCAATTTATCTTGCAGCTTTCCAAGATCAAAGATATTAGTGGTTATAATTCATCTTTTTAATATCCAACCCTTAAAATCAACGCATTTCTATTCTCTAGCAATGACAATATCGTTAGATTTAATGACTGCATAAGCTTCCTTTCCCTCAGATAGTTCCAATTCTTCTGCGGAAGCTCTAGTGATAATCGAGGTTAATTCTACTTTATGAATAATCTCTAGAGTAACCTCACTATTAACTGCTCCATAGACAACTCGTTTAACGACACCTTTAAGAATATTGCGAGAGCTAACTTTTAGTGATTTCTTTTGAATACTACTTTCTATATTAGGCTTTTGAGTGTAAATATCTTCCTGTTTTTCCTGCTGAATGGAGGGCGATATTGGTGCTGATGAGTGCTGATTCAGACTACGCACGAGTTCCCGCAGAATCTCAGTCTTGGTGCGTTGAGACTGTTCGCAGAACTCCTCCAGAATTTTTCGCTCGTCCTCTGAGGTTTGAAACGTGACCCATCCTTGTTCTTTTCTTGGCATAATGTTATTAGTTTTGGTTATTCTTGGTATGATTCTACCAAGTATCAATTCGATGTGTTGTTTTAATAAAAATATTTTTTTATTGAAAGATTTTCTCCATTTTTATAGAAAATTTATTGACTAATCTCGTACATTTAACTACATAAATATTTATTTTTGTAGGGACAAAACAATTTGTTACTTAATATTAAGCGATCTCGCTATTTTATACCAACTTAAATGGTACAAAATTTATACTGGCTTAATTTGGGATCAAAATTATGATTATCTGCAAGCCTTTCTGTCGTGATATCCTCACTAATGAACGATACATCTTGCAATCTAAAGATGTCCGCCACAATAGGGGTCTAGTTTAGTCACTACTCTTGCCCAATGGATTAAGGAACACTAGGATGGGTCAAAATATGTTGGAAATGGAATTGATTTGCTGTAAAATTTGGCGTAGAGCTAGCCTTGTCTTAAGCACAGGTGTATTCTACTAAGTTACCAATAGCTAGAAAGGTTCAGCCGCAGGATGAGGATAATAAACCACTATCACGATTGACAAACCGCAGAATGGGCAATGCCCAATAACCACTCACAGAAGAAATTTATCGCCAGAATGATGTTCATTGGTACCACTAGCATTTAAGCTAGTACGGGTGAACTATATGTAGTATAGAATGTCTGACTTAATTCTGTTTTGGCATCGGCGCGATTTACGCATTTCTGACAATACGGGACTGGCTGCGGCAAAACAACAGAGTCCAAAAGTGGTGGGCGTGTTTTGCCTTGATCCGAATATTCTGGAACGGGATGATGTTGCTCCTGTGAAAGTAACTTATATGATTGGCTGTTTGCAGAAACTCCAAGAGCGATATGCTCAAGTTGGTAGCCAGTTGTTAATACTCCACGCCAATCCTGTACAAGCGATACCAGCTTTAGCAGAAGCAATAAATGCCAAAGCTGTTTTTTGGAATTGGGATGTAGAACCTTATTCGCAAGAACGCGATCGCACCGTTATAAATGCCCTCAAAGAAAAAGGCATTCAGTTTCTTAACCAAAATTGGGATCAAATCCTCAATTCCCCAGAGCAATTACGTACTGGTAGCAATCAACCTTACACGGTTTACACCCCCTTCTGGAAAAATTGGATTACCAAACCGAAAGCGAACCCAGTAGAAACACTGCAAAATATTGAGGGTTTAACAGAAGCTGAACAGGAAATTGCTAAACTTGCAGGAGCCTTAACGCTACCTTCAGCGAAAGATTTAGGATTTATTTGGGATGGAGAATTAATTATTTCACCGGGAGAGGCGGCGGCGCAAGAACGGCTAGAGGAATTTACTGCTAAAGCAATTACTGAATACCAAGAACAACGAAATTTCCCCGCAGTGGATGGAACATCACAACTGAGTGCAGCTTTAAAACTTGGCGTAATTGGCATTCGCACCGTTTGGAAAGCCACTATAGAAGCATTAGAAAACAGCCGCAGTGAGGAAACAGCAGTTAATATTCGCACATGGCAACAAGAATTAGCTTGGCGGGAGTTTTATCAACATGCAATGTATAACTTCCCCGAATTAGCTGATGGTGCTTTCCGCGATACCTTTAAAAACTTTCCTTGGCAAACTAACGAAGAACATTTCCAAGCTTGGTGCGAGGGGAGAACAGGCTATCCCATTGTGGATGCAGCAATGCGCCAGATGAATGAAAGTGGCTGGATGCATAACCGTTGTCGAATGATTGTTGCTAGTTTCCTTACCAAAGACTTGCTAATTAATCCCCAATTGGGAGAAAAATACTTTATGCAGCACCTGATTGATGGTGATTTATCTGCCAATAATGGGGGTTGGCAATGGAGTGCTTCTAGCGGCATGGATCCTAAACCTGTGCGGATTTTTAACCCAGCTAGTCAAACACAAAAATTTGATCCAGAGGGGGAATATATTCGGCAATGGGTATCAGAATTGCGGTCTGTAGATACAGAATATTTAGTTACTGGTAAAATTCCATCTTTAGAACGTCATGCTGTTGGCTATCCTGACCCAATTGTGGATCATAAAATACAACAACAGCAATTTAAACTGCGTTATCAACAGCAAAAAATTGTTAGTAGTGGTGAGTAAAATAGTTAGTTTTTTAATGTTTATTTCATAGTATGTCCGGCTAACCAACCTTCTTTCAAAAATGTTCGTAGTCAGGACTGAAGTCCTGATTTTGTAAACCCCTTTGAATATAGCTGCGCTTACCGCGTAGCGTTTCGGAGAGAGGACTAAAGTTCTTGCTACAAACCTATGGGTATTTTGACTGATATCATATTATGTCTTGATAGGTAAACGAGAAATTGTCCATAAGATGAGCAGGAAGATTAAGTAAATTACGCCAACTAGCCCAAACTCAATCAAAGGAATATAGGTTACTTCGTAAATTCTGCCCAAGCCGCGTTCAGTCAGCCCATAAACGACCATTACACTCACTAAAAAGGCTCCGTAGATAGTACGTTTAGTCAAGATACTCACAGGTAGACCGTGGAGTTGAGTAAGTACTAAAATGCCAAGAAAACCAAAGAGAAATGTTGGCCACTTGCTTTGTCCTAGCATCAACGACACAACAACACTATGTAAAACCACCGTAATTTCCAAAGAGAATGTCCACCAACGATTTACATGGCTGCGGTTAAATATTAACGACGATTGGAGCAGAAGCAAGAACATATAGAGAAAACCAATCAAGTGCCCCAAAGTCGCTTCCATTGGATGATACCAGAAGGTATAGATAGCGGCAAAGGAGAAAAAGTAGCCGTGGTACAGCTTGATAATTTGCAAAAACTGTTGATGGAATGGAACAGAATTGCCAAAAAACAAACCGCGTCGAGGCGTTTCCAAAATCAGTACGAAGACTAGTAGGAGGACAACCGCACCTTGAGAAGCCCAAATTGAGGTATCTTGAGCTAGAGCATCGTACCAAATATAGGTCTGGAGAAAGTGTAAAGCAATGAATACACCATTAATAGCAAGCATGAGGTAGTTAATCGGGTGCAACGCTGATTTGTATTTCAACTGCGATCGCTGCGCCCACAAGATACACCCCCAGATACTAAACTGATGTCCAAGGTACATACCCCAAGCCGTCGCTCGACTCCAAAAGGTTGGTTGGGGAAGCTTCCAGTAATACCAGTTTAATCCTTGGTCAGGAAGTTTAGTGATGCTTGCAGGAATGCTCCCACCTACCCAAATTGCGTAGGTGAGAAGGATGCTTACAAAGATACCTAAAAACAATACTCGGCGACCTGTCATATTAATTCGTAATTGGTAATAAAAAGGCAGGATTCAAAATTCAAAATTCAAAATTCAAAATTCAAAATTCAAAAGAGTTTCAGACGGGGATTTAAACCTCGACTGAAACTGAACTACGTGTTGACGTTGCGGGTCTTAAACCCTTTAATTTACGATAACCTTCTCAAAGCCCTCCAATTTATTGGAGAATTTATGAGGATCTAAAGTTTTGAATACATCAGCCATCACTTTGAAAAGATCCTCTTAGGAGGATGTTTGAAAAGTATTTTTTGTAACGCCAAAACCTCGCCAACCTAGCCCCCCTTCGCTACGAGGTAATGGGGGTTTCAAAGCCTCTCTCCGCTTTGGAGAGGGGTTTATAGTATACTTTACGACTTTTCAAACATCCTCTAAGAACTAGATTATCAGGCGATACGTTCTGTCTTTGGTTCAGATGCGCTTGTAGTCACTCGCAAACTAAGAGTCAAAGCTACTAGCATTACTAAAAATCCACTCAAAAAAGGAGCAGAACCCCCAAATTTCATAAAACTTAGCCCTGCCCAGGTTGGGCCACCAATCCGTGCCAACGCAGAGCAAGAACTAGCAATACCTAATATTTGTCCTTGTTCTTCTGGGGCTGTCATTTGGGAAATCAGGCTGTTTAATATTGGTTGGCTAACACTAATTCCCCATGCTACAAGCGTGGTAGCAACCAATAATAAAATTAAGCTTTGTGAGAATCCAATTAACAGTAATCCTGAACCTAACCCTAATATCCCCAAAATAAGTAACTTTATTTCACCGAAGTATTTCTTGAGGAATCCGATCAGTCCTCCTTGAATGATTGTGCTGACAATTCCCATGAAGGCAAAAAGATAACTTGTTTGTTGAGGGGCCCAATTTAATTGCTGCTTAGACCATAAAGCCAATGTAGAGTCCATAGCTGCAACAGCAAAGGTAACAAAAAAGTAGATGCTAGCAAGCAAACAAAATTGTGGACGCTGTGACAGTTGTAGCAAGTTCAGCCGGCGCTGACGGTGGCGATGAGCTTGGATTTTGGCTTTAGTCTCAGAATTTAGAGATTCTGGAAGTAACATCAAAGCACAAAGCAATGCTAATAAAGATAATCCGGCTGCGAACAACGACGGTAGATGAAAGTTAGCGTTGTCCCGATCAAATCCGATCAGAAGACCTCCAATAGCTGGGCCGAGAATGAAGCCAAGACCAAAAGCTGCTCCGATTATGCCCATGCCACGAGCTCGATTAGCTGGCGTGGTAATATCTGCTATATACGCCTGAGCAGTAGCAATGTTCCCTGCCATAATCCCGGCAAGACTACGAGCAATAAATAAAATCCATAATGAGTTAGCAAAACCTAGCCCTGCGTATGCAATTACAGAACCTAATAAAGTAAGTAATAAAATCGGACGCCGACCGTAGCGATCGCTAAACTTACCCCATAATGGTGCAAATAAGAACTGCATTAAAGAATAAATAGCTACAAGTAGAGTCGCTTCATTAGGTTTTGCGCCGAATTGCTCAGCATACAAAGGCAGTATCGGCAGGATAATTCCGAAGCCGAGCAAGTCTATAAATACAGTCAAAAATAAGACGAATATAGCCCTACTATTATTTTTACTCTCCATAGTGCAATTCACTTTTATGAAAATATATGTAATATTGATTACCTGTAAGGTTGCATATAACAAGGAGGTTAAGCCTCAAGTTTGACCAAGCCTGGTTTTATGCTGCTTCTTAGAAAATTGGTATAACTATTCAGGAACGCTTGATAATAAAGGTCCATTAAACGCAACCAGTAATACCAATTCAAAATTCAAAATTCACAATGAAGAAAACTAGATATCAGGCGTTGCTGAATAAAGGGATGAATTGATTTATGCAGGTACAGTTTGATACCTC
>NZ_CAXTNE010000348.1:0-7037 GCF_964245445.1 uncultured Nostoc sp.
ATCCCCACGGAGTGGGGGCCCCGAGTCCCCCTGCCTCTTCGTTGAAATTACCCTGTCACAAGGGTTTCAGACCAAATAAGTTTATTGATGCCAAAAAGTAAAAATATTTATTTCGAGACGCAAGGCGTAAAAATAATGCGTCCTTGTTTCACGCCCCTGCATTTATGTATGGGGTTTTCTTCCCAGCAAGAACTGCCCCTTTTCCTCTTCTTTAATAGTTAGTTTAAGATGCGGAATATAGGTTAAAACTTACACTTCGCCCATTTTATTTTTATTAGAGTTAGGAAAGATCAGGAATTTAGTTTTGATCTGGGATTGAATATAGAAGGAAATGTGTAGCTGTTGAAGCAACAGCTATATTTAGCACGCAATTATGCATTAGCGTAGCTTGATATAAGTATTAAAACAATTCGCAATTCGCAATTACGTTTTGTGTCGGGGATTTAGACCCCGACACAAAACGCGCTGCTTGATAGAAGCAGGGGACTTAAACCCCCACCACTTGTTAACTATATTTGCAAACGCTGAAACCCTGATTATTTACCACACTTTTTCTTAGTTTCTAATAAATGAGCCAACAGTGTGTTACAAAACGGGTTGTAGACAAAAAGGCTGGATAAATCAGGATTTTGCCATACAACCCAATTCCATACTCTAACTACTACCGCATTTCGTATGCCCCTCTATCGGATCGTGAACCCTTCACACGAGGGTCGCCTGTAAAATCGGTTTTCACACTATTGAACTTCATACCACTATTGATTGCCGGACTCGTAGACTTCAGCCTAAAATCACCAGCGTAGGGATTCATAAAGAGTGGATCTGCAATCATATCACTAGACCCGGAAGCATTTATCAAGGAACTATTGGCGTTGAGGTTGTAGTCAAATCTGACGTTATTACCACCGTATCTTACGTTTATCGGTTTTCCACGCTCTGAATAAAGGATATTATTGAGAACGTTGATATTATTTGAAGCATTAATCGAGATTTGCCCGTATAAAATTTCCGGACTCTGGTTATTCAGATAACTAGTGTTGTAGACAATATCGATATTCTCACTTTGGTATGTATGAATGCCGCCACCACCATTTTTATATGAGATGTTGCTGGCAATCAAAGTACGTCCTCGATACGCACTTAATTTTGATCCTTTTTGCTTATTCATTGCACGATCAATAATAATACCATTACCGTCTTGGATCTTCCCATTACTAATCCAGGGAACCAACATTTTATTGTTGTAGACCTTGTTTCTGGTCACAAACATCTTGTAGTTTTGGTTGTTGTCAGAATTCCAATTGTTGAGCAGCGAAATGCCACTACAGCCGTAAACTGAGTACCAGGCATTATTAAATACCTCGTTGTTATCTATTGTTACATAGTCTGATTGAATGGCTGAAATGCCTCCGCCTCCACAATCATGTACCTTGTTGTTGAGAATACGTATATGGTGGGAACGACCATCTTGTTCTCCTTCTATGCCGATACAATTTCCATTAGTCAGGGGGTTTGATTGGTTATACTTCTGACTCAGCCCATAACTACGGGTCATTTTGCCATTGTTCCCTACAACCTCCAGCCCGTTAACTTCAATATATGATGCTCCATCGTTAATCGAAATTCCATGCCATCCATTGTGCTGAAGTTTCGGTCGCTGTCCAGGGTATGCTTTATACGTAATCCATGCATTTGCCCTCCCAGAACGTTTAATATCTATTACCGCTCCAGATGGATGTGCATTCTTGTATACCCCGTTCATAATAAGTACCGTGTCCCCAGGGTTGGTCAGGTCTGCCGCTCTTTGAATTGTCCTAAAGGCAGATGAGGTAGTGCGTCCGCTATTTCTATCGTTTCCTTTACCACTAACATAGTATGTTGTCGCATTAGAAATAGAACTGATCAGTTTGCGGCTTGGTAGTGGCATTTCTTGATCAGTGGATGACTGACGAACATCTTTAATAAAAGACTCTGTTATTCTCTGTCCTTGAACCAGACTTGTTAATGCCCAGGGAAGTACAAGAGATGCGCTCAAACTGAGAAAACCTAAACCATGAATCATCATAGGGAAAAATAGGGTATGTTGCAAAAACTGATTCGTCAACGGTCAGTAGCTCTAGCCTTAGTCAGTAACTCAGTATTGGATACAGTCGTGAATTGCCATTTGTAAGTTTATACACCCTTTATCAGGTTTCAACCTGAGAATTCCCACGTAGATATGCCTGAAAAGCCTTTTTAGCTTGTCTTCCAAAAAATAGCAATTATATAGTAAAAGTACTGAAGGAAAATGATTCAGTATCCAAAGCTATTCCATTAATGGACACCAAGCAACTGTACAAATGGCGTCATTTCCAATTCGACATCATTGTACTGTGTATACGCGATATCTGTGGTTAAGATAGTATATCTGTTATAAATTAGTTAATTTACTTAAATAATTCTTATCATAATGATAATCAAAAAATATGTAAAATCCTTATACAGAGTGGATTTTAGGACTAATTCCTTTTAAGGATTATCATTGTCATAAAATATCAGAGTAACTAAAACAAAGCTTGAAAAAGCCTATCAATAGCAGATGAAGAATTTTCAGTGAAAACTTTAGGTCTAGAGTACTTTTAAGGGAGTAATACTACCTAAAAAGATCCTAAAATTGAGATAAAAAATACAATTTTCGAGGAAACGATCGCTCAAGCCAGTTCTGTGCCCTAGTCTTATCCTGTGGCGGAGAGGGTGCGTAGCTTGCTTTCCCATAGGAGCACAAAAACAGCTATTCTAATCTAGAAGTTTTTCTTTGGAATAAGAGACGTGTTGCATAGCTTGCTTCTCTGTAAGAGTACGGCTCTGTGCGTCAGATTTAAACACATCATTTAAATAAGTGGGCAAGAATAAATAAAACTATGTTACGTAATGTAAAATTAATTTAATTTGCTGGTAGTAAACGGCTCCAACCCTTAGAATATGGCTGAAGCCGCTTAGTAGAAACCTTTAATTATTCACGCCCACTTACTTATTCTTGCTCTCAAAAGGCAGTACAAGAGTAATTTAAGACTTGCCATTATGAGTCTATAGTTCTTTTCTATAGCAATTTAAATTAAATCGTGAAAAAATACAAAGATAAAAATACCTATTTATAAGCTTTTCAACTTTTTGCCTCTCACAAATGATTAAGTAGGGCTATATTAACTCTTGACTATTGAGCCGTAACTTATACGTAGTGCAATTTTGGGGACGGAGAGATTTGACCAACGCCCCCAATTTAATCCCTATCTTAAACTAGAGTCCGAACAAGTTCAGAAGACTAAAGATAACACCTAGAGGTCCAGTTACAGTGCTTATGGTATCGCCAGTTTTAGCTGAACCAGATCGGTTGACTACTACAACGTCATTATTGCGGAGTATAGGATTAGTTTGCTCATTAATCCCAGCAGAGAAATCTACTTTTACTATACGTTTAGTGACAGAACCATTAGGATTGAGGCGAATCAAATCAACAGCACTACTACTAGCTCTGGCATCATTAAATCCTCCAGCAGCGAGTATAGCTTGATTTAAAGAGCTATTCGGCTGAACGTCTGTTAAACCTGGTTTTTTAACTTCGCCTACTACACCAACTTGAATGCGTGCAGGAGACAAAGTAGTGGTAGCTAATTGAGTGGCTTCTGCGGGGTTGATTTCGGTTGCTGTCGGAATAACTATTGTATCTCCGTCTTGCACGATAATATCTTGATTGGCGTCACCACTCTGCAATAATTGCCAAAGGTTGATATCTATAGCTTGTTCTGAGCCGGTTCTTGTAGGTCGACGTAGCTTCAGATTACGAATATCAGCCTGTGCTGTAATTCCCCCAGCTAGTTGAATTACCCGCGTCACATTTGGTAGACCAGAGGGAGAAGCAGTGCCACTATTAGTGGTTGCGCCCCCCCCCTGTGCATCTGTGCTAGCTGGAGTGACAAGATATGAACCGGGACGGTTAACTTCACCAATAATTGTTACCGTACGGGGTGTAGTTTGACTAGCGGCAAAGTTAGATGTAAATATATTGCGGGATTCTGCCACGTTGAAGTTGGTTGCAGTTGGCACAACTATAGTGTCTCCATCCCGCAAGGTAATATCTTGTGATAACCTGCCTGTTTGGATGAGTTCCTTCAAATTGATACTGACGGTTTGCTCTGAGGAGCGTCCTAATTTACGTCTTAATTGAACTTGAGTTACATCTGCAGCCAAGGTTACCCCCTGTGCTGTTGTCAATGCAGCTAATACAGTAGGGTATTGTACACCCGGATTGTCTCCCGCGCCTCCGCTCAAGCTGAGAGTGTAAGCTCCTGGACGTGTCACCTCTCCGGCAACGAAAACATTGATGGGACGAGGCGATAACAAATTGACTGAAATCAAAGGACGTTTGAGGAAGCGAGCATATCTTCTGGCAATTTCGTCAGCAGCCTGTTCGGTTGTTAGACCGAGGACTGACACACTGCCAATTAAAGGTAAGTTGATTGCTCCACCTGGGGGAATTTGATATTCACCTGTATATTCAGGTACTTCAAATACATTTACACGGATGCGATCGCCGCCTCCTAATGAATAATTAGTATCTAATTGTGTTGATGTGGTTTGTGTTGGTGTTGTTAGTGGTAATGGTTGTCCCTGAGCTAGACTGGCAAATGGCACAACGGCATTGACAGCAGTTAACAAAGCTACACCCACAACTGGCTGAGTTAGGAATTTAAACAAACTTGTATTAAGCATATTTACCTGAGACTCTGAAACTACAATCAATAATGTACTGTCTAAACATTTTTATTTGGACTATACCTAAGTATTCAAGTTCCCCGACACTCTTATTTTCCTCGAAAAGTGTCATTTTCCGGAGGAAATTTGTTTATTGAATTTGAATTTTTAGTGAAGTTAATTTAAAGTTAAGCAAATTTCAATATAGGAATTCTCAAAAATATTAGGATTTACGCCAATAAGCGCAGTTTATACTACAAATTCACTATTAATCAATAAGGTACTGACCAATAAAATTTTCTTGTAAAAGTCAATTTTATGAAATTTTAGCGCGATTTAAAACCTACTATAACTATCAAGATTATGAACAAGTTCATTAAATAAATACAAATAATCTTAAAAATAGATCGGAATTTTATTTTTTGTGGGTTGCCTTGAAAAAGATAAACTCAAAAAGGCAGAATTTTTGGGCTTTGTTGCTCAAGCCAACCCAAAATTTACTATTTGGCAACAAGATTAATTAAACGAGTTATTTTTGCTTTGGATTTGTTGAATAAAAAACTCTTCTAAGGAGTAACGCGACAAGTTCATGGCAATAATTTTACCCTCCATGAGACGAAGGCTGGCGAGAAAATCATAGTAATCGTCTCGTAGCGTACCTTGCCAGGAACCATCAGGTTCAAATCTGAGAGTGGGTATCCATTTTTGAAGAATTTCCCAGTCACCACCTTGACCTTTGACGTGATATGTGTTGTTTCTGCCTAAGAGTTCATTGAGAGAACCAGAGCAAATTAATTCACCTTGAGCGAGGATAGCAATGCGATCGCAAATCTGTTCTACTTCACTAAGAACGTGGCTGTTGAAAAAAATCGTCTTACCAGCAGCTTTTAGCGCCAGGATAATTTCCCGCATTTGGTAGCGTCCCACAGGATCAAGACCAGACATCGGTTCATCCAAAAAAACTAAATCTGGCTCGTTAATTAGCGCCTGTGCCATACCAACACGCTGTAGCATTCCTTTAGAATAGCGACGCAGCAGCTTTTTGCGGGCATCGGCTTGGGATAAACCCACTAATTCCAGCAGTTGGGGAATGCGTTGGCGTTGGACACTTTGGGGAATTTGGAATAGGTCGGCGGCTAGCTGCAAAAATTCCCAGCCAGTGAGATAGTCATACAAATAGGGATTTTCCGGCAGATAGCCGATATGTTGCTTAACACTGCGATCACCTAGTGGCTCACCCAATAATAATCCCCGTCCAGAGCTAGGGCGAATAATCCCCAGCAACAATTTTAAAAGGGTGGTTTTACCAGCACCGTTTGGCCCTAGCAACCCAAAGGTTTCGCCTTTATAAACTGTTAAAGAACAGTTTTTGAGAGATACGACTTTTTGATTTAACCAAAAACCAGTGCGATAGACTTTTCGCAACTCAGAAGTCAGGACTACTGGCGGAGTGTCCGTCGTATTAAGTTGAGAATCAGGGTCATCTGCAACAGACTTCATCTCGGTTCAATTACTAATTACCAGCTTGGCACTAATTACAAGTTACCCGATAGGCTGATAATAACCATCACAGAGCAGTGTGTCAATTATCGCAAACACATTAGCTGAATTAACACTATAAATATTAGTCCTGGTCAGTAACTATAATTAGCTTTACAAAACGCCTTTAGAACTGGGAATTAGACCAGCACGACGAGGGTCGATTTCCACCGCCAGCCGTGTTGCCCTCGCAAATGCCTTAAATGTAGCTTCAATAATGTGATGGGAATTAATGCCATCCAGTTGCCGAATGTGCAGTGTCATTTGGCTATGATTTACCAGTGCCACAAAAAATTCGCGCACTAGTTGGGTGTCATAGGTTCCTACACGCTGAGTAGGAATTTGTAAGCCGTAACTGAGGTGAGGGCGTCCAGAAAAGTCTAGCGCTACCTGAACTAAGGCTTCATCCAGTGGCGCGAGAAAATTACCAAAGCGGACAATACCTTTTCTGTCGCCTAGTGCTTGGTTAAAAGCTTGGCCCAATGTAATACCTACATCTTCGTTAGTGTGATGGTCATCAATTTCCCAGTCTCCCTTGGCTTGGACATCTATATCAATCAGCCCGTGGGAGGCAATTTGATGCAACATGTGATCTAAAAACGGAATGCCTGTTGCTGCCGTGCAAGTTCCTCTACCATCCAGATTGATGGTAACTTGCACAGTTGTTTCCCCAGTGGTGCGGTGAACAGTGGCAATCCGAGGGGTTTTAGTTGACTGGTCGTAGTTTGAATTAACTTGGCGATTGGTTGTTTGCATGGGGAATGGGG
>NZ_CAXTNE010000349.1:0-6936 GCF_964245445.1 uncultured Nostoc sp.
CTGCTTATAAAGCCAGTTTGGGCTACATTTGGGCTTGATTTTTGTTTAAGTCCCGATAGTAGTAATTAAGACCTCTGTCTCTATTTATCGTACTTCTAAATATCCTTCCCTAATACTCACTGGCATTGAAATTTTGACTTTTATAGGTTCAGATGTTGGTGCGGCAACTGCTACATTTGTAATGGTGGAATCAATTAGAGTCTGGCGATTTTTGACTATTACATTAGGAGTACCAATAAGCAAGGAATTCTCATCAGTTGTTTCATACATCCGCACTTATACCGCAACTCGATATTTAGGGCACAGTTGTGAAGATAAAAATCTGGCAATTTCACTAATGAGTAAATGATGTAATCCTGGAAATAATTCAGGATGTTCTAAATAAGGGTTCATTCCAGGAAATATAGAAAGCATTGATTTAACTCCTATTTTTTAACGCAATCTTTTTTCCCGTAATGTAGTGTTCCACCAATAATTACGAATTACGAATTAGTAATTAGTTCGTCACAGCAGTTATCTAATAACTGCTGTGACGAATAGCATACTACTTCATATCATAACCAAACAAATTTGGGTCTACTTCTCCTAACTGCAACTCTGCCAAACCATATTCCGCCCATCGTCTTTCTACCATCGCCGCGACATCTGGATCAGATTCCAAAGGCGAACCCCATTCATGGTCTGTTTCTGGCGGAATCTTTGTAGTCGCATCAATTCCCATACGTCCACCTAAGCCAATCTTCTCACTGGCAAAATCCAAGGTATCAAAAGGTGTATTCGGCAGAATAAAAACATCCCGCACTGGGTCAACTTTAGAACTAATCGCCCACACAACTTGACGCGGATCGCGAATATTTATGTCTTTATCCACAACAATTACAAATTTAGTGTATGTAAATTGTGGTAAAGCACTCCAAAACGCTAAAGCTGCCCGTCGCGCTTGTCCCGGATATGCTTTATCAATAGAGATAATCGCCGCTTTGTAACTCAAAGCTTCCATTGGTAGGAAGAAATCGATAATTTCTGATACTTGTTGCCGCAAAATTGGAGTATAAATGCGATTTAGTGCGATCGCCATCATTGCTTCTTCTTTAGGTGGACGACCGCTAAATGTTGTTAAGTAAATCGGATTTTTTCGGTGCGTCATACACTCAAAGCGTACCAATGGCGAATCTTCTACACCGCCGTAATAACCCATGTGGTCGCCAAAAGGCCCATCTGGTAAAACTTCTCCTGGTGTAATCGTCCCTTCTAAAACAAATTCTGAATCTGCGGGAACTTCTAAATTTACAGTTTTGCACTTCGCCAATTGCACACCAGAACCGCCGTAGAGTCCAGCAAACAGCCATTCTGATAAATCTACAGGGATGGGTGTGGCAGCTGCCATGATAATTAGAGGATCTACACCAAGTGCGATCGCAACTTCTAATTTCTTCCCACGTTCTGCCGCTTTTCGCAAATGCCTTGCCCCACCCCGCACCGATAACCAATGAACCGTCATCGTATTCTGAGATTGTAGTTGCAAGCGATACACACCTACATTTGGAGTACCCGTCTCACAATCTTTGGTAATTACTAGTCCCAGCGTGATAATCTTGCCAGCATCACCAATATAAGGACGTATCAAGGGCAACTTGTTTAAATCTAAATCATTACCTTGAAGTACAACTTGCTGACAAGCAGGGAAAAAGTCACGCCCTGGTTTCGCTTTCAGCACATCAAACAGCACTTTCCCAAAATCTATCGCTTGGGAAATCTTCTTCGGCGGTTTTGGCTGTTGCAGCATACTTAGTTTTTTCCCCAGAGTTTCCAATTCCTCTGGATGCTGCATATTCATCGCCCAGCAAATCCTTTCCACAGTTCCCATCAAATTCACCGCCACAGGGAAAGAAGCGCCTTTGACATTTTCAAACAACAACCCTGGGCCACCTTTTTGCAGCATCCGATTGGAAATCTCAGCAATTTCTAAATTTGGGTCAACTAAAGCTGAAATTCGCCGTAATTGTCCCTTGTCTTCTAAAATTTTAATGAATCCCCGCAAGTCTCTTGCCATTGTTCTAATAAAGCTGATTATTTAAGAAGTGTGAAGCGCTTTCTTATATTATGGGGCATTAGGCATTGGAAAGAGGCAGAGGGGCACTTAGCTGGGAGCAGAGAAGAAACGAGGCAATTTTTTATTCTCCTCCTTGTTGCCCTCTGCCCCTCCTGCTCATTCATCTCCCCATTTGGGGAATTGTTGGTTTTAATTAGAAATTAACCTATTTAGTAACTTTTCTTAACTGTGTTTTCCAAAGTATTTAGTTATTGTATCTAGGGATATGCAATTATTTTTTATAAATAAGCGCTAACCTGATCAAACATGGCCAGAATATACTATACCTTCCTGGCGGGCGGCCTTGTTATATGGCCCCTGCCGGATTTATTTGTTACAAGCTGCGACTGTGCCTTGCTTTTGGGTTTTTCTGAATTTTTGTAAGTTTGCATTAGTGTAGACCAACCCAGGCATCGCCGCCCCTACCAATGTATATGTGACAGGTATTTTGTTAAATGGTATAAGGAATATTTTTTTAAGTTGAGCAATGAATTTGATTAATTTTCAAGATTATCAATAAACAATATTTTATAACTAATAATTTTTTGCAACATAATTAAACGAAGAATCCTACACCTCAAAGCTGTGAGATTTTCAAGTAATAATGTTGACTTTACCAGTGTCAATATCGTAACAAGCGCCGACAATTTTTAGTTTCCCTTCATTGAGCAATTTAGCTAAGATTGTTGAGCTTTCCTGCAATTTTTCAGCCTGATACTGGATATTAGCTATAACTACATTCTGCATATTATCACCCGTTCTTAACTTTACCCTTTCTACAGATGGTTTGATACCCTCAATAATCAAACCAATTCTGCCAGGAAGTGGTTCGTTTTTGATTGCTTCTGCTACTGCACCGCATCTTTTATGACCCAAAATCACAATCAACTGCGAACCTAAAACTGCTGTAGAATATTCCAGACTACCTATAACCGTGTCACTGACGACATTACCAGCAACTCGCACGACAAATAAATCTCCAAGTCCTTGATCGAAGACAATTTCCGCAGGGACTCTGGAATCTGCACAACCTAATATAGCGGCAAAGGGATACTGAGCTTTAGCGACTAATCGCAAATGTTCTAATGATTGATCGGGATATTTACGTTTTTGTTGGATAAATCGTTGATTACCATCCAGTAAGCGTCTGATAGCTTCATTAGGATTAACTGGATTGGGGTTGTCTGAATGAATATCAGCAATAGCTGTTTGCTCTGTATTCCAAAAACTATCACCAAAAGCAGTAGCTGCAATACCTACTAAACTGGCAAATTTTAAGAAATTACGTCGCCCTACAAATCCATTAATTATACTCATCAATCTACCAGAAAACAAAGCTGTTATCAGGAAGATATCAGACTTAAGCAAGATGCAATAGTACCCTTTTACACGATTTAAGAGTCATTTAATCTTCAGATGGCATCGTAATTTAGCACTTAAGTATGTAGGCATAACTAAACATACAAGAAAATCCTAGTTCGTAGTGAGCGATTCATCGCTCATAGCAAGTTTTATCAGGACTAAAGTATTTACTACAAACCTTTAATTATTCATCCCTATGTATATATTTCCTGTGTTCTTTGGGAATACTTAACACAGTATTGGCTATATTTATGGCTTTTTTAAACAAAATCAACTGGAATTTTCTAC
The DNA here is from genome assembly GCF_964245445.1 of uncultured Nostoc sp. Classification (GTDB taxonomy): domain Bacteria; phylum Cyanobacteriota; class Cyanobacteriia; order Cyanobacteriales; family Nostocaceae; genus Nostoc. The sequence goes on from NZ_CAXTNE010000349.1 coordinate 3,743, forward strand.
GTAAAAATTCTCAAAATAGCTCTGGGATAGATCCATCTGCTCCTATCCAACAATCTACAACACCATTAACCCCTAAAAACCTAGCTAAATTAGAGCATGAAATGGAGCTAGAGAGGCAGGCTCTCAAAAAATTCTCTCAGCAAGTGCATAGCAAAGCCAAGCGGGGTATAGGTAGTAGACTTATTTGGATAACAATACTTATCGGTATTCCCGTTGGTGTGATTTGGGTGACGAACCAGCCTTACCAGGTGATTCGCCGTCCGGTGATGCTCCATGCACCTTTTTTGTTGCTACCCAGCTATATAAGTATGGATAATCACTATCGACAGGCATTGATATCAGTCGAGCAAGCTGAACAATTGATTGAAAAAGCTACCAGTCCAGCAGATTTGGCTTTGGGAGAAGAGAAGCTACAAGAAGCACAAAAACATTTAGATCAGTTACCAACTTCCTTTGTTAACGATTGGTCTGAATACAGATATTGGTGGTATGATTCGCACTTTAGCATCTACGGTTTTAATGCATTTCGGAGTCAAGTTGGACAACTAGAAGCTAAAGTTTTTCAAGAAAAGAATGCTCAGTCCTTGCTTACCAATAATATGCAGACCTTATTAAATGCAAAACAGCAATATGAACACGCGGCAACAGCAACTGATAAACAGACCGCAACAGCTGCTTGGCAGACAGCGCTTAATCAATTAGAGCAGATTCCTGGTCAAACTTTGGCAGGAAAAACTGTACAAAATCAACTAGATAATTATAAGCGTGAGTTTCAGGAAGTTGTTGGATTGGCCGCTGGGAACGATCGCATCAGTGCCTTAATTACCGCAGCGCGGCAATTTTCCTGGCAAGCTGCCAAAGCTGGTCAAAATCCACCGCATACCGTAACTGAATGGCGACAAATAGAAAATTTGTGGATAGAAGCAATTGGGCGGCTTAAAGAGATTCCTTCAAAAGACGTGGCTGGTTATACTGAGGCACAGAAATTATTAGCAATTTATGAGGCTAATTTAGGTCAAGTTAAGGTAAGGCGGCAAGCTGAGGCAGATGCTGTGGAGGCTTTAGAGGCAGCACAACGAGAAATTGAAAGCTTGTTAGCTTCAATTCCTGCTGATGCTCATGATGTGCAGCACAATCGGGTTTTGAGCCAATTGCAGAGTATTATTAATCAGTTAGAAAAAGTGCAAAATGGTACTACAGCCTATCTTAAAGCTCAAAAGTTACTACTGTCGGCAAATAATAAACTCAGACAGCTACAGATTAAGTAAATGGTAGCGATCGCTTTAGTATGTTAATACCTCCGCCAAAAATTTTTGGAATATTATAATGAATTAGGCTGTAGGAGCGTACAGCTATACGCTCCTACTTATATATCAGATATTTCGTGAAATGATATTAGACCATTTGTACTATGTGTTTTCTGTTTGATTTCTAGCCAGTTGTGGTGAAGCGGTGACGCTCGTGCTTGTTAAGTGCATCTAACCTTGAAAGGGTAGTTCACACGGGCGTCAACAACTGGCCATTGGGTGGGATTTTTGAGACGGGAATCGATCCCTTGTAGAATTTTCTCAATGTCCCAGTAACCCTGTTGATATCTAAATTAAAACTGCAACAGAAAAAATTTGGATGCCAAATTGCCAAAAGCACTCAATCAATTTTGATTGGGTAAACATAGGCGTTTTTATACCATGAGAAAACGCCCCAGGTTTCCTCTAGAGCGGCTTTGCAGGATTTGTTGCGACTCAGCAGTATATTAAAAACTGATGCAGAACTTTATATATAGGAAGTTCAGTAAGCCTTGCTGTTGAATTGGGGTTTTGCCCAATCCAGTTAATTTGCATTTTAGTCATTTTTTCCTGAATGAATGTCCTGTTTTACCTTTTTACTCGCTGTAGATGTGATTAGAAACGCAAGGATTATTGGGGAGAATTCTTTGAGCATCGAAAACGACGGTCGCGGCAGTGGCAGGAATTGTTATAGCTTTTGTATTAGTTTATAGATAGCGTAGGCGCAGCCCGCCCTAGACATTGCTATCGCCTGGTGAAGTTTCCTTATTAAAGTGGTCTTATGTTGAATGGGGGCAAGAGTAAAAAATCCGGATTAATGTCTTTTACCTGCTCCCAGATATAGCTCACCCACTTTAGGATCATTCAACAGTTCTTGACCTGGGCCTGAAATAGCATCGCGTCCTGACTCCAGTACATAGCCGCGATTAGCCATCTCTAAAGCCTTACGGGCATTTTGTTCCACTAATACGATCGCAGTACCCGCCTGATTAATTTGTTTAATCTGCTCAAACACTTGTGTCACCAAAATCGGGGACAAAGCAGCAGATGGTTCATCCAAAATCAGCAAACTAGGTTCCAACATCAAAGCTTTGCCCATCGCTAGCATCTGGCGTTCTCCCCCAGAGAGAGTACCGCCGCGTTGACGACGGCGATCGCTTAGTCTGGGGAACATAGTAAATATTTTATCTTTAATTGGTTTCAGGGGAACGTTAAGCACAAAAGCACCCATCTCCAAGTTCTCTTCAACACTAAGGGAGGGGAAAACATTGGCGATTTGCGGTACGTAGCACATTCCTCGCTGAACTATTTCATTGGACTTTAGCCCCACCATATTTTCACCTTTGAAGGTAATTGTCCCTGTGTGAGGGATCAAAAGTCCAAAAATTGCTTTTGCTAAAGTAGATTTACCAGCGCCGTTGGGGCCAATCACAGTTACCAATTCGCCTGGTGCAACGCGGAAATTCACTCCTTGCAGGATATCTACATCTTTGATGTATCCAGCATGGACATTTTGGACATCTAGTAAATAGTCATTTGTCATTTGTCATTTGTCGTTTGTCATTGGTCAACAGTCAAGTTAAAAATAGCTATTGACTGTTGACTATGGACTATTAAGGAGTTTTTTGCAACTCTGGTCGTTCTTCTGCAAGAATTGCCCCTTCTACTGGGCAAACTTGGAGACATATACCACAGTCGATGCAAGTGGCAAAGTCAATCCAGTACCAATCAGTTCCCTTGGCATTTTTACCTGGGCCATCATGAATACAAGCTACTGGACAGGCATCTACGCAGTCAGCGACGCCTTCACAGACTTCTGTAACAATTGTGTGCGGCATGTTCTTGATTCCCTCTTTTCTGTATCGGCTATTTCTAGCCTAGCAGGGGAGTGAGGGCAGGGGGCAGGGG
>NZ_CAXTNE010000350.1:0-6874 GCF_964245445.1 uncultured Nostoc sp.
CTCGCTACTATCCACATCTGGATTCACAAAATATTATTAGTGGGATAGGTTCATTGAATAAATTTTAAATAAAGATTTAATGAAAACATTCTTTATGATACCAAAACATTACTTAACAAGAGTAATATCATCTAGGTAAAGATTTGTAAGTATTTTTACTAAAATAAATTTTAATTAAATGCTGCTAAATGCAGAAAAATTGTTCAATCTAAATTCTCCTGAGAGATAAAAGTGGGAAATACTTATGGACTCTCGACGTAATTCAGTAGCAGAAAAATCTTTAACTAGTTCTAAGAAGTCGGCGCACTATCTAGCTGCTATGCGACCGCGACAATGGACAAAAAACCTAGTAGTGTTTGCGGCACCCTTGTTTGCATTTAGCATCAATCTGCAATCTATACTAGGTAGCCTATTGGCATTTGTATTATTTTGTTGTGCATCAAGTGGCTTCTACTTAATCAATGATATTGCAGATGTTGAATCTGACCGTCAGCACCCTGTAAAATGTAAGCGGCCAATTGCTGCTGGATTGGTTAGCACCCGTGTTGCTAGTGGTATGGCATTGGTGCTATTGGGTAGTGCTCTGATTTTTGGGTGGTTGCGATCGCCGCAATTGGGTGCAGCCATCACTGCATACGCCGTGTTGCAGATCGCCTATAATCTGCGACTGAAACGGATGGTGATTTTGGATGTTGGAGCGATCGCTACCGGATTTGTCCTACGAGCATACGCTGGTGCTGCTGCTACTGGGATTGTTTTATCTAGTTGGTTTTTAATTTGCACTGCAATGCTGGCGCTATTCTTGGGTATTGAAAAGCGCAAAGCAGAACTACGGTTAGCACAAATTAAAGGCAACAAGCCTCGTTCTGTCCTCAAATACTATTCCTTGCCCCTACTGGCTCGCATGGAAAATGTCGTCACTACTTGTACGGTTATCACCTATACTCTTTGGAGTGCAGGCCCATACTTGCATGGGGCACGCACCTCTTGGATGCTACTCACTTTGCCGTTTGTTTTCTATGGAATTTTTCGCTATCAACTGCTGAGTGATCCTCAGGAAATTACCAGTCACAGTGACGACAGTATTGAGCAAGGTGGACGCAGTGAAAGACCGGAAGAAGTTTTATTAAAAGATTTACCCATCCTATTAACTGTTCTTGGTTGGGTGATCACTTGCTTTGTGATTCTCTTGCTCAAACATCAAGGGCTGATCGAATAAATCTAGTAAATGGGTTAATAGAATTTTCGGCAAGGGAATTTTTGGATGAAAAATTTCAAAGCTTTTTTGATGAAGTGGCGTAAATTAGGTTTTAAAGATAAACGCCATAAGCTTCCACGACATGTCCATACACTAGCTCAGATAGAAATTGAGAAAATCAAGATTTGCGGCGTTAAAGGAATTATTCTCGATTTAGATAACACAATTATTTCGGAAGACGATCGCTACCTATCTCCTTATGCAGAAGATTGGATTACGCAAGCAAAGTTAGCCGGATTACAATTTTTTATCCTTTCAAATGGGAAACGTCGCTATCGCGTCAAATATTGGTCTCATCGTCTTGATATTCAAGCACTTAGTCCAGCGAAAAAACCCTTTCGCCCTGCATTTCAACAAGCAATAACTTATATGCGCCTACCCGCAAAACATGTAATCGTCATTGGTGATAGTTTACATACAGATTTTGTCGGCTCACTACTTTGTGGATGTGGCTACATCCAAGTTGCCAGTCTACCGCACCCGCCCCGATGGTGGGAAAAACTTGCTGGTAAATGGGTACAGATACCTTATCCATCTAAAGGAGAACTTTGGGATTTTGACGGTGCTACTGGCTATGAAAGCTTCTTATAAATTGCTCTTTTCCTCAAAAAATTTTACCTTATCAAGTGACTAAATTTTCACCATGAATAACCAGATAATTTTTAGTTTACTGATTCTAATCACAGTAGGGTTAAATACACTGGCTCAAAATCTATTGAAACTAGGAGCCGGACAAAATCCCTTAAATATCTATTTACTAGGAGGGATTTGTACTTATGGACTGAGTACAATTTTTTACGTGGTAGTTTTAGGAAAGCTGAATTTATCTGTTGCCTATCCAATAGTAATAGGATTAACAATTATATTTACAATGATCACTGGTGCTGTAATTTTGCGAGAAAAAATCTTATTTTTGCAATGGTTAGGAGCGGGTTTGATGTTGAGCGGGATCGGGGCAATTGCTTTAAGTAAGCAGTGAGACTATGCTTAACTGATTATATTGATTTGAAGCAGTTACTTAATTTTTTGTTTTGAAAGTTTGATTGAAATAAAGTGTGCAGCAGTGATTCCTGAAGTTTCATCAAGAGGAAATAAAATTATGAATAAAGTTTTAAACCAGAAATGGTCGAGATATTATCTATTTGTTTTGATAGTGATTATTTTGAGTGTTTTCCTGCGCTTTTTTCTGTTGTCAAAACAGAGTCTTTGGTTTGACGAGGGTTTGACCTTAAGTCTTTCTGATGCCTCGACACTTCAAGAAAGCATTACAAACGTAAGAACCGTAAAAAATAGTGATAGATTTCAACCACTATACTTTATAGTTCTATATTTTTGGCATCAGATGTTTGGTGAAAGTGAATTTGCCCTTCGTTCACTCTCTGCTATTTTAGGAATTGGCTCAACTATCGCTATCTACTTTACTGCTTTGCGGATATATGGAAAAAAGCACGCTTTATGGTCTCTGGTAATCATAACATTCAGTTCTTTCTGTGTTTACTACAGCCAAGAAGCAAGAATTTATGCCTTAGCAATTTTTATTTCTTCACTTCAACTATATTTCTTCAGCGCAGCATTAGTTAAAAATGAAGATAATCGAGGTCTTTCAATATGGCTATTTAGTATCTTTACTGCCATAGGAGTTTTTACTAATATTAATTTCTGCTTTTCCACTGTAGCTTTATGTCTCTCTCATATTGCTATCTATAGAAATTTAAGGCAATGGCTACAATGGTGGATTCCGGCTGCGTTTTTATCTTTACCGCCAGTTTTATATTACCTGACTCTACCTGGAGCAACTGAGCCAGACAGCATTGAAGTTTCTCGCTTAGGATTCCCCGTAATTCAAAATATGATTTTTGTGTTATATGGAATTTTAGTGGGGACAACATATGGGCCTTCAACTGAACAATTGCGTGGCGATAATAAAGTACAGGTTGTGCTTCATTACTGGCCTCACATACTTTTATTAGTGATTGTCAGTACTGTACTTTTTCTGGCTTTAATAAAAGTTTTATTTAAACATAAAAAAAATAACAGAGAGCAGCATCCTGATTACTTCTTTGCTTCTGTTTTTGTCATGGCATTTTTACTAGGATTGCTTTTAGCTATAGTCACGAAATTTAATTGGGTACCGCGTCACTCTTATTATCTTTCCTTACTACTTGCTATGCTTATTCCATCAGTTTTGAGTCAAAGGACTGGTATTAGCTCAAAGCGCTATGGAGTGTTTCAGTTTGCTCAAATATCTGTCATATCTCTGATAGTTCTAAATATTTATTCTATTTTTAATTACTACTTCAACGATCGCTATAAGAAAGATGACTACCGCTCTGCAATCCAATACATTATAAAAAATCGTTCATCTTCGACAAAATCTGTAGTTCTATTTGGTAATCTCAAATTATTTAGATACTATGGTGATCCTCTAACTCTGAATGGACAAAATTTAGGGAATCAGTTAAGGAAGGGGATTATTGATGAAAATTTTGCAGAAAAAATTGGCAATTTAACAAATCGTGCGGATACAGTTTTGATAGTAGTTAATCGTGAACATCTATTTCCCAAAGGATTGATTGAAAAACAGATGGGCAAGTTGTATAAACTGGATTCTCAAGTTAATTTTGCATATTTTAAAATCTCTCGTTTTTCCAGAAAGATAAATTGAATTGAGGTTGGGGGCTGTTAAATGGACTAGGAAATAACCTAGCTCTGGTGGGGGTTTACCCATTGGGTATAGTAGAATATTGCCGCAGGTAACTGTCCGTCGCCTCTTGGACTTAATCTTTGTAGGTGACTTCCTCCTCAGTTGCTACTACACTCAATCATTCGATCATGCAACCACCCATTACAGTTGGCACTGTCTTGCAAAACCGTTATCGCATAATTCAAATTCTCGGACAAGGAGGATTTGGTAGAACCTATCTGGCAGAAGACCAGAGGCGCTTTAACGAACTTTGCGCGATCAAAGAATTGATTTCAACAGCAACGGAGGCTTTGGCTTGGGAGAAGGCACAAGAGCTTTTTCACCGAGAAGCCGCTATTTTATATCAAATTGAACACCCACAAGTCCCGAAATTCCGGGAAAGATTTGAGCAAGACCAACGTTTATTTTTGGTGGAGGACTACGTTGCAGGTCAAACGTATCAAGCTCTGCTGGCTGAACGTCAAGCTGTGGGTCAAACCTTCACAGAGGCTGAAGTATTGCAGTTGATAAAGTTGTTGCTGCCTGTTTTAGAGCATATTCACAGTCGAGGGATTATTCACCGAGATATCTCGCCAGAAAATATTATTTTGCGAGATAGTGACGCTAAACCTGTGTTAATTGACTTTGGGGTGGTAAAAGAACTGGCAACTCGTTTACGATCGCCAGAGAGCGCAATGCCAGAAACCAGTGTGGGAAAATTAGGCTACTCTCCTAGTGAACAAATGCAAACAGGGGGAGCTTATCCTAGTAGTGATTTGTATGCATTAGCAGTAACAGCAATTGTTTTGCTGACTGGTAAAGAACCAAGGGAGTTATTTGACGAAAACCAGCTAACTTGGAATTGGCAACGGTGGGTAACAGTTAATCCACGATTTGCTCAGGTTTTGAATCGAATGTTAAGCCATATACCGAGCGATCGCTATCAAAGTGCTGCTAGTGTATCTCAAGCACTACAATCTTTAGAGCAAGTCAATCTTCCGCCCTTGAATACATCTAACTTGCAAACAATCGCTGTTGGCCGCCGTCCTGACTCAGTAACACCAGCAGCTTCGCCCAAGAAACAACCCGATCCTATGATTCCACCAAGTTCCACTAGCTCAGTCTTGGATAATCCGTTAGCGATCGCAGCGATTGGCACTGCTGTAGTGATCATAGCCGGATTTGGTTCTTGGGCTTTAGTAAGTTCCATCCGCAGTCAGTCAAAACCATCACCAACACAGACGCTTCCACAAAATTTCCCTTCACCAGTTATTTCTGGTGGTACTACATTCACATCCACACCCACCCCCGAGCAACCTATTATATCTAGTAGGCGGCTCAATCTTAAAGCATCTAACCCAACCACGGTTACAGATACTCTCAAAACAAATCAAATCATCCGCTACACTTTTTTTGGGCAGGAAGGTGACAATTTAACTGCGTTTATTGACTCAGGAAGCAGCGTTTTGCTAACAGTCTTCAGTCCCAATCAACAACCAATTGATCAGAATGTTCAACAAGTAACATCATATAAAGGACCATTGCTGGTTACTGGTAGATATACTATTGAGTTAACACTGGTTCCAGGAGTTCCCGAAAGCAATTACAGTTTTACTGTTGCATTAGAAACACCAGCCAAACCAATACCTACACAAACACCGACCCCAATTCCAACAGAAATACCTACCCCAATTTTTACACAAACACCTACCCCAATTCCGACAGAGACACCCTTCCCAATACCTACACAAACACCTACCCCAGTTCCAACAGAGATACCCACCCCAGTTTTTACACAAACACCCTTCCCAATTCCGACAGAGACACCTACGCCAATTCCGACTACTGGTGAAACACCAAGTTTTCCGCCAGTTGATGGAACACAACCATTTTCTGGCCAAAGAAATTAATGTTAAACACACTACTAATTACTGGAATTGATACCGAAGCTGGTAAAACTGTTTTAACAACAGCATTAGCAGCCTATTGGCAAAAATATTATCCGCAGCGTAGCTGGGGAATCATGAAACCGATTCAATCGGGGATTGGCGATCGCGAGTGGTATCAAAAGCTATTTACACTAGAACAATCTTTAGAAGAAATTACACCATTGTACTTTCAAGCACCTCTGGCCCCTCCCATCGCAGCAGCACGAGAAAATCGCCAAATAGATTTAGCAGTAGTTTGGCAAGCTTTATCTAAATTGCGATCGCAACGTGATTTTGTGCTTGTAGAAGCCTTGGGTGGGTTAGGTTCGCCTGTAACTGAAGAATTAACCGTAGCCGATTTAGCCGGAGAATGGCATTTACCAACGGTATTGGTAGTGCCAGTGAGATTAGGTGCGATCGCTCAAGCAGTGGCGAACGTAGCATTAGCTAGACAATCGCGCATCAATCTTAAAGGCATTGTGCTGAACTGCGTACAAAGACGAACCGATGCAGAAATAGCCGACTGGACACCGCACCAATTGATTCAATCACTCACTAACACACCAGTTTTAGGCTGCTTACCATATTTAGATAACCTGGGTGATTTAAATAAACTTGCTCAAGTAGCATCAGATTTAGATTTGGAAATGCTGACATTTTAAATCTTGTTATTATCAACATCTTTATAAATCTTTGCTTCGTTGCCATCCCGCCTTGGAATTTATTCCAAGGCTAATAGCTAAAGTCCTCTCAAGAGGACTAAATAGAAGATTTTAAGTAATGTAAATAGCTATACTCTGTAAAAGCGAAAATTTTAGTCCACGCTTAGTGGACTTGAGCTATTAGCCCGGAACTTTAGTTCTGGGCGGGATATCAGTCAGGGTTACACTTTGAATTTTACAAAAATGTGGGTAACGACAAGCACTTTAAATTGGGCATTGGGAATTAGACATTAGACTTGTCGCTAAATAAGATTTAAAAAATGATGAAATGGACTTCTCAACT
>NZ_CAXTNE010000351.1:0-6872 GCF_964245445.1 uncultured Nostoc sp.
TTCCTCTTCTTTGAGCAAGCCCTCCTGCCTTCTTTAAGGTTGATTCTGTCCGATGAGATTGATGATCGCACTAGCTAAATCTGCTGGATCGACGGGTTTCGGTAGGTGTTTTTGAAATCCTGCTGCGATTGCTTGGTTGTAGTTAATCTCTCCAGCATAAGCTGTCAATGCGATCGCGGGAATTTGCCCACCTTGTTCTGGCGGTAATTTTCTCACCTCGCGTAGCAGCATATAACCATCCATTAAGGGCATTCCAATATCGCTTAACAGGATATCTGGCTTGAATTGAGTTAGTATTTCCAACGCTTCAGTTGCTGATTCAGCTAGGGTTACAGTTGCGCCATATTGTTCTAGCGCAAAGCTAAAAAACTCTCGCACATCAGCTTGATCGTCCACAAGCAGAATTTTTACTCCAGCAAGTAATGTGTCGTCAGTACTGAGTTCTGGTTGAGAAGCCTCATCACTGCTAGCTCGTAACTCAGAATTTTTCAGCAAAGGTAGTCTGACTGTAAAGGTAGCTCCTTGTCCTTCTCCCAGACTCTCTGCCTGAACTGTACCACCGTGAAGTTCTACTAGATGACGCACAATTGCTAGTCCCAATCCCAGCCCGCCAAATATCCTGGTTGTCTTGGCATCTGCTTGTCGGAAGTAATCAAATACGTAAGGCAAAAATTCCAGCATGATTCCCTTACCTGTATCAATCACCTGAATTTGGGCTTCTGACTCAACTCGCTCTAGACGTACTTCTACTCGTCCTTCTGTGGGTGTGAATTTAACGGCATTGGAGAGGAGATTCCACATTACTTGTTGCAAGCGATCGCCATCACCCAGAACTTTGCCGATATCATTACTTAGCACCGTTTTAATTTCAATTGACTTGGCTTCGGCTGCTAAACGCACCGTTTCTAGTGCAGATGCGATCGCTACTTTCAAATCCACTGCATAAAGATTTAACCTGACTTTACCTTGTAAAATCCGCGAAACATCAAGCAAATCTCCAATAAGTTGGGTTTGTAACTTGGCATTACGCTCGATTGTTTCCAATGCCCGGATTCTCGTGGCTTCGTCAAACTTGCGGGTTCTGAGTAACTTCGCCCATCCTAAAATCGGATTTAGGGGAGTTCTGAGTTCATGGGAAAGGACAGCAAGGAATTCATCCTTAATCCGGTTGGCTGTCTCGGCTTGTGCCCTTGCAGTTTTTTCGGCTTCGTAAAGTTGAGCGCGGGCGATCGCTTGGGCACACTGCTGTCCTAGTGTCAACATAAATCCCCGGTCTTCTTCATTAAATATTTGTCCAGTAGTAAAGCTTAATCCCAAAGCCCCAATTACTTTACCTTCTACTACCAAGGGAATAGAAGCCCAGGCATTATTCGCTATAACAGTCACAACATCTGCTAAGTTGGGATATCTAGCAATCATGGCTGCTAAATTTTCTAAAAAAACCGGCTGCCCAGTTCTGACTGTTTCTGCTATTTGGTTAGGTGCTGTGATGGGAAAAGTTGCCCCAGTATTTATAAGTGTTTGCGGATAGCCAATTGCTTGCACAACTTTTAGGGTAGTACCTCCCTCACTAAGTAAGACAACGGAACCACCAGTAGCTTCCAAGGCGGCAATGCCTTGGTTCACCACTACATCGGCTACCTGTTGGGGAGTTAAGGCTTCCGAAAAGGCAGCAGTTATTCTTTGTAAAAGTATGGTGCGATTGACAGACCGTTCAGTTTCCTGGTATAATCTTGCGTTGTCGATGGCTGTGGCCGCCCGACGAGCAATATCTTCTGCTAAAGCCAAGTCTGTTTGTTGGTAGTGCCGATCTGATTCGGCTGTAAAAAAAGAGATTGCTCCAAATAATTGCCCACGGGAACGAACTGGAATCACCATTAGAGAACGAATACCCAGGCTTCGCAGCAATTGCAGATGTTCCTCATTTTGAGCCATCTGTACAAGATAAAAGTCGGAAAATTCCGGATAAAAGACAGATATTCCTAGCCGTAGCTGCCACACAAGCTGTTTTGCTTCGGTTTTGGGTGGATAACGCCGTTGGATTTCGTCTAAAGTATTTTGTTTTGTGGAATCGGTAATTGCGATCGCAATTTGTTTACTTGACCAATCTTCCTGGAAAACATCTACAATACACCAGTCAGCTAGGGTAGGAACTGCTAGATTAGCCACACTTTTCAAGGTGATTTCATAATCAAATGAGGCAGCTAGTAAGATGCTGGCTTCGACTAGAAACTCTTGTGTGGCTTCAACTTGTTTGCGTTCGCGCAGCGCGGCTTGCCGTTCGCTAATATCTTCAATAATCCCTAATGCATACTTTGGTTGTCCGTTAGCATCCCAAACTACTGATGAAGTTAGGTTTACCCAAACTATAGAACCATCTTTGCGGATGTAGCGCTTCTCTAAGGAATAACCACTAATTTCTTTTGCCAAAACTCGCCGAGCATTCTGCCAATCAACTTCTAAGTCGTCAGGGTGGTTAATTTCCTGAAAGTTCATTTGAATTAACTCTTCATGGCTATACCCAGTAATTTCGCACAAAGCAGGATTAACTTGCAGAAATCGTCCATCCAATCCTATTAGAGTAATGCCCACAGCTGCCTGGTTGAACATTGCCCGGAACCTTTCTTCGCTTTCCCGCAACGCAACTTCTGTTTGCTTTGCCGCTGTCACTTCTGCCAGAATAATTCCAATTCCTACCGTTTCGCCCATTGTGTTATTTACCGGGTAATAGTTGCCCAGCCAGCAGCCGTACCTTCTAGGTTGTCCCCTTGTCTCACCACTGATTTCCACATTCAGCAGGGGTTCTCCACTATCCAAAACGTGCTGTAACAGTAGCTGCAACTCAGCCGCCATCTTTGGCAACACTTCCCCAAATTTGCGTCCTAGATGTTCTTCTACAGTCAAACCGTTAATGTCAGCGAAAACTTGATTAATTCGAATATATCGCAGTTCCCGATCCAAAAAGCATACGGCAACGGGAGCAGCTCCTAAGAGCGCATCTAGAAGAGATAGAGATTCAGCATAATGGACTAAAGCCTGGTGCATATCTCGATAAAGGCGGGCATTTTCCACTGCTAAGGCAGCACGATGGGTAATATCTGTTGCTAAAGTTAGGTCAGAGCGATCGTAGCGACGGTCTGATTGAGTCGTTACAAAGGTGATGCTACCGAGTACTCGCCCTTGTGCGATTAACGGCACAATCATCACAGACTTCATTCCCAATTGCCGAACAAGTTCTAAGTGTTCCTGATTCTGAGTACTTGCCACTAATAGCGAGTCAGATACCTCTGAGATTAATTCGCTTTGCCCGGTTTGCAGTACTCTAGTAATTGCACTTGCACTTTTATAATCTATTGCATACTCCTGAAGTTTACGCGCTAACTCCACTTTGGATGGGTCTGCATGGGCAATGGGTAGGCGGCGAATAGAACCATCTTCATTTAAAATATCAACGCTACACCAATCAGCAAGCTGGGGAACTGAGATTTTGGCGATCTGTTCTAAGGTTTCTTCGTAATCTAGCGAAGTAGACAGTAAACTACTAATTTGGGCGATATGGCGAAGTCTTTCTTCAGCCTGCTTGCGCTCAGTAATATTTACACCTACACAGATAATACCTTGAATGCTATTGTCTACATCCCTTAGCGGTTCAACCAGCAAATCGTAGTAACGGTTTTCTCCACTAATTGTCAGATAAACCTCTTCACGGGTTGAAATACCAGTTTCTAGTACCTTCTGCTTAATTGCCCTCAATTGCTCTGCTACTAAGGCTGGAAATAATTCATAGTCGGACTTACCCAGTATTTCCTCAGTAGTGTTTAGACCTTGAGGATTATGAATCCACTGATATCGCAAATCGCGATCGTGCTGAAATACCACTATATCTGAACTACTTAACGCTAATCGAAATCGCTCCTCACAAACTCTGAGCTTTTGAAGATTACCATCAGCCCAGCTTTTAGTAGTCCTTAATGCCTCACATAAAATACTAAAGAGCAATCCTTGTAATGCAAACAACCCAATTCGCACAAAATTGGATAAGTCAAAACTCAGATTATCAGATGGGAGGAGAAAGAAGTAACCACTTAGTAACGCAGACAAGGAAGTTGCTAACAGCCCTGATTTCAAACCACCATACCAAGCACTCACCATTACAGCGCTAAAAAACAGCAAGAAAGAAGTTCCCTTCATGCTTAACCAGGGGTCTAGCATCAACATCAGCACTAATACAAGTGCGACAATTAATACAACGATGCCATAACGCAGTAACTCGGAATAACGAATATGGGGCATGAAAATGTTTTGGAATAACCAATACTTATTGCATAGGCTCTATACACACTACGTTAGTTTGCAACTTTTAGTAATTTATCTCCAGATAGATTTTTATTTATTTAGAAAACTTCTTTTGTAAGAGGTTAATTACCCGGTAATATAGTATCTAAAGCCAGAATTTATTATAATCTTCTACATCTTATCTATTACATTGGTTTGCTGCTGATAAATACTCAATTCCAAGAAATGCAGTAACCCAAGTTTATAACAAATGTCAAAATAAAGATGATTTTAAATATCCTATATCTCTTCTGGTTTCAAGAAATTACAATCAACCAGAGACTCTTATTTGACTGTCGATTTCTGTTTGTGTTTGCGTAAAATTGTTTTGCTTGTACCCCAGACGCCTAGAGCTAGTATTCCTAATGTAAAAGAGGGTTCAGCAATAGAGTTAACTCGGCGAAACTCAATCGGCGTAGCGAAAAGCAAGTTATCATTAGCTCCAAAAATCTTGTCTAAAGAGTCGATGCCATTTTGAGAGACAGTTACACTAGAAATCACCTTACCACCAGAACTTGTGGGACAGCCATTAGGAGAGTTATTCCCAATGTAATCAGTCGGTTCCCACAAAAGTTCTAAATTACAGCTTGTTGGCAAAACTTTGCTAAAGTCAATAGTCTGTTCCGACTCTGGTCGATTACATAATCCAGTAACAGAATAGTTTGGCTCAAAAGCACGAATGCTGAGATTCACTGCTGAATTGTCTTGGCTAAAAGAATAAAGACGGAAGCGATTAATACTTTTTTGTTCAAGATAAATATTCTCTATTCCAGGTACAGGGTTGGCATCGATCAATTCCACGTTACAACTTGACAAAGTAATCGGTGGAACAGAAGGATTATTTGCCACTTGTTGGGAATTATCGAACAAACCAGTAAACCACTGTGTTACTTGCTTTACCTGTGTCTCAATTGGTGGCGCAGTAACAGCAGTAGCGTTTGCCTGGGCTAACGTAAATGCTGAAAATAACGCTGTGAGAGTATATATTTTGACAAAATTCATAAATTAATACAATATCTTAAATTACCAAAGTATTTTATCTTACTTTTGCTTAAAAACTGAGAAAAATATAAAATATTAATTAGGTAATAAACTACATATTTCGTATGGGTTTAGCATCTCTCACTAGTGTCAACAAAAGCCTAGAAATAACTCAACTGAAGGCTTGACTCACCCGCCTGGAATTAAAGTTTAAGGCTAATAGCTAAAGTCTACTGAAGTAGACTAAATATTTTTGGTTATATTCAGTCAGTTTCAGATACTTTTGGTGCGACGCAATGTCCATATAATGAGTTCGGCATAAATAGAAGCATCTTCAATTAATCCCAACCTAGTATGATTTAATAAAATTCGCTGTAACTGACATTCTTCAGCACTGCTACCAATTTTTCAATATGTGCTGCTTTGTGAGTTGCCATTAAAGATATTCTAATCCGACTTGTGGGCACTGTCGGGGGACGAATTGCTGGGGCAAAAATGCCAGCATCTCTTAGCTGTTTTCCAGCTTTGAGGGCATCTGTTGCATTGGACAATTGAAAACATAGTATAGGTGATTCCGAAGGTAATAATTTTAGATTAGGTAACTGTTGTTGCAGCAAATTTTTTAAGTAATGTACATTTTGCCACAATTGGGTACGGCGTTGCGGTTCTTGTTGGACTATCTTGATTGCTGCTAAGGCCGCCGCCGTATCAGCAGGTGAAAGCCCAGTGGTGTAAATCCAAGTGGGTGCGCGGTTTTGCAAAAAGTCAATTAGGGCGTTACTTCCTGCTACATACCCGCCTAAACTACCCAAAGCTTTACTCAAAGTCCCAACTTGAATTAACTGCTTTCCTGTACATCCAAAATGTTCCACACACCCAGCGCCAGTTTTTCCTAGTACCCCAGTGGCATGAGCTTCATCAACTAGCAGCATACAGTTAAATTCATCAGCGAGATCCAATAATGCTGGCAACGGACATAAATCGCCATCCATGCTGAAGACAGTATCAGTAAGAATCAAACAGCGTCGGTAGTTTTGTCGTTGTTGACTCAACTGAGTTTTTAATACTGCGATATCACAGTGTGGATATTCCACAAATACTGCACCACTGAGAATCGCTCCATTTTTTAGACTGGAATGATTGTACTGGTCAGATAAAATTAAATCACGCTTGCCTACAAGAGCGGTAATTGTACCCAAATTGGCTAGATACCCTGAACTAAATACCAAGGCATCTTCTGTTTGTTTGGTACATGCGATCGCCTCCTCTAATCTTCTGTGCAATTCCCGATGCCCACTGAGTAATCTAGAACCAGTACTACCAGTGCCAAATTTTGCGATCGCAGCAGTTGCGGCTGCCATCAATCGCTCATCCCCAGTCAATCCCAAATAGTCATTGCTGGCAAAATTAATTACCTCTTGCCCAGCTAAAATCACCGTTGCACCCGGACGACCGTTGATAGGTTGTACTGAACGATACCAGTCAGCCCGATGAATTGTTGCTAAGGACTGTTCTAGCCAAGCATAAGGGTCAGTCATTGGGGAGTGGGGCAGGGG
>NZ_CAXTNE010000352.1:0-6818 GCF_964245445.1 uncultured Nostoc sp.
ATGACCAATGACCAATGACAAATGACCAATGACCAATGACTAATGATTCAATAGATTTAGGAAGTATTGTGGAGAAAAATAAATGTTTGCGATTGCAGCTTACATCGGCTTTTTAGCTTTGTTCTTTGGTTTGGCTGTCGGTCTGCTGTTCGGTCTGCGGACTGCCAAGATAATTTAATCGACAGACAGATCGAACTTATCAACCTATGAATTTTGAGGGACGGGCATTCTGCCTATCCCTCAATGTGCTTAAAAATAGCATCCAAAAGTTGGCGATAAATCTGTTTAACTCAATTAATCAATAGCAAACCGTATTGAACTAAAGTAATTTTTTAGACGATACTTTGTAGGTAGTCGAACGATCGCCTAATCGATTAGTTTGTTGTCCCACTAAAACACTCACTAGTACAATCGCTGCTTCAATTAGTTGAATTGGCATTAGCGTTTGATGTAACACAATAAATCCCATCAGTGTTGCAACTAGGGGACTCATCAATCCCAAGCAAGAAACAGCTGTTGCTTTTAATCGCTCAATTTTGCGAAACCAGAGCATATAAGCCAACCCAGTTCCCACCAAACCCAAATAGACAAATCCCAATAGGTTTGCCACACTCAGGTGAGTCAACGGTTTTTCAACAACTAGGGCAATAGGTAAAAGAATGATCCCGCCGATTGCCAATTGCCATGCCGTAAACACCAACAGAGGACTGGACGTTATCCGTTTTTCTGGTCGATTTATCTATAAAAGAAAAAACTTTATAAAGATCACATAAATTTGTTGCTGATTTTTTTTTACAGCGCTAAAATCAGTTTGAAATGATTGATCTCACATCTTGCACCGAAAAACAATAATGTAGTTTCAGATACTCCGAATAAAAGCTCAAGCCTTGATTTAGCGATAAAAGCCAATAAAATTAAGGTAATTTTATCGCATATATTTTTAGTTTCTCTGGGTTTATACGGTCAGGGGTGAGATTAGGGTAATCACTGTAACCACTATTTAAAGGATAGTAAATGATGAGTAACATTATACAAAAAAATCTTGAGCAGTACGGATTTGCCGAAATTACTGTTGAAGATGGGATGACAAAAGGGGAAGCTTATACAAAGGAATGTTCGGGTTCTCGTTCGGATTGTTGCACCCGTACTTGTTCAAGGGATGAAAACTTTGTAGGAAGTGCAGATGAATGGGAACAGTTTCTTAATGTTGAGGGCGGACAGGTACAATACTGATGAGTGAAAATTGGAATAAATATAAACCCCGTCTTCGAGATGGAGTTGATATTTATCTAGAGTCTGAAAGTGACGTTACTTTTGTTTATTTATCTACTCGTAAGAGAATAAAAGTTCAGTGTCACCCTTTACTCATAAAAAGCCTTTCATGGTTAACAGGAGAGTTTTCAGTAGAAGAGTTAAACTCTCGTTTAACTAACTCTTCATGTGAAGAGTTTTTAATGAACAATGGGTTTTTAGAGTTTATTAAGTATTTATATAAAAAAGGAATTCTTAATTACGAACATTGGATTGAAGAAATTAATTTACCATATTTATATAAGAAAAGGTTAGAGCGACAACTAAATTTTTTTCTTGATATTACTGATAGCTCTGATGAAGTTGCTAGAATCCAATCTAGAATTTATCAAGCTAAAATAGCAATATTTGGCATTGGTGGTATTGGCAGTTGGTTATGTCGAGAACTTGTGATGATGGGATTTCACAATTTCTTGTTAGTTGATTACGATATTATTTCTGAATTTGATATATCTAGACATGGATTTTTTGAACAAAAGGTAATAAATCTTCAAAAGACTGAAGTAGCCAAACAAATGATTCTTGATATTGATCAAGAGGCTTGTGTAAAAGTCTTTGCTCATGCTTTAACAATAGATACTGATTTAGAAAGTTTATTACTGGGCATGGATTGTATTATTAATACAGCTGATGAACCTTATATCGGTTATACAGGTTTAAAACTGTCTCGTTATTGTGTTCAACATAAAAAGCCACTAATGATTGCTGGTGGTTTTGATGCACATTTAGGCTCTTTAGGCGAGTTAATAATACCAGGTGTTACTCCTTGTGCAGACTGCTATAATACATTTTTTAAAGAATCTTTGAAAGATTGGAAGCCTATTAGTCATCCTGTTAAGGATAGAAGAAGCTCATTCGGGGGTTTAGCATCTTTGTCGGTTCTTGCAGCTTCAACAGCTGCAATGACTATTGTTCGTTATTTTATTGATCCTACAGGTATATTTGAAGGTGAACGAGGAGAATTGCTCTTCGATGATTACGACTTATCAGTCTTTCCTGTTCAAAAAAATCCTACCTGTCATATATGCAGCAATTTAGATAATGAAAGATAAATATTTTCGTCTCCGACCATCTGTAAGTTTTGTTCCTATTGATGTAAAAAATGAATTTTATCAGAGGTTTGACTTCTTTTTATCTAATACGCGTCGAATAGTTCCAGTAGTATTCTCTCAACCTATATTAACTGATATTATAAGTAAATTGGATGGAACTAATTCTGTTAAGTTTATTATAGAATATTTTGGCAATAATCATGAAGAAGCTATATGCTCTTTTTTAAATTTTCTTGCTTCTAAGTGTCTTATTGAGGATATGGAAACCGCAGCAGAGATTGCGAAAACTCCTTATCGCAGAGTATTAAATTTTCTTGGAGATTATATTTCTTATACTTCAATTTTTGAAGTCTGGAATAAAGTTAAAAATAATCATGTTGTTATAGTAGGATTGGGTGCAGTTGGAAGTTGGGTATCTATTCTTTTAGTTCAAAGTGGAATAGATAAATTAACACTTATTGACAATGATGTAGTTAAAGAAACTAACTTAAATCGTTCAATTTTTACATATAAAGACTTAGGTTTAAAAAAAACTACAGCAATATCAAATAGACTAAAGTCTATTCAACCTAATGTTGAAGTTAGTGAAAGAACAACAGTTATTTCCCAATCGGACGAAATATTAAACATATTAAATTATTTAAAAATAAAGAATGAAAGTATTTTAGTAATTAACTGTGCAGATTTTCCGAATGTTGATGTCACATCAAACCTAATTCATAAAGCTTGTATGAAGAGCAAAATTCCCTATATTATAGCAGGAGGGCATAATCTCCATTTAAGTTTAATTGGGCCAACCATCCTTCCTTATGAAACAGCTTGTTTTGAATGCATGGCTCTTACGCTTGAAGACATTAATGCACCAGAGTTAAAAAATATTAGAAAACTTCCTCGACCACAGCGTAACATAGGAAATCTTGCTCCATTAACTGGGATATCATCGTCGTTTGTGGTTAATGAAGTAATACGTATTGCTTCAAAAGCGCCTGAGCTAAAACCTGCAATGGTAAATCGAAGAGGTGAATATAATTTTTTCACAAATAAAATTAATTTCATTGATTTACCAAGACGGACTGACTGCCCATGTTGTGGAAAGAAAAAATAATTAGTATTGACAATAATTAAGCTTAGTAAATTTCATAAACTATAGTATTTATTTGATGCACTATCCATTAATTTTCCCAAATAAATTTCAAGATTGTTTTACACAATTGATTATTGTTACTAATTTCAGCAATACCTTTTTATTATTTGCTTATTAATATATGTGTACTAAATCATAGCGATCGCCTGACAATTTTTCTTGGTATCGCTTAATTCATATCTTGACCAACTTGTCAATGTGTAAGTCCTAAAAATTACACTCCAAGATGAAAATTCTACATCGCAAAGCAAAGACGCGATAAATCGCGTCTCTTGGCTTAATTAGAAAAAAAACATTTAGCCTAGATTTGAATTTTCAACTAAATGTTTTGCACCAAATCAAATATTTATCCCACTACAGCTGGACTTGCTACCTTCTCCTGTCTTTGGGAAGGCGGACGCATTCCCAAACCAAGTAAGTTCAGCATTTCTCGATCGCTATCATAATCTGGACAGGGAGTAGTCACTGTCAACATTTTGTTGTCGTCGCTAGAAAAGATAGAATTGGCTCCTGCCATAAAGCAGAAAGCTTGTTCAACTTGAGAAAGTCTAGCCCTACCGGCACTAAGACGCACATCGGAAGCTGGCATTAAAATTCTGGCTGTGGCAATCATCCGCACAATATCCCAAATGGGTACATCAGGCTGATTTTCTAAGGGTGTACCCGGTACTTGTGAAAGAATATTAATTGGCACAGACTCTGGATGCGGATGTAAGTTTGCCAGAGTTTGTAACATCCCAACCCGGTCATCAACAGTTTCGCCCAAACCCAAGATACCGCCGGAACATACAGTAACATTTGTCTGACGGACATTCTCAATTGTGTTTAAGCGATCGCTATAAGTTCTCGTGGTAATAATTGTGCTGTAATATTCCTGCGAGGTATCTAAGTTGTGGTTGTAGGCGTAAAGTCCCGCTTCTTCCAATTTCCTGGCTTGATTTGCTGTCAACATACCCAGAGTGCAGCACACTTCTAAACCCATTGCGGTTACATCCTTGACCATTTCCAGGACTTCCTCAAATTGTGAGTTATCCCGCACTTCGCGCCAAGCAGCACCCATGCAGATGCGACTAACACCAGTTTCTTTCGCTTTCTGAGCGATGTTAACTACCGTTTCCTTTTCTAGGAGTGCTTCCGCCTTTACCTCTGTTTTATAGCGGGAAGATTGGGCACAGTAGCTACAATCTTCTGGGCAACCTCCCGTTTTAATAGATATAAGCTTACAAACTTGTATTTTTGTTGGGTCATGATATCGGCGATGCACGCTAGCAGCTTGATAAATCAGCTCTAGCAATGGCGTGTTGTATATCGCCCGAATCTCTAATTCCTGCCAATCGTAGCGTATTCCCACCACATCACTATCCTTCTTGTAGACTGGGTTAAATCTTGAGCTGTCTTTTGGTTGAATTTCCTACGGTACAGCGTTTGGACAAAGCGATTTTATCGAAGTTATGCCGCTTACTGTGCTTTATCACCCATTGGCTCTCAACCAAGAGGTAGGGGGCAGGGGGAAATGATCCTATCAAGAATTGCTGTGGAATGAAGGGGGGAACATGGGTGTGAGTCCCCCACTTCTATTAAGTGGCTCTCGAATTGATTGGGTCGAATCCCAATTCTTTTCTATCTCCCTTGCTCTCAGCTAAGAGCTCCCCTGCCTCTTGTTCAATCCTTGCGCTCTAGATATTAGACATCAGCTTATCAAGATTTTGGTTGAATGGCAGATTCACAGCCAAAATACTCAGTTTATCTGTTGCAAGTAAAGCGAAAGCATGACATTTTCGGCAAAGAACCCATATCTACACCACTGATTATCCAAATTGGAACAATAATACAACTCATCTTGCTGCTGCTAAACCACGGTATGAGAGAATTTACAAAATCTAGAGAATGTTTCGGGAAGAGATCCCGCCGATTAAGTAATTTATGATATCCGAACTGCCACTAATTACAAGCGATCGCCTGTTCTTACGAGCGGCTATCCATGAAGATATACCCCAAATTCTCAAATACTTCATTGATAACAAAACCTATCTCACTCCATTTTACCCTCTTTGGGCTGATGGTTTTTTTACTCAAGAGTATTGGCAGTATCAGATAGAAAGCAATTTTCTGGAATTTCTTAATGGTCAATCGTTAAAGCTATTTATCTTTACCAAAAAAAATCCTACCGTAATTATTGGCACTGTAAATTTTAGTAATTTTGTCCGAGGAGTCGCTCATTTTTGCTATGTGGGATATAGCCTTGCTGAAAGTAAACAAGGTAAAGGATATATGACAGAAGGGCTAAAAGCCGCTACTCAATATATTTTTGAAGAGTTAAATTTTCACCGGGTCATGGCTAATTATATGCCTCACAATCGTCGCAGTGGCAATGTACTCAAAAGACTCGGTTTTGTCATTGAAGGATATGCTAGAGACTATTTATTGATTAATGGGCAATGGGAAGATCATATTATGACAAGTCTTATCAATCCTAATTGGCAAGTACCTAAACTTTAAAAATGGCTGAGTATAATTTTTAATAAATATTATTTTATTTATAAAGAAATGGTATGAGCATTGTTCAATCTACAGCTATTGATAATGAATATTACAATAGCTGAATTTTCATGAATTTAAGATATCAGCTGTAAGCATCTAGAAATTCATAGCAAATTCATAATAAATACACAACAACTCCACAAGTAAATGCAATATTAACGTTTATTCGCTAGCCAGCCAAGTTATTAAGGTTAGCTTGAGTTGATGTGTCCAATTCTATGAAATGATTGAGGAGTTTTTCAAAATGCCCATTAATTCTATAAAGCGCTTATCTGTCTTTTCTGCTATCTTCGCTTTTGCTACCATCTTCCACGGAAGTGTTTTGGCACAACCAGTTTCAAATCCCACCACTACACCACCAGCCTTAAAAACTCAGACTAGTCCTGCATCACACCAAAAAATCAAACTCACAAATCAACAGCGCCTACAAATCCAAGTGGCCCGTCAGCAAAGAGATAAGGATATTCAGGCTCTATTAAACCCATCCCAAACGACTAAATTTAAGGCAGCACTGCAATCCCGTCAGAGAATTAGAACAACGTTAACATCTTTGGATCTGAATCAAGATCAACAGAAACAGGTTCAATCAATTTTGCAAACTTATAACCAGCAAGTGAAAAAAATTCTATCTTCACAGGCATCACAACCAACATCAAACTCAGTAGGAATTACTCCCCCAACATCACAACCAATTACAAAATAGAAAATCAGTTTGATTTACAGCAGATTGCAGGTAGATAGAGTACACTAAACGCTAGTGCATCAACCGG
>NZ_CAXTNE010000353.1:0-6758 GCF_964245445.1 uncultured Nostoc sp.
CCCCAGCTAAGAGCCCCCTGCCTCTATAGCGATCGTATATTTTTATTTGGAAGTCCCTTATCCCCCTGTCCTTTCTCAAAAAGGAGTCTTGCCGATGAGCATACATTTAACTAATTTAGTCAACCAATTACGGGCAATTTTGGGCAAGATGGAGGTGGCGCTGGGGGCGATCGCTGATGCTATTGTCTGGACTGGTAGTGATGGCAAAATACAATGGTGCAATACTGCTTTTGATAAACTTGTCAACCAACCACATATTCTAGTTCTCAATGCCAAGCTGAGTGACTTATTATTCCTGAGCCTAGCTGGTGAACCAGTTTCACCAGAGTCCTATCCAAATATGAGGGTTCTAGGGGGAGAATATGAAATCACAGAAGAATATGAATTTCATGATGTTAAACATCGCTGCTTAATTTTAGAAATATCAGGCAACTGCGTCCAAATTGCAGGAGGTGACAAGTCATCTATCCTAGTAATTCGAGATGTCACTCAAGCAAAACACTGGGAAGCAGAACGCTCCTTAGCACAACAGGAACAAGCAGAAACTTTATCTCTTTTGCAAGCGACACTGGAATCTACTGCTGATGGAATTATAGTTGTAAATCAGAACTTTAATGTAGCAGTTTTTAATCAAAAGTTTCTCCAGATGTGGTCAATACCAGAATCGTTGTTGCAACCTTTTCAAAGCAATGAACGATTCAAGTTCATGTCTGAACAAACGCGAGATCCTGAAGCATTTATTGCCAGAGTCAAGCAACTGTTTTATGAGTGCCCAGAACAGGAAGCTTTTGATTTGGTAGAGATGAAAGATGGGCGTGTTTTTGAGCGTTATTCTCAACCTCAATCTCAGGGTGGTAAAATTATTGGACGTGTTTGGAGCTTTCGAGATATTACCGCACGCCAGCAAGTAGAGAAAGCCTTGAGCGAAAGTGAGGTTAAGTTTCGCCGGATTGTGGAGAATTCTAATGATATTATTTCTCTAATTGACTTAGAAGGACGAATCTGCTACATTTCTCCCAATTTAGTTAAGCTTACAGGGTATGATACTACTGAATTAGAAGGTATACCATTTGCGGATTTTCTTCATCCTGATGATCTATCAAGTTGTCTAGATGCAGTCAGCAGGGTAGTAACAACAGGGGAGAGCTTGGAAGTTGAGTATAGAGCTAGACTTAAGGATGGTAGTTGGCAGTGGCAAGCCACAAATTTAGCTACAACCGATGATATCAATGGAAACTTAGTACTGATCAGCGTTGCGCGTGTGATTACAGAGCGCAAACAGGCAGAAAAAGCTTTGCTCAAAAGTGAGCAAAAGTTTCGCAACCTGTTTGAGAATTCTCAATTTGGTATCCTTTGTAGCCGAATTGAGGATGGGCTGATTTTAGATGCCAATCAACGCCTTGCCGAGTTATTAGGCTACAGTTC
This sequence comes from uncultured Nostoc sp., assembly GCF_964245445.1. Classification (GTDB taxonomy): domain Bacteria; phylum Cyanobacteriota; class Cyanobacteriia; order Cyanobacteriales; family Nostocaceae; genus Nostoc. Next base: position 1,426 of record NZ_CAXTNE010000353.1, read on the forward strand.
TGTAGAAGACTTAATTAGTGGCACAAAATTTACCACAGATTTTTATGCCAACCCAGGCGATCGCCAGCGTATAGTAACTGAACTGCGTCAAAAAGGTTCACTTAACAACTTTGAGCTACAGTTTCGTCAATGCAACGGTAAGGATCGCTGGGGCTTGTTTTCCTTACGTTTGAATTTGGAAGATAATTGTCTGGAAGCGGTGGTTGCTGACATTAGCGATCGCAAGCAAGTAGAGGCAGATTTACACCGCAGTAATGCTATACTAAAAGCCCAACAAGAAGGTTCAATTGATGGAATTTTAGTTGTTGATGAAAATGCTCAAATAGTATCTTACAATCAACGTTTTTGTCAGTTATGGCAAATTCCAGAAACATTTATTAATAACGATCAGCAATTACTGGAATTAGCACTCGACAAATTAAAACAGCCACAGGAGTTTCTGGCAAAAGTTGAGTATCTCTACGCCCATCCAGAAGAAATTAGCCAGGATGAAATTCGTCTGAAAGATGGACGGACTCTAGACCGTTATTCTGCATCTGTGCGATCGCTAACAGAAGATTACTACGGTAGAATTTGGTACTTCCGCGATATTACCGAGCGCAAACAGGCAGAAGAAGCTCTACGTCGCAGCGAACAGAAATATCGCAACATTTTTGAAAACTTTCAAGTGGGGATTGCTCGCATTCGCTTAGAAGATGGGCTGTTTCTGGAAGCCAACCAACGTCAAGCCGAAATTTTGGGTTATAGTTCCGCCACAGATTTAATTGGCAAGCAATTCACGACAGAGTTTTACGCCAATCCAGATGATCGCCAACAACTGTTGGCAGAAATGGCACAGCAGGGCGAGGTACGTAACTTTGAAGTGCAACTATGTCGTCGGGATAAATCTCTTGGTTGGGGACTACTATCGCTGAGATGGAGTGCTGAGGATGGTTGTATAGATGCCGTCATTACCGATATTAGCGAACAGCAAGCTGCACTACGCGAACGCAAACTTGCGGAAGAATCTTTGCGACAATCAGAAGCCAGATTTCGTGCCCTTTACGAATCAACTAGTATTGCTGTTATGTTACAGGAAGAGGGAATTCCCCTTGATTGCAATCGGGCAGCAGAAGAACTATTTGGCTATTCTCGGCAAGATTTTTTAAGCAAGCATCCTAGTGAATTTTCGCCACCACTGCAACCAAATGGTCAAACTTCATCTAGCCTTGCCAAACAACAGGTTGCTCTGGTTTACCAGCAAGGCAGAAATCGTTTTGAGTGGGTTCACCGTCGTGCAGATAACACAGACTTTCCGGCCGAGGTCTGTTTAACTGTGTTTGAGTTGGGCGATCGCAAGCTAATTCAAGGGGTGGTTCAAGACCTGACTGAACGTAAACAATCCGAAGCAACCCTTCAGCGTCGTGCCCAGGTAGACAGCTTGCTTAACAGGATTTCCCGCCAATTTATCGACCAGGATGCAGACACCGCGATCAATTTTACCCTGCAAGCGATCGCTGAATTTCTAGGAACCGAACGAAGTTGTATCTTTGAATACTCAGAGCAACAATGGCAGTTTGATATTGTCCATGAGTGGCGTGCTGCTGGCATCGAACCATTATTTGGTGGTGCCACGAGTTCAGCTATTGAGTCATTTCCCTGGTTCTACAATCAAATCCTTGCCGGCCAATCCATACAAATCTCCGATGTTGCCAAGCTATCTCTAGAAGCAGCAGCAGAAAAAGCATTATTTCAGAACCAATCTATTCAGTCAGTTGTTGTTGTACCGACAATCCACGTTGGCAAAGTAGTAGGATTTCTGGGAACTGATGTTGTGAACTTCTCTAAAAATTGGAAACAGGAGGATATTAACTTACTGCAACGAGTGGGTGAGCTAATTGCCATTGGGCGATCGCGTCACAAAGCAGAAGCAGCATTGCGGGTTGCCAAAGAAGCCGCAGAAACTGCCAACCGGGCGAAAAGCGCTTTTTTGGCAAACATGAGCCATGAATTGCGAACACCACTAAACGCTATCTTAGGTTTTGCTCAGTTAATGGAGCGAGACAACAGCCTCACCAAACGTCAGCGAGACTCTCTAGCAACCATCAACCGCAGTGGAGAACATCTGCTCAACCTAATTAACGATGTGCTGGAAATGTCCAAAATCGAAGCTGGACGCATTATTTTAAATCCTGCATCCTTTGACCTGTATCAAGTATTACAAAGTCTACAGGAGATGTTTCAGGTACGAGCAAGTGCAAAAAAACTATCACTTTCATTTGAACTTGCCCCCAATCTACCCCAGTACATCCTTACAGATGAAGGCAAACTCCGGCAAGTGCTAATCAACCTTTTGGGAAATGCCATCAAGTTTACCAATACCGGGAGGGTCAGATTACGAGTGTCATTTTTCAATGGTCAAAATAATGACCCAAGACTAATGACTAATGACCAAGGACAAATGACCATTAATTTTGAAATCGAAGATACAGGAGCAGGAATTGCAGCCGAAGAATTAGACAATCTTTTTCAGCCCTTTGTTCAGACTGCAAGTGGTACACAAATTAGAGAAGGTACGGGGCTTGGACTTACCATCAGCCGTCAATTTGTGCAGTTAATGGGAGGTGATATTCGCCTTCATAGTAAAGTAGGTTGCGGGTCAACTTTCGATTTTAATATCAAAATTGAACTAGCAGAGTCGTTTGAAATTGCCCCACCAAGAGTTCAAAAGAAAGCGATCGCTTTGGCTAATGGTCAACCTGTATATCGGATTTTGGTAGTAGATGACCGCCAAGAAAATTGCGATTTATTGACGCAGTTACTCAACTCGATTGGTTTTGAAACCCGTACAGCCGCTAACGGAATTGAAGCGATCGCAGCTTGGCAAGCATGGCATCCCCACCTGATTTGGATGGATATGCGAATGCCTTTAATGGACGGATATGAGGCAACTCGGCAGATTCGTGTTATGGAAAGGGAGATTCAAGAAGGGGAACTAGAGGAAATTTCTCACCTGACGGTGATTATCGCCTTAACAGCCAGCGCTTTTGAAGAACAGCGATCAAGTATTTTAGCTGTGGGTTGTGATGACTTGATCCGCAAGCCTTTTCGTGAGGAAGTAATTTTCAACAAAATGGCTGAATTTCTGGGAGTTTGTTATATCTATGCAGAGGAACAAGATAATTTTGACCAAACGCCATCGGTTGTGTCTGAATTAGAGGAGCTAAAAGCGCAAGATTTATTTATTATGTCTCAAGAATGGCGAACCAGCTTATACGAAGCAGCCATTCAAGTAGATGCAGAGATCATTTTCCAGCTAATTGAACAAATCCCTGAAACCCATTTTGCTTTATCTGAGAGACTTAGCGATTTAGTAAATTGTTTTTGTTTTGATGAAATTATCGATTTGACTCAAAGAGGTGATGATGCATAGCCAATTGGAAACGCCGAAAGCCAATATTTTAGTGATTGATGATACGCCTGAAAACTTGTATCTCTTAGCTGCCATGTTGACACAACAGGGTTACAAAGTTAGAAGCGTTACTAAAGGTGCGGCTGGTTTGAGAGGAGCGCAAGCATCTCCACCCGACCTAATTTTGCTTGACATCAATATGCCAGAAATGAATGGTTATGAGGTTTGTCAATGCTTAAAACAGAGCGATCGCACCCGTGACATCCCGGTGATTTTTATCAGCGCCATGAATGATGTGCTAGATAAAGTCAAAGCTTTTACAGTTGGCGGGGTAGATTATATCACAAAACCCTTTCAAGTTGAAGAAGTTTTGGTGCGTGTAGAAAATCATCTGACAATTCGCAATTTACAAAAACAACTGCAAGAGCAAAATACCAGGTTACAACAGGAAATCCGCGATCGCAAACTTGCTGAAGAAAAGTTTGCCAAAGCCTTTCGTTCTAGCCCTAGCCCAATCTCAATTACCACTGTTTCAGAAGGACTCTTTATTGATATAAACACCAGTTTTCTAAGAATGAGTGGCTATAGCTTGGAGGAAATCATCGGTCACTGTGTTGATGACCTCAATCTTGGGATTACTCAGGAAGATTATGCCAGTAACGTTCAAAAACTACTCGAAACTGGAGCGTTACAAAACCATGAGATGGAATTTCGTACCAAGTCCGGTGAAATTAGAATTGTCTTGCTATCTGCCGAACTGATTGACTTGGATGGTACACAATGCATCTTAAATATTGTTAATGACATCACCGAACGCAAGCGACTAGAAAACGAATTTATCTCTTTAGTAAGTCATGAATTACGAACCCCGCTAACTTCTGTAATTGGGTCGCTAGACCTTTTAGGTACAGGACAATTAGGAACATTGAACGTTAAAGGGCAGCAAGTCCTGAATATTGCCATTACCAACATCGAACGCCTGAATCGCCTAGTCAATGACATTCTCAACTTGGAAAGGATGAAGTCAGGCAAAATCGCCATGCAACCAGTGAACTGTAATGTCGCCGATCTGATTGTCCAAGCAGCAGAAGCGATGCAAGCGATGGCAGAAAGGGCGCAAATTAATCTAGTTATCGAACCAGCCAGTCATGAAATATTTGTAGATCCAGACAGAATGTTGCAAACCTTGACTAACTTAATCGGTAATGCCATCAAATTTTCAGAAGTGGGTGATACTGTTTGGCTGCGTGTTCGGTTGCATACAGATCACTTGCAGATTGAAATACAAGACCAAGGACGGGGAATCCCTGCAAATAAACTACAGACAATCTTTGAGCGTTTTCAGCAGGTTGATGTATCCGATTCCCGCAAAAAAGGAGGGACAGGTTTGGGACTTGCCATTTGCCGCAACATTGTTGAGCAACATCAAGGCAAGATTTGGGCTGAAAGCATTTTGGGTGAAGGTAGCACCTTCCATATCACGCTGCCATTATTAAAGAAATAGAGCATCATCATGAGCAAATGTGTATTAATTGTTGACGATGAAGAAGATGTGAGAGCGATCGCTCAAATGGGTTTGGAAATGACCGCAGATTGGAACGTGTTGACCGCCAGTTGCGGTCAGGAAGCCTTGATAATGGCAGAAACCAACCAACCTGATGTCATCTTGCTAGATATGATGATGCCGGATATGGATGGTCGCGCCACACTGCAACAACTCAAGGCTTGTCCTGGAACCCGACATATTTCTGTAATTTTAGTAACAGCAAAAGTTCAACAATCAGATGGAGAAAACTTCGCCGAGTTGGATGTTGCGGCTGTATTTGCCAAACCTTTTCGCCCCTTGCAACTTGCAGAGCAAATCAATGCTGTATTAGTCCTCTTAGAGACTTCCAAATAAAAAAATATCCCATCGTTTTAGAGGCAGGGGGCAGGGGGCAGG
>NZ_CAXTNE010000354.1:0-6674 GCF_964245445.1 uncultured Nostoc sp.
AAATAACAAATGAGTTCGCCAAAATAACAAATGCGTTGGCTAGCAAGAACCGCAGGCATCGCCATGATTGCAACAATTTAGCTTTGTCACGCCAGCGTAACGCATCCTTCTCCTATCAGAGACGCTACGCGTAGCTTGCTTCCCCGTAGGGGTACGGGTAACGCTCCTGCGTCGCTAACGCTGCGCTAACAGCAGTCGCCTGCGGAAGCAAACCCTCCCGCAGCGCTGCTTTACCGCAAATCTTTGGTGGATGAAGTTTTTCCGACTTGTGCGTACACCGTTGCTCCTTTTAGGAGAGAGATTTAGAGAGAGGTCAACCTCTATTGCATACAAACCAGCGATCGCTATAACCTGGGTTTTAGCACCCTTTTAACCAAACATGGATTATGAAAAAGCTGATCAACAAGCCGGAAGACTTTGTGCGGGAAAGTCTAGAAGGTATGGCGGCGGCTCATTCCGATTTAATTAAACTCAATTATGATCCTGCTTTTGTTTATCGAGCCGATGCACCCATAAAGGGTAAAGTAGCAATTATTTCTGGTGGTGGCAGTGGACATGAACCAATGCACGCTGGCTTCGTGGGCAAAGGAATGCTTGATGCAGCTTGTCCTGGTGAGGTTTTCACTTCACCAACTCCTGACCAAATGCTAGAAGCAGCAAAGCTTGTAGATGGAGGCTCAGGTATCCTTTATATCGTCAAAAATTACAGTGGCGATGTCATGAACTTTGAGATGGCAACAGAGTTAGCCCGTAGTGAAGGCATTCGATCGCTAAATATTTTGATTGATGACGATGTAGCAGTGAAAGATAGCCTCTATACCCAAGGACGCCGGGGTGTGGGAACAACAATACTAGCGGAGAAAATTTGTGGCGCGGCGGCTGAGGCTGGGTATGATTTGCCACAAATAGCAAATTTATGTCGCCGAGTAAATTTGAATGGGCGGAGTATGGGAATTGCTCTAACATCTTGTACAGTACCCGCTAATGGAACGCCGACATTTGAATTAAGCGATCGCCAAATCGAATTAGGTATCGGTATCCACGGTGAACCAGGAATAGAACGTACAGATATAAAAGCAGTAGACGAGATTACCGAAATTTTAACGCGATCGCTCCTTGAAGATGCACCATACAGCCGCACACTGCGCGAGTGGGATGAAGACAAAGGAGAATGGGTAGATGTAGAACTAACAAATCTACAATTTGCCAAAGGCGATCGCTTATTAGCTTTTGTCAATAGTATGGGTGGAACTCCGATTTCCGAACTGTATATTGTTTACCGCAAACTCGCCCAAATCTGCGAACAGCAAGGATTGCAAATTGTGCGAAACTTGATAGGCCCTTACATCACATCTCTAGAAATGCAAGGTTGCTCCATTACCCTGCTGAAATTAGATGAAGAGATGATCCGCCTATGGGATGCACCAGTAAAAACACCAAGTTGGCGCTGGGGAATTTAACTAATTACGAATTATTATGGTAACTCAAGCGCAGATATTGCAATGGTTGCAGGCTTATGCAACCGAGATAGAGCAGAATAAAGCATATTTGACAGAATTAGATGCTGCGATCGGAGATGCGGATCATGGGATCAATATGGATCGCGGCTTCAAAAAGGTAAGCGCTCAGTTACCAACTCTTACAGACAAGGACATCAGCAACATTCTTAAAGCTGTGAGTATGACCTTGATTTCTTCCATTGGCGGTGCTAGTGGTCCTCTTTATGGCACTTGGTTTTTGCGAGCCAGTACAGCAGTAGCAGATAAGCAAGAATTAACAGAACAAGATGTATTAGTACTACTCCAAGCAGGCTTAGACGGCGTGCTGCAACGTGGCAAAGCGCAACTAGGAGACAAAACAATGTTGGATGTACTATCTCCGGCTGTAACCGCTTTTGGGCAAGCTGTAGGAGAAAGTAAGGGAACGCTAGAAGGTTTGCAACAGGCTGTAGCAGCAGCCCAAAGGGGGTTGCAAGAAACTATACCGATGCAGGCGAGAAAGGGACGGGCTAGCTACCTGAGAGAACGGAGTATCGGACATCCAGATCCAGGAGGGACTTCTGCTTATTTGATGTTGAAAAGTTTGTTAGCGGTGTTGGAAAGTTCTGGTGAATAACGCTGACTGTATTAAAGAGCGATTGAAGAAGAATTCATAATCCAAAGAGAACTCTCTTGCGCGGCTTTTGCCGCTCAGAAGTTCGGAGAATCAGAATCACTCTTCTTAGGAAATTGGGATTACCCACTTTGTCGTAGGGGAGTTTGTCGTAGACATCGCCTGAAAATTCAAACTTATCTAAATTATCTGATTGACAGCAGATATACTCTGGATACGCCATTTACCTCGTTCTCGAATCAAATCATATTGAACTCGCAAATTATCGCTAAAAGACTTTTGAAACTGACCATTTTCATATAACTGCTTCGCTTCTTTAACCGTAGCTTTCACTACGGCACGATCTGCAAATAAATCACTTTTCTCTACAGATTCTATCTTCAAGCTATGGTCATACTTGTAGTATTGGTTTTCTAACCTATACTGTTCACCAGTCTGCCGCGATTGAGACAAAGCTGAACCAGTTAAAATCTGCTCTAAACTATTAATCTCATGATTCGGTCCGAAAGCTTCAGCTTTGGTTAATAACCAAGCCCGAATGACTTCCTCTGCCGTTGCATTTGTTAGAGGCCCTTCTGGTGATTCTGGTTTATTATTTGGATCAGGAATAGATATTGGTGGTTGATTTATCTGTACAAATAACTCTGAACCACGCATAGGTGGTGTAGGGAAAAACAGATTTTTTAACCATCCAAAAGTTGTTGTGGCTACCACCCAGAGAACTAATAGACTCACCAAAGAAATAAACACTCTCCACACCAGCCGTGTTTTCCCTTCGATGGTATTAGCAAAAGTTCGCCGCCGCCGGGGACGACGAGAATGAGGACGATTATCTGGTATACGCTCTCGGATAGAAGATTGAGTAGGTTTTCTCCGCCTACGCTTTTGGTTATGACCGGGTGCAGCACTTTTAGCTGAACCGTTCAAATGCTGATTAGTGCCTCTACTCATCCGTTCCGCAGCAGGAACCTCTGATTTCACACTTCCAGATGAATTCCACATAGGTGGTGAGAAGTTTATATATTCAGACGTTTCTTTTGTTGGTGTTTTTGGCAAATCTGGGTCTGGTATTCTGCTGTGATTAAATTGCCCTGAAGTCCTAGTTGAATTGTTGTGGAAAGGAGGATTATTTGTCTTGGGCTGAGGAAAATATTGAGGATTAATTACAGCCCATTCATTAGTTGTTTCTGCATCAGTTGGTAGTGCTTCTAAATAAGCTTGTACCTGTTGGTTAGCAAAGTAATCTTTTAGGAAAGCTTGCTGGTTTGCTAAATCTCTAAAATGGGGGAAAACTTCGTGTTGCAACCATTGTTCTGCATATAAACACAGCCCCGGTAACAAATCTGGAGAATCTTGAGATTTTTCCCGAATAAAAGCTAAAGCTTCGTACTCCTGACTAAGTTCTAAAACACGAGTTGCTTCTTCAGTTTGTCCCAAGAGTAATGCACATAGCGACTGTTCTAAATGTACATCTTGGCGCTTGCCCAGACGGATCAGCATTTGCCTTGCTTGACGAATTAAAGCTGGTTGCCGTTGAGCAAATCCCCGTGCTATCAAGGCATAGACAGCTAAGTAAGTGGCAACAGCAGAAGGACGTTTGCTTTGAGCTTCAAATAACTTGTGCTGCTCTGCGACTGTTAAGTGGTTGCGTAACTGCTGGATAAATCGCAGAAAGTCATCTATATTTAAACCAGATTCATCATTGTTCGTGCCATCAATGCCACCACGATCTTCTAAAAGGTTTTGCAATAATTCCAAGCCTTGGCGTCGTTCGGCAGTTTTTTCTTGAGGTAGTGCCAATAACTCCAAAATTCGATATGGTCGCAATTTGTAAAGATCCGCCTGAATTTCTGCCTGTACACTAGAAAACAACCCTTCGCGCACTAGGAGTTCTTGACCAGTTTCTAAGGATATGGCGGCATTTTCATAGTGACCTTGCTGCCACTGTTCACGACCTAATTCTAGACAAGCAAGGGCAACAGTGAGAACAACATCTGGATGTTCAGCGCTTTCGTATATTTCTTCGTCTGCTAAATTATTACTTTTTATTACACTTTTAGCACCATTTTTATTTACCAGGTATGGACGACCTAGTTTTAATACAAGCTCGTATTCGCCCAACTCTTGCAAAATTAACAAAGCGCCAACTAATTCGTCTTGGCTAATGTCGATGCCCAGACTTTGGGTTTCAATACCCCTTTTGGTGCTTTCTGGACGATTTTCCTTTGCTACTGCGGCAGCAGCAAGGTTATCAGGATCATAGGCGTGGGCAAGATAGAGATGATCGTAGGTACTGCGTTGTTTGGGATCTGATAAAACCACGTAAGCTTCTTCTATGAGTTGTTTACGAGAAGAAATTGCTGCCTGAGAATACTCACGTCGAGGCAATTGTACAATGCGATCGCTATATGCCTGCCGCAATTGTTCATCACTTGCCGCCAACGGTAGTCCTAAAATTCGGTAGTAATCTAGCGGAATTCGCACAGCCTACTTCCCCTGCACCGTGATCAATATAATTCACCTAGAGCGTTCCAGGCCTGTAAAACCGTGCCATAACAATGCCGTATAGAATTTACTCTACAAGTGTATATTGCAACAACTTGTTTTGTACCTTCCCGAAATTTTGAGTCACATTCTAGTACTAATTTTTTGCTTTCGCCTAGAAAGCCTCAATTGTTTGTCTTAATTATTAGTATTTTTGTTTAACACAACTATTATCAGCCTTCGATAGCACAAACCACAACTACCGCTTTTAATCACGGCATAATTGTTGTGGTTGCAAGAATCTATTGATGATTGATTTTTTCGGGACTTTCCCACTAGGAGGTCAATAAAATACTACTATTGGAAATCTGACCCTGATAACTAGAGGAAAAAATCATATCATAATTTGTTTTTAATTACAATTACCTATTTAGGTATATAGATTTTTGCCTCTTTTTTTTAAATTGTTAATGGATATGCAGAAAGCAGTCTATCTTGATTGCTAGTCTATGAAGGGGAATATTTAGGAGTGCTGTACATGGATAGCGGGGCGTTGAGCCAGTGTTGAGTTCTGAGTAAGAAGTAATGAGTAAGACGTAGTACTTGTGAATCTTTTCACTCAGTACTTACTACTCGTAACTGATTTGATGCCTAATCGGTCTAATTTTACTTTTTACTCAGCAGTGGCTCAACGCCCCGTTACCGCTAACGGTACTCAGCACTGTTTCAGTGAAAGAGAAAACTCAAAGCGGCAGATGTTGCCGTTAGAGTCGAATCCTCACGGGGCATGGGCTGAAAAGTTAAAAATCAAAAAATTAAAAGTTCAGCTATTCCCTAAGACCCTTTTTTGGTGCATAAATAAAGTTTGATTGTTGAGTCTTGCAAACGCTAGCCTGTTAAAAGCTGAGGTGTTATCAGACCAACTTATTTAAGACCGTAAGTTTAAGTTGTACAACAGGGATACTCAAAAATAATGGTTCAAGAGCGTACTTTACCCACTTTTAATCCTGCTACTACGCACATTACTAAAGAAGAAGGGTTACGGTTGTATGAGGATATGGTGTTAGGGCGCTTATTTGAAGACAAATGCGCTGAAATGTACTACAGGGGCAAAATGTTTGGTTTTGTCCATTTGTACAACGGTCAAGAAGCAGTTTGCAGTGGTGTTGTGCAGTCAATGCGACCGGGTGAAGATTACGTTTGTAGTACTTACCGCGACCACGTTCATGCTCTGAGTGCAGGAGTACCAGCAAAAGAGGTAATGGCAGAGTTATTTGGCAAAGCCACAGGTTGCAGCAAAGGGCGCGGTGGTTCCATGCACATGTTTTCTGCTGAACATCGTTTGCTGGGTGGCTATGCTTTTGTGGCTGAGGGAATTCCTGTAGCAGCTGGAGCGGCTTTTCAAAGCAAATACCGCCGCGAAGTGCTAGGAGATAAAAATGCTGACCAAGTGACAGCTTGCTTTTTTGGCGACGGTGCTGCTAACAACGGCCAGTTTTTCGAGACGTTAAATATGGCAGCCTTATGGAAACTGCCAATTCTTTTCGTAGTCGAAAATAATAAGTGGGCCATTGGGATGTCTCACGAACGAGCTACTTCTCAGCCAGAGATTTATAAAAAAGCCAGTGTATTTAACATGGTGGGCGTGGAAGTAGATGGTATGGATGTACTGGCAGTCCGAGCCGTAGCCCAAGAAGCTGTAGCCCGTGCCCGTGCAGGTGAAGGCCCAACATTAATTGAGGCGCTTACTTACCGCTTCCGGGGCCACTCCTTGGCTGACCCAGATGAAATGCGAAGCAAAGCGGAGAAAGAATTTTGGTTTGCCCGTGACCCAATTAAGAAGTTGGCAGCTTATTTGGTGGAGCAAAATCTGGCGGATGAGGGAGAAATCAAAGCAATTGATCGTAAAATTCAGGATGTAATCGACGAAGCGGTTAAATTCGCCGAAAGCAGCCCCGAACCAGACCCTAGCGAGTTATATCGTTTCGTATTTGCAGAAGACGAATAAATTTTGGGGATTGGGGCTGGGGACTGAGGACTGGGGATTAGAAAAGAATTTTCCCAATACCCAGTCCCCG
>NZ_CAXTNE010000355.1:0-6665 GCF_964245445.1 uncultured Nostoc sp.
ATTACCAACCTATTGGCAAACCCAACTGGTCTAAAGTAGCACCATCTTGCAAAAGTGGCTGAATATTGCTGTCTATTTGAATGCGACCACTAGACAGTACTAAAGCGCGTTGAGTAACTCTGCCTAACCAATGTAAATCATGAGAAGCAATTAACATCACCTGCACGGGTAACTTTAACAACACTTGCGCTAAATGTCGCCGCCATGCTGGATCAAGACCATTAGTCGGCTCATCCAAAATTAGAATTGTCGGGTCTAGGGCTAAAATTGAGGCTAGGGCGACCAGACGTCTTTGTCCACCAGAGAGTTCGTGGGCGGAACGATTGGCGTAGGCTTCGAGACCAAAATCAGCTAATAACTGCCGGGCGCGATCGCAAGCTTTGGCTGGTGACATTCCATAGTTGCGTGGTCCAAAGGTGATATCTTCCAGGATGGTCGGCATAAATAGTTGGTCGTTGGCATCTTGGAAGCTAAAGCCGATTTGACGACGTACTTGGGCTAGAGTTTTCGGTTCTACCGGGATGCCATTAATGGTAATTTTCCCAGTTTGCGGTTGTTTTAAGCCGATTAGGTTCTCCAGCAAGGTGCTTTTTCCAGAACCAGTTGCTCCCATCAACGCCACGCGATCGCCCGGATTTAACGTAAAAGAAATTTCTTGTAATACTGGCTCCTGGCGGGAATAGGCATAGACCAGGTTCTCAACCTTGACCACAGCTGCGTGGGGGTTATGGGTTGGTGATTGGGGATTAGAAGTTAAAGATTTCAAGATTCACAAACTCAATATTCACAACTGCACTAAATTCTGTAAGAAGTAAGAGTTACACCAGCAGCAATCGCCCAAGCTGCTAGTATGGCAAAACGCTCTTTTGGTCTGAGGGTAGAATCTATGGGCAATTGCCCGTTGTAACCACGAGTTACCATTGCTGCATAGACTCGCTCTGCCCTGTCTAGACTACGGAGATACAAGGCTCCAATCATGGCAGCACTGGCGTAGCGCAGCCATGCCGTAGTTCCATTCAAACCGCGTAATTGAGCGCTACGCTGCATCCTCCCCACTTCTGAGAGCAAAATTTCCATATATTGCCCTGCTAATAACAAGTTTTCTTTTAAAGGTGCTGGCACGGGTAAACCTTTGAGAGCGATGCCAAAACTGTGAGGCGGTAAGGTTAACAAAAAACTATTCATGGTAACCAAGCAAACCAGAGAACGAACTAGCAAAAAACTGGCTCGTTCCCATCCCAAGGGCAATGCCAGCAATGACAAAAAAATCAATTCTGTACCGAGTAATCCTCCCAAGCGGCGAATGGGTACGCGCAACAGCCAAGCCCACAAAAGTGCGATCGCGCCATATACACCTAAGCAATACCAAGCATAATGCTTTAATAAAGCTGCTCCCACTACAATCACTAGTGACAGTTGCAAACGTAACGGTAAGGAAAATTTAAGCATTCTTCGCTTTCACTACCTTGGCAATTCCAAAGGCAACAGCAAAGCAAACCGTAGCTCCCAAAAGCCCAGCGATACTGCTGCCAATTGGACCTAAACCCTCAATACCATAGTCAGCTAAGGGAGTCGGTACAATTACCCGTACTTTACTGGCTAAATCGATGAAGCCCGTGTTTTCGGCGACTTTCTCCAAACCATCAGGCCATGCTGAGGCAAAGAGTGATAGCACTCCTGCAATCAAGAAAATGGTGACAATGGGTACAGACCAACCGCGAAACTCCTGCTGTTCCCCTGGTAACAAATCTGGTCGGGCTGTGGCTAAATAAGTCAGCACACCTCCGGTAATTATCCCTTCGCCGATGCCAATCAGAATATGCACACCAGTCATAGCTGGTAAAACTATGGCTACGGGTGCAGTTCCTGAAAGGGCTAACTCAATGGCACAAACTACAGCCGCTACCACTACACTTACGCCAGCTGCAATGCCAGCAGCTAAAGGTAAGCGCCCTTTAGACCCCCCAAACAATCTCTGCAAGGTTTGGGTTAAAACCCAGCCAACCCAAACACCAACTACTGCCATGTTTAAAATATTCGCTCCCAAGGCTGTAATGCCACCATCAGCAAACAGCACAGCTTGAATAATTAAAACTGTGGCGATACACAATGTTCCTGCCCACGGACTGCCCAAAACGATCGCAGCTAAGGTTCCCCCCAACAAGTGACCACTAGTACCCCCTGCTACCGGAAAATTGATCATCTGAGCAGCAAAAATGAAGGCGGTAGTTAGCCCCAGTATGGGCGCACGACGGATACCAAAAGCCTCTTGCGATCGCTCCAAAGCAATAAAGAGTGCTGCTACACTCGCTAAACCAGTAGCCCCTGCCACTGGAACAGAAACAAATCCATCAGGAATATGCATGATCTACCTTGTAAATAGACGTTTATTTACTCAATACAAGCAATAAAACAAAAGCATTAAATTAATAACAAACAAAATTTTCACCTTTTTTGCAATGCCCTCTTGGGGGATTTTATGCTGTTACTTTCGAGATATTTACTATCCAATGGCTGCTAAATACTATACTTATTTCCTATTTTATTAAAGTTTGTTAACTTTGTTTTTATATATATCGCTAAATGTTGATAAATTCTTAGAAAATTCAAAAAAACTTGACTTTAATAAGGTAATATGCATTTAATTTGCAGATTCTCAATCGCCAAAAGTCTGGCTAGGATTGCCTTTTTTCTCTACAAGACGCTGTGCGAACATTTGGAATTGCTTTGCTGTTCTTATGGTTGAGATATAGTTATCACAGCAGTTTTTATTTATTTAAAGGACATCTATCGTAGGGACACAGCATTGCAGTGCCCAAAAGCGCGAGTTTATTTACTATATTGTCTTAATATTTATCTGGAATCAAGAAGAATTCTGAAGTCAAAGTTCAGGATTCAGAATGCAATTAGCTCTTAACTTGGATTTACCACTTTCTTGTTTACTACTAATTTTAAGATTTTGTGAACTAGTACTTAGTAAGTAAGTGCAAGTAATTAAAACATCGTGTAGTTAGCCTAACGCACCGGATATCTCATAGGGTGCGTTACAACCTCCGTAACCTACCCTACAGCTACTATTTCTCACGGATGATTTCAGATTGGTACATTATACTTACTAATACTCACAAGTCCTCACATAGCCTAGATAAAAGTATATTTGCTGACTTAGCTAACTAATGGTACAGTATTGATTGTTTGTATAAAAAAAATAATTTTTTATAAATGTACCATAAAATTAAGTGGTAAAATGTAAAGCTTAAATGAAGTTTAGGAAAATATTTTGAATTGAGGCGCGGAAATTACTAAACTTTTCAAAACAGCTAACTGCAATAAAAGTATTCATCAAATTTAACTAACCAGGTTCAGTCAATCAAGCCAGCAGATATGCGGCTTTGTTTCTCTCGGTTTTTACACATCCTCCTTCTGTAATCTAAAATTATGAAGACAAACTCATCCAACTCGCTGTTAACAGTACCAACTGGGCCATTAAAGATTTCAGAGTTGCCCCCTAACGGTATAGGTATAAGTGGTGAATCTATCCATCTTTCCCTAGTAATTCCTACTTATAAAGAACGTGACAACATCAAGAATGTGGTCAACATATTGAGTCAGTTATTGGATGAATCTATTCCAGGACACTATGAATTGATTGTGGTAGACGATGATAGCCCAGACCGAACTTGGGAAATAGCACAATCCTTGACGACAGAATACCCTCAGTTACGGGTGATGCGACGGCAACAGGAACGGGGCCTATCCTCTGCGGTGATTCGGGGGTGGCAAGCAGCTACAGGGAATGTTTTAGGGGTGATTGATGGAGATTTGCAGCATCCACCAGAGGTGCTGATGCAACTGTTGCGTAGTGTTGAGCAGGGAGCAGATTTGGCAGTAGCCAGTCGTCATGTGGACGGAGGCGGCGTCAGTAGCTGGAGTGTTGCTCGGCGTATCTTGTCTCGTGGCGCTCAGTTGTTGGGCTTGGTGATCTTACCGGGGGTACTGGGAAGAGTTTCCGACCCCATGAGTGGTTATTTTATGGTGCGCCGGAGTGCGATCGCAAATGCAACACTCAATCCAGTTGGATACAAAATTCTTTTAGAAGTAATCGGACGGGGAAAGGTAGACCAAGTTGCCGAAGTTGGGTATGTGTTCTGCGAACGCAAAGAGGGTGAGAGTAAGGTGACATGGAAGCAATATGTAGATTACATTCACCACTTAGTACGGTTGCGGCTCTCCACAGGACGGGTAGGACGATTGAGTAGAAAAGTCAATTTCCCAGTTGGTCGATTCGTCCGCTTTGGGCTGGTTGGCTTGAGTGGGGTATTTGTAGATATGGCAATCCTTTACTTACTCAGTGATCCGACTACCTTGGCTTGGCCACTGACGCGCAGCAAAATTATTGCTGGTGAAATTGCAATTTTAAATAATTTCTTTTGGAATGACGCTTGGACATTTGCTGATGTCAGCGCCAGACAGCAAGAATGGCAACAACGCCTGAAGCGATTTTTGAAATTTAACGCCATTTGTCTTGCTGGATTGGTATTAAATGTACTGGTATTAAATTTGGTATTTAATTTTCTTATTCATAACCGTTATATTGCCAACTTTATCGCGATCGCAGTTGCTACCGTCTGGAATTTCTGGATTAATTTGAAACTTAGCTGGCGCGTCACTGATGTGAAATAATCACAACGAGGGATTTGAGATTTTGATTTTTGTTCTTAGACTTTAGAACGAACTGAAATCTAAAACGTCAAATCTACAATTCCATTCGTGTGAGGCCCGGCAATGAGAGCTTTTTTCCAAGGTGCATTTGATTTTTACAGAAAAATTATCTCGTTGCAACCTGTCTATGCTGCCCGTTTCTTGCCCATAGTAAATGCAAATTCTACAGATGCAAATTCTACCTCACAACGCAAGTATTGGCATAATTGGCAGTTTCGCCTCCCTTCTTCCTGGCTTCACCCCTTGCTGAACTTAATGTGGTTGATCATCGGCATCAGTTTACGTCTAACCAACTTGACTGCAAAGCCTCCTTGGACTGATGAGTTTGCCACCTTGGTATTTAGCTTGGGGAATACTTTTTTATCAGTACCCCTAGATCAAGCGATCACGCCTGATATCCTATTGCAACCACTGCAACCAAACCCAGCAGCTAGTATTGGTGATGTGGTTCATAACTTAGCTACACAAGATAATCATCCACCACTGTATTTTGTGCTGGCTTACCTGTGGATGAAATTATTTTCCAGCGACGGAGGCTTAGTATCGCTGTTTGGGGCGCGATCGCTACCAGCTATAATCGGTGCTGCTTCTATACCGTGTTTTTATGTGTTAGGCAAAGTAGCATTTCGCTCGAAATTAGTGGGACACTTGACTGCTGCCATGATCGCAGTATCACCTTATGGCGTATTTTTAGCACAAGAAGCGCGTCATTACACTTTAGCAATCTTATGGGTAATTGGTTCTCTCACCTGCTTAGTAATTGCTACACGTCATATTCAAAACCGTACACCTTTACCTATATGGGTAGCACTTTTATGGGTAGGAATTAATGCTTTAGGATTTGCTACTCATTATTTCTTCAGCCTCACCCTCTGCACAGAAGCCATAGTTTTGATTTTTCTTGCTTGGCTTCAATTGCAAACTAGCAGCAAATTTTCTCTTTTATTCTCTCCTTCTTGGCGGCGCATTTATGCCGTTGTTGTAGGTACTTGTGTGGCTGGTTTAATTTGGATACCAATCTTATTAGAGAATAAAAATCGTGATAATTTGACCGAGTGGATTCGAGGTTCGCGTGTTGGACTAGATTGGTTAAGCCCAATTTTTCAAGCTTTAGGAACATTGATTGCAATGATTTCTCTATTACCAGTTGAATCTTCTCAAGCTTTGGTTGTGATTCCTTCTGGAGTGGTGATGCTGAGTTTCTTTATTTGGGCAGTACCAATTTTGCTGCGTGCGATCAAGATTCAACTACAGCACCCAGAAAACCGAATTATGATTCAGGTGTTTGCTGGAATAGTGAGCAGTGCAATCGCTTTATTCTTTATCTTTACGTACTTTTTGGGGATTGACCTGACTAGAGGTGCTAGATATAACTTTGTTTACTTTCCCGCGATCGTTGTTTTACTAGCGGCAAGTCTCGCAGTTTGTTGGCATCCTCCCAAGGAAATAAAAAGCATAGGTAAATGGGGAATAAACGGTAAAAAAGCCGTGATGTTAATTTGGCTAATGGGATTTGCCAGTGCAGTTACAGTAATCTGCAATCTCGGCTATCAAAAATATTATCGCCCTGACCTGTTTGTGCAACTGATTCAACAAACATCCGCCACACCAGTACTAATTGCTGCCACCCACAGAACTTATGTACACACTGGGGAAATGATGGGAGTCGCTAGGGAGATTAAACTTGCCAATTCACTCCAAAAACCTCTGTTTCTCCTTGCTCATCAAGACAAAGACCCGAATACTTCCACCATTGCTTTGGAAAATACTTTAAATCAATTACCACGCCCCTTTGACTTGTGGCTGGTAAACTTTTACGCACCAGTAGCAGAAGCCGTCAAAACCTGCGTTATACCTGATACTCAATCAATGCCTAGCATAGATGGCTACGAATATAAACTTTATCATTGCCAATAAGGTGGGGAGTGGGGAAGAAGCAGGGG
>NZ_CAXTNE010000356.1:0-6589 GCF_964245445.1 uncultured Nostoc sp.
GGGTTGGGGGTGGGGTATTATGAACTTTTACAAGAGGTCTAATAAAAAACTAAAACTTTATTTAAAATTACAATTATTATAAATTAACTGATCCCGATTACTTGTGAGGTTGCACTAAGCGAGTTAAGGAAATCATTTTTTCCTCAATAAATTTTTATCGTCTCGATTGGCTCGGTAATTCTAGAAAGTTACCAAAACCAATTATTTGACCCTTTTTTCAGCACTTAACCTGTTGGCAAATGAACTGGATTAGGTCTATCTATCAGCTATCAAATTGTTGTAGAAAAACACGGTGGTCAACTACAATGCATATCTGCTTTTGGCCAAGGGACTGAGTTTCTTTGAATTTTTAACAAATTTAGGAGAGCTTACCGTAAAACTTGAGGGCAAAAAACAAGCAATAAGCAAAGAATAGACATTTTGATAAATAGTCAACATTGTCCATTTCTCTTAACTTAGAAATTGAATTTTAACTATAAGTTCCCGCTTTCTCACTTGTAATCTTTATAGGTTCTGCCACGATATCATCTATCTTGTTAAACTCTCCATCTCGCCAGCTATCTGTTATATCTTTGATAAAACTGGCAATAGGAATCGCAATTAACAAACCCAGAACTCCTCCCAACTTGGCCCCCAACAGCAAAGAAATTACCACCCATACAGGATTTAGTCCAGTCAAATTGCCAAGAATTCTAGGCGCTATAAAATTAGAATTAACTTGGTCGATCGCAACAGCTACACCTAAGACTTCAACTCCTAACCAAAAGTTTTGCAGTGCCACCAACAAACTTACTATAGCGATACCTACTCCTGTACCAAAGGGGAAGAGAGAAAATAAACCAATACCGATACCAAAAAGTAGAGCTAAGGGAACTTGCAACGCCAAAAACGCCAGTGTAATTGTCACCCCTAACACAGCTCCCAATGTTGCTTGACCGATAAAGTAATTGTGGAAATCCTCTCGGAGTAATTCCCGCACTCTTAACCCAATATTAGGGGGAAGCCACTGAAAAACTCCGTCCCAAAGACGTTCACCGTTCAATATTAGGTAGATAGTCAGTACTACCGCCAGCAGCACATTCAGCACAATACCAATGGTATCGACAGCAAAACCAAGAATTCTACCAGTGAAGGACTGAAGCTGGTTAGATAATCGCTCAAGAACTTGGGTAAATAAACCACTTAAATTAATCGGAAGTTGTTGTTGGCTTAACGCCCAATCTTGGAAAGTTTGCAACTGTTGAGTCCCAGAATCAATCCAACTGGGCAATATATTAGCTAGCTCAACCAGCTGTTGGATAATCAGGGGAACCAAGGTGATGCCTAAAGCCACTAAAACCACTAGAGTCAAAAGTAATACCCCTGCGATCGCCAGGTTACGTTTTACCCCTTGTTCTTGGAGAAACTGGATTGGATAGTTCAAGACAAAAGCTAGCAGGATGGCGGCGGCGATAATGCTAACCAAGGGTTGAAAATACTGTACAACCTGGAGTAATAGCCAGCCGTTGAGAATAATAATCGGAAATGCCAATCCTATAGTTAACCATCGCGGTAGTTTATTTGCTGATTGCATTAGTAATGACTCCACAAGAGTTCTAACTTTATTTTGGCTTTGATTTTGATTTATGAAAAAGCATATAACTATTTAGGAGATCGTGCTGCAATTACAATATACGCAAGGAGGGTACACTAGTACGCCACGGCGTAAATAAAGCAACCATTTAAAATCCCTAAAAACCCTATCGCATAATACTTTTGACTTTTGACTTTTGACTTTTGACTTCCCCCAAGGGGCAGACTTCCGCCTTGCAGTACTATGTTTGTTGGTATGTCTGAATAAAATCCAACATAATTTTTTGATGCACATTCCCCAAAGGTCGCACTTCTCCAGCGTTTTGCGAATAACAGTTACCTTGGTAAATATTTTCTAGGGTCAATAACCCCATATCCCAGCCTTCATTCAAAACCAGTTGATTTAATTCCACTAAGAGTGGTGCATGAAAGACATGACGAACAACTCTTTCGTCGGGATAACAACCAAATTCAACAAAGGGTGGTAATATATAGCCGATTTCTTCTATAATTTCACGTTTCACTGCTACCTCTGGCGTTTCACCAGGCTCAATATGACCGCCAAATAACGCCCAGTAACCAGGGTAGAGAATACCGGGGATGTTATCTCGCAGTTGCATAAGAAACTTGTTTTTTTGGTAGAGAATTGCGATCGCTACATGTATAGGTTGATTGTTCATGTCTTATTTTTAATTGCTAATTACTCTTCTTCTAGATAAACTTCCCCCAATTCTTTCCCAGCTAAGGGGATACTTCGGTAGCGAATTTTACCTTTAATAACCACTTGTGCCCCCTCGCTTAGATTTTTTTGATTGGTGACAACCCAAATTTTGCCAGTCGAGTCATTAATTTGATAAGCCCACTGCTTCATCAAAGGAGCTTTCTTCTCCACCTTTCCTTGGATGTAAACTGTAGCCTTATTGTCTTTTTCTGGTTTAATTTCTCGAATTGGGGTGACATTGGTACCAATTGTAAAATTAGTCCCATTCAAGCCAGATGAGGTTAAACTACCACAACTACAAAGTCCTACCACCAATAAAAAAATCAACCCCAGGCGGTAGGAAACAATACTGTGCCCGTACAAGAACGGAAGAGATATTCTCGTTTGTTGCATGAAAGCCACCGATTGAGCAAATTTTTGCTTCACTGCTTGCTTTGTCGCCAGTTTCATCAGGTCTGTTCCCATATATACTATTCTCTGCACTTTCAGAAACACACTCTCAACTGAGCAAAAAATGTTCTGAATTTCATCCTTAACTCTTTATTCTTCAGATAACGCCATTGATCTGAGAAAATAAAGATTATGGATTCACTGTGAGAAAAACGCTACGACACCAATTAAGAGGCAGGGGGCAGGGGGAAAGACTTGTTGCAAGTAGTTTTCACAAAAGGCGAATATAGCTGGGAATTCTCATGGATACAAAAACTGCCAAACTTCTTGATGGTAAAACAATAGCCGCAAAAATTCAGCAAGAACTTTCTGTTGCCATTACACAATTACAACCAAAAATTGGGCGATCGCCTGGTTTAGCAGTGCTGATGGTTGGCGATAATCCAGCCTCAGCTGCTTATGTTCGTAATAAAGAAAAAGCTTGCGCTAAAGTTGGGATCGCCTCTTTCGGTAAGCATTTTCCCGCCCAAACTACCTTTGAGGAGTTAGAAGAGGTCATCGCTGAACTAAACCACGATGAACGAGTGGATGGCATTCTCGTGCAGCTGCCCTTACCTAACCACTTGGATGCTGTAGCTCTGCTACATCAAATTGATCCCGATAAAGACGCTGATGGACTGCATCCAGTTAACTTGGGGCGACTAGTACGGGGAGAAATCGGTTTACGTAGCTGCACCCCGGCTGGTGTGATGCGGCTTTTAGAAGAATATGAGATTCCTTTGCAGGGAAAACAGGCAGTAGTGGTGGGACGCAGTATTTTGGTAGGCAAGCCAATGGCATTGATGCTACTAGAAGCTGATGCCACAGTCACGATCGCTCACTCGCGATCGCATGATCTCAAAACCATCACCCAAAATGCTGATATTCTAATTGCAGCAGTAGGTCGTCCTGGACTAATCACTGCTGACATGGTAAAACCGGGCGCTGTTGTGGTAGATGTGGGAATGAATCGCGTCACTGATGCTAGTGGCAAAAGCCGTTTAATTGGCGATGTCCACTTTGAATCAACAGCTGCTGTAGCAGAATTTATCACCCCCGTTCCTGGTGGTGTTGGTCCTATGACTGTCGCCATCTTGTTGCAAAATACATTTGCCAGCTATTCCAGGGCGGCAAGAGAAGAAAGAGACTGAGGAATGAGAAGTGATGAGTTAAAAATTAAGAGTTATTAATCCTAACTCCTGTACAGACGCGATTAATCGCGTCTCTACTCCTAACTCCTAATTCTTCATTTTTTCAGCGCCACAGCACCTTAAAATTGTGACGTATAAGACAAAAATCCCAAAATGTCAGGAATTTAAGAATGGTAGCAACTGATAACGTTCAAAAGACACCACCAGAGGAAGCCACGTTTAACTTAGCAGCTTATTTGAAAGAGCGCCAAAAGCTTTGTGATACTGCTTTAGATCGGGCTATCCCCATCATTTATCCAGAAAAGATTTATGAGGCGATGCGCTACTCGTTATTAGCTGGAGGCAAGCGTGTACGTCCCATTCTTTGCCTTGCTACCTGTGAAATGATCGGTGGAACCATCGAAATGGCCATGCCAACGGCTTGTGCTGTGGAGATGATCCACACAATGTCGTTGATTCATGACGACCTACCGGCGATGGATAATGACGATTACCGTCGTGGTCAGCTGACGAATCATAAAGTCTATGGCGAAGATGTGGCGATTTTGGCTGGGGATGGCTTGTTGGCTCTCGCTTTTGAATTTGTTGCCATTGAAACCCCCCAAAACGTTAACAGAGAGCTAGTCTTGCAGGTTATTGCCCGTCTTGGTCGGGCGCTGGGGGCAGCTGGTTTGGTCGGCGGTCAAGTTGTCGATTTAGAGTCGGAAGGTAAATCAGATATTTCCCTAGAAACACTAAATTTCATCCATCAACACAAAACAGCCGCTCTTTTGGAAGCGTGCGTAGTTTGTGGCGGGATCATAGCTGGGGCATCACCTGAAGATGTGCAACGACTGACCCGTTATGCTCAAAATATTGGGCTAGCATTCCAAATCATAGATGATATTTTGGATATCACTTCTACCCAAGAGCAATTAGGCAAAACTGCGGGTAAAGACCAAAAAGCGCAGAAAGTGACCTATCCTAGCCTTTGGGGACTTGAGGAATCTCGCTCAAAAGCCCAAGAGTTAGTTAAAGCAGCTTGTGCGGAATTAGAACCATTTGGAGAGAGAGCCAAATCACTCCAAGCGATCGCTCATTTTATAATCAGCCGCAATAACTAGTAACGCTTTGGATAATTCATAATTCGTAAGCGTTTTATTGATTTGGAGTGGGTGATTGATGCCATGCTATACTACACCGTCTAGCGAAATTCAAAATTCACTCATATCAAAATCCAAAAAGCTTATTAAGTATGCTTTTGGGTGAATTTGAATAGTTGGCCAGTTTCCACCGTGATGTACTAGGTTAATTTTGGATTTTGGGTTGAATCTAAATGTTTCCTCAACCAACAACTGCTGCTAATATTTACTAACCTAACCAAAATACCATGCAGGACATAGGCAACATTTTAGACAACCGGGTGCTGCTGGTTGCTCTGATAGCTTGTTTAATTGCTCAAGCCCTAAAACTTGTAGTCGAGATCGTCAAAAATCGCAAACTGAATGTGCGTGTTTTGGTGACAACCGGAGGTATGCCCAGTGCCCATTCAGCTTTAGTTACAGCTCTAGCCGCAGGTGTAGGGCAAACACTCGGTTGGGCATCTCCTGATTTTGCCGTTGCAATGATTTTTGCCATTATCGTCATGTATGATGCAGCCGGAGTTCGCCAAGCGGCTGGTAAGCAAGCTCGTATCCTGAATCAAATGATTGATGAATTATTTCATGAAAAACCAGACTTTAGCCAAGACCGTTTGAAGGAATTACTCGGACATACACCAGTTCAGGTAATAGCTGGGTCGGCTTTGGGCATAACTATCTATTGGTTAGCTAGGTCTGCTTATTAGTCAATAGTCTACAGTCTACAGTTTATTAACGAATGACTAATGACTAATGACTAATGACTAACGACTACAACCGTACAGTTGAGCGTAGCAAAATTACCTTACGACTATCTACTATGCTGGCAACAAAACCGCCATTGTTCAGCTTCTGCAAGGTGTTGTATGCTTCGGTTTGGTTAGTCGTATAAACTGCTAACAAGTAAGGGCGTTGCCCATAAGAAACAAAACCTACGTTCCCTCCCACTACTTGTTGCACACTATTTACTAGTTCTGGACGGTTGTAATAATCTACCAGCACTGCATAACCTTCTCCTAATGCTTGAGGATTATAAACTGTCTGCTGAGGCTGCTGTAGCTGTGCCTGTTGCTGTGGCTGCACATCTGGCGTTGTTGGTCGAGTCGTAATAATGGCAGACAAGCCAACAATATTGCTGACATACCTTGCCCATCGATTGGCATCATCAATTTTGTTAAAGCCTCCTATCCGCGTCACAGTTTCGTTAAGATATTTGCAGTTAATCGTTTTCAGTTCCGGCGGTAAGGCACTACGTAACTGCTTTTGATTATCTGCTGTGGGACTGACTACCAATAAAAGATACTCACCCGCATTTGGTGGTTGACAAAGGGGTACGGTTTGTTGGGCAAAGACAGAACTCATGCTACCAATCAACCCTACGTAAGCGAAGCTCATCGTAGACATCGCTAATCCTAAAACACTTGGTAAAATCTGAAATCTATGCACAAAAGTTAGATTATGTAAATCAAGGTGTCTTAGAAGATTTTATAAGAAAAAAACTGAAAACCTAGTTACTTCAGTATGGGGATAAAATGAGTGTCAAAAAATATATTTTTTTACTCAAAAATAAAATTAGGGAGTGGGAATAGGCCGAGGGG
>NZ_CAXTNE010000357.1:0-4265 GCF_964245445.1 uncultured Nostoc sp.
TTTTTAGCGATCGCTGGTTTTTGATCCTACCTCACCAAATCGCGTTGCTCCCGTATAGCTACTCAATGCCGTTTCAACTCATTGATAACTTTCCCGCAGAGATGGCAATTCCGATGTTACGCGATTACCTCTCAGTTAAATGGCTAAAGATACTAACGTTATCAAGATGTAGAACAGCCCTGGTTACGCTGGTATGATTGGACAGGCTGCTGGGTATTGACTTCTACAGAGCAGGAAAGCCAACGGGCTGAACGCTTGATTGCACAATTGCGTAGACGGGTTGGCAAAGCCTCTTGTAGAGAAGCGGCTTGTCGTTATATCATGTCCGGCTGATTAGTTATAATTTTTGCATCTGTGCAAAAACCTGAAAACCCTTTTTCCCTCAGCTAAGAACCCCCTTGCAGTCTTAATGATAAGTCTTTAACCGGACACAATATTAGATCATCGCTCGGCGTTGAACCCGATGTAGATTAGCTTTTTTAGAAACTTGACGCTCCCATCCTTTAATTGCTCACAAGTTTGCGCTTTTGTGAATAATCTGTATAGCCTTGAATATTTTCAGGTTCAAATTGACGCAGTACGCGCGTAGCTTCGCGTATTAAATCCTCATTTCCGGTAACTGCAATTAAGTATTTGCCAGCATTCAGACGGTTACGATAGGGTAAAGCATCGCCACTGCTAACTGTTAACCCGACAGTTCGACCGATTAAACCAGCGCCCAAAGCACCGCCTATACCTCCTAAGATCCCAGCAAGAAATTCATTGCCAAATCGAGCAAACTGGGGAAATATTTCAATTTCTGTGAGATAGTTGAAGGCATAACCTGCAACAAATCCAAAGGGTACAAGCCACCACAAGAGCCGATTTGATTGTTTGCGGGCTTGCTTGTCGGGATCAATTAGTCCAAATTCATCAGCACTTAAATAACCATCGCCCAAAATATTGACTTGTGAAATTGGCAAGCCTGCTTTTTCCAGAGCAGAGTAGGCGGCTTCTGCTTGTATTCGATCTGGTAAAACTGCAACAAGGTAATTCATAAGACCTCACTTAATAAAGTTTTTTTGTGCAGTAATAAAACTGCTCAATACAATCTGATTGAAAAATGATTGCGACAGATGAAGGTCTAAAAACGATTACCAGTAATATCATATCCCGCTAATTAGTTAAAGTTACCACATCTGTGCAAAAATCGGAAAACCCTCTTTCCCTCTGCGGTCTTAATGATAAGTCTTTAACCGGATACGATATAACTCTTCGCCAATCTAAAATGCAGAATGATATAAGCTATTCTGGCTTTTTGTGCCATTGTCCATCGTTGCCTTTTTCGTAATCGCGTTTCACAGCGCTCCAAGCAACACGAAAGGCACGTTCTTCTTCACCATATTCTTCTTGAGCATTGTTAAATGCAGCCCGAAAAATTTCTTGGGCGTGCTTGGGTAAATGCTCTTTGACTGAATCAGGCAAGTCTGCAATCTCTTGGTAAGGCATAAATTTCGTTTCTTTACTTGATGGAGTAATATTCATAGGACTTATGCAAAAAGGCAGTGAAAGCTTTGATTTTCCGTAGGGGCAATACCCTGCGGGAAGCCGCTTTGCGTCTACATAAATTGTCCCTACATTTCATACTTGATGCGTAAGTCCTAATTCAATCTCACGCTTTGACAAAAATTTTTAAGTTTTTGGTTTTGACCTGCCCAGACAAGCCAAAGTCACTGATTAATTCTCTGATATATCAGACATAATATACCTCTTAATTAAATCATCACCGACGAATGCAACACACTGGTGATCGGGGTAGGCTATTTGAGCTGCGATCGCATAAGGTAATGCACAGGACATTGATGCTAGGGTTTCCGATACTGAGTGCATTTGTTTGCGTCTCATCTCTCCAATCTCACGTTTGCACTTGACTTTGAGGTGGAAAGCCATGTTGGATTCTGCCTTCATCAGCATCAAACTGTTTGGAAGTTTTGAATAGTTCAAAACGCCCATCGGCAGCATATTGGACGCAACGCTCGCGCAACGCTTGCATTTCTTTTGCCTGCATCGGTTGAAAACCACGGGCGATCGCTAAATTTTGTCGCAGTACTTCCAGGGAATCAATACCGCTAACAAGTGTAGCGATCGGTAAACTCATGGCATAGCGGATGGCTTCTTGGGGAGTGACTACACCTTTTTTTACTGCATCACCATTTCCACTGAGACTTTTCATGCCGATAGCGGCAATTCCCCGTTTGTTGAGTTCTGGTAACACCTGCCGCTCAAAACTGCGGAAGCTGGCATCAAAACAATTAAGCGGCATTTGCACTGCATCAAATGGGTAATTGTAGGAGAGCATTTTTAGATGAATAGCGGGGTCTTTATGACCCGTAAAGCCAACGAACCTAACTTTACCTTCTTTTTTCGCCTGATCCAGAGCTTCAATTGCTCCGTTGGCACGAAAGATCCTTTCTGGATCGTTGTCGTAAACAACTTCGTGAATTTGCCACAAGTCGAGGTGATCGGTTTTGAGACGACGCAGAGATTCTTCAAGTTGCTGCATTGCCACTTTGCGATCGCGTCCGTGGGTGCAAACTTTAGTCATCAAAAAAACCTTGTCTCGTCGCCCTTGCAACGCCTCTCCCATCCACTCTTCACTACGATGCTTGTTATACTCCCAAGCGTTATCCATGAAGGTGATGCCATTGTCAATAGCTTCGTGGGCGATGCGAATTGCCTCTTCCTTGCTCTTTGCTTGCCCTAAAGTTGCACCTCCAAGTGCGATCGTTGACACTTTCACCCCTGTTTTTCCCAGTGGACGGAGAGGAATTTCACCAGTGTTTGTGCTGTTCGTTGGAGTTGCAGATGATGTTGGAACCTCTGCCGCTTCTACTTCGGGATTGGCATTGAGAATGTGGTCAGCAAAAATTGCCCCTGCACCTGCACCGATAAAGCCTATTCCTTTTAAAAAATTTCGCCGCTTTACCTCTAAAGGTAGATGTTTTTGGGCGGCTTCATCATTATTTTTTTCTACCATTGATTTGTCGTAATTAAAAATACTTATTTTGCTAATTTTGCCCAACAATTACATATTTGAAAATAATTCATAATTAGTAATTAAAATCTTAACTACGAATTATGAATTAGTAATTACTTAAAGGCGTGATGGTGTCAAAAAACTAATTGTTTGTGGTTTGAAACTCGATGTACTATCCCAATAATTAACCTGGTTAATATTCACCTTAAGCAAAGCAATATCGGGTTCGTCCAGTCCTTTAGGAAACCAGGTTTGAAGTTCCGGCTTCCATAGCTCTCGCATCTTGTTGCGGTCTTTTACGAGTTCTGCTGAACCTGAGATAGAAACGTATCGCTGCTGTTCGGGTGACGAAAAACTAATATTTACCTGCTTATAGTGTTCAATCTCAGTCACCTTATGGGAACCAGCGTATGTAAAGAACCAGAGTGTGGCTTCAGAGTTAATCTCACCACTTTTTGACATAGGGTAACTATGCAAACTGCCATCATCATCGACTGTGGTAAACATACCATAATCAATATTTTTGATTAGTTCATGCAGCTTTTGAATCTGTTGAGCGCGGTCTGTAGAAGTTGCCATTGTTTGTACTCTTTGTACTCTTTTCTCTATTTGCTTTTCCTAGACTGTAATTTTTGATTACAATCAGGTTTCATGCTGGTAAAGTTACTTTTCAGTATTAACCTTTTTTGTTTAAATTGCGTGAGCCTACAGATGGAATTATCCTAAAATTAGCTTTTTTAGTTATATCTTTAGAGATATTGTTTGAGAGTGAATGTTATGTGCATACACGACTTTTAGGCATAGTAAAGTGAATTATCTGCTTATTTCTTTAGACAGAAATTTTATAAATTTTGCATGAATTTTTACTCTCTAAAAAGGCACAAAGTCAACAGGCTAGGCTTCGCCTCACTTACTAACGGCAGCAGATCAAGGAGTAGCATTAGGGACTTCCAAGAAATAAATTATCCAATCTTGTGGGGTGGATATTTTGTCCGCCTTTGGCTACAGGCGCTCGTCTTGCCCACCCCACAATAAGTAGTTGAGTATTTTTTTATTTGGAAGTCCTTTACTAGTCTCTAGCTGGAAACGAGATTTGAAAAGGCTTTCACGTTAAGTTGACACCAATGACAGTTGTACGCCCATACAGCCGATTCATTTAGTACAAAGATTTTTGTAAGTGGTATTACTTACTGAGAAAGCATTCAAGCATTTTGAGACAGCAAAAGCTTGTTTTACTTGCGGAAAACAC
>NZ_CAXTNE010000357.1:4365-6554 GCF_964245445.1 uncultured Nostoc sp.
AAAATGATTAAGCAAACTGGAGTTTGAGAAAGCAAAAGCTTCTTTTGAGAAAGCATTTAAGTGTTTTGATAAAGTAAACAGACTTTTTGATAAAGCAATTAGGCTTTTTGATAAAGTAATCAGCAAATATACGTAAGGATTAAAAATTACGGTTGCACATAGTTTGCGTCCCGTAGAGAAGGGTACATCGGTTTTTGAATGAAAATATAAAACCAAACAAATTCTGCAACTGTAAAATTTTTTATAACACAGCAATAGCGATCGCTACTCATGATTTGTCTCAGCGTGCTATCTATCAAGTCCTGGCCAATAGAGTATTTTTACTCTAAAATGATGTAAGATTTGTACCTTATGAATGAGCCTCTTCAACCTATAGCAGGAGTGTCATGTTCGATTAAGCCCCTACTATGAAGAATTAGGTAATCAAATCGCAGTATATCTGCTTTTCAAATTATGGACTTGAAGTACAAGTGGAAAAATGGCTATCGGCCAAGCCGAGATGAAGCGGCAAAAAACCCTCATTTGTTAGATGAGAGTCAATTCGATAATGAGCAAGATCGAAAGCTAGCTGAAGAATCTGCAAGGAAGCATTTGGGCGTACCTGCACCAACCTTAGACGAAGATAAGTCAATACTACCTCATTAGCTTCGCTTAACGAAAAGGCTTAATAACACCATTTCCAAAAATCTTTGCAACAAATTGGCTGTAGGGGCGTATAACTTTACGTCCCTAATCATCTATCTGTAGCAGGAATTTCGTGAAATAATCTAACGTTTGGGCATTTTGTGCATATCTATGCCCCGCACCAACCATTATAAAGTTAAACAGAATGCAGATTTATCAACTTTTCAACCGATTAAACAATAGGAAATTCACTAAGTTACTTACTCAAACAGTAGCTTTAGGCGTAGGTGCTATTGTTCTCCTCTCAAGTGCTGATGCTAATGCTGCCGAGCAAGTTGTTTTAAAGTATGGTACTTTTCAAGGGCAAATATCTGTTCAAGAATTAACTCAGTTTACAGAAACTGGCAAAACTACGCCGACGTTAACAGCTTATTTGCAGGCGGCGCAACAAGACCCCGCAGTAGCTCGTAAGGCACTTAAAGCCCCAATCAAAGCCGATGCTGGCTTTTTAAAAAGCTTACTGTCTAGCTGGGCAGGGCCAGTTTTGGTTAACCAAATTGGTGAGGTAGTTCACCCTCCCGGAGGACAATTAAATCAGGAGGCGCTGCAAAGTGCTTTAAGTGCATCTATTCAACAAAAAGGTGAAGTTACACTGCTTGGAGCCATTCAGAATTATCCAAATACTTCTGTTGAACTTCAAGGAGATCGTCTCATATCTGTTTATGAACGCCTAAGCAATCTTGCAGAACTCTTATAACAGTTAGGTCATCAGATGATTGGTTTAGTGTCTCAATAGTCGTGAATTTTAGTCACGATCGCAATCAAGTTAATACTGATGAGTCTATCTTAGGGTTCATACCTTGTTACCTAGAAATTTCCTAATCTAAATGTAGAGTTTAGTCTAAGAATAGGAAAAAGATTTGTATGACAACCGATGTTTCTAAAGATATTAAGAAGGATGTTAATGGGTCACTCATAAGTGGTGTTCTTTTGAGTATTTTAGGGGTTATTGCGATCGCAGCGCCTAATTTCACCACCCTATTCGCCGAAAGTTGGATTGCGGTGATTTTGATTTTCGCCGGATTTACAAAACTAGTTTATGCAACTCAAACCCGCCAACAAGGAGGTTTTATTTGGAAACTTCTATTAAGCGGACTTTATATTGCAACCGGCATAATGCTGTTTGTTTATCCTTTTACAGGTATTCTCACACTAACTCTGTTGCTTGGCAGCTTTTTACTGGCTGAAGGTACATTCGAGTTAATTCTGGCATTCCGGTTACGTCCGCAAGAGAACTGGACGTGGATACTAGGTAATGGGATTATTACGCTGGTTTTAGGCGCAATGATTTGGTTCCAGTGGCCCTTTAATGCGCCCTGGCTTCTGGGCACACTAGTTGGTGTTAGCATTATTTTCACTGGCATTTCACGCGTAATGCTGTCATTGAATGCGCGTTCTAACTCGAATCCCACTAATGAAGCTGCAAATCCTACTTAGTAGATGGGGAATGGGGAACTCGGGGCCCCCTCTGGGGATTAGGGGCAATGGGGAATGGGGAATAGGAA
>NZ_CAXTNE010000358.1:0-6529 GCF_964245445.1 uncultured Nostoc sp.
GAAAGGGGGTTGCCCTCGGCAACCCCCATTCTCCCCCAAAAAAAGATTATCATTCTTGAAAAATCCTGTCTCTTGTTTTTCTTGGAATAATTTATTCTTTGGAAGTCCCTGATGTTTGCTTGGTTCGGTGCTAAAGATTGTTTGAGCGATCGCCATTATTAATACAGGAAAATACCGATAGGGCGATCGCACAACTTTTGGGTGACACAATAGAAAATAGTTAGCCCAGGAACCCAATTCACAGCGAGGCTGTCGCGTAAACATTTCCAAGAGAAAGTATCGTTTTCAAAAAACTACAGTAGCCAACTTCAACAACTCTTTTGACGTTTCGCCATCGTCGCAAATGGTAAAAAACAATGTGGACACTCCCCTTGCACCCAATCAGCAGGGATTGGAAATGGCGTCCCACAGTTAGTACATTTTGTTAATAAACCCAACTTGTGGCGATCGCACTTCATTTTCTCCTTATACTGCCACTCAATACGGTGACAAGGAGACTCTGCATAACAAGCACCGCATAAACGAATTGGTCTAGGCTGCATTGTTATACCTTTGTACGGCAACATTTCATATATCCTGCCAACCTGCACGCAAATAAGCTTACCCAAAGCTTCTAATTCTTCATAGCTGGGAAATGGATTGAAATAAAGCTGCTCCCATCGAGATGTCACAGCGCCAATACCAGCAATTTTTCCTAAAGAGTATGCCCAAGGAAGACTATTAGCCTTGTATCGTCGCAAGCGTCCCAAATAATGACTTATGCTTTCGCTTTCATACGGCTCAACATAGCCTAACCTTGACAGAACGTTATCATCTTCATTTATTTTTTTTGCTCGATTCTGGTGGGGTGTATTTTCTGCCATACCGATTAGCAACTTTTTCTAAAACAGATAGCTCAAGTTTGCTAGAGCCGTTGTTCAAAGAATGTAAAACTGCCTTTGTTAGTATCTTGACAAGAACTCCTATTCGCGCACCTGTATTTTGTGCCAAAAGCTCGAATATAGACCCTTCAGCTAGGTTAGATACTTCTGGCAGATCCAGAATATCAAGTTCAATTGTCAGGAGTGTCTTCTTAAAATCTTCGTATTCTAAGCGTTCAAACTCATACAATGTGGGAAAGCTAGTCAACAAATCAACACCGCATAAAATATCATCTAGCTCCTGACCTCCAACTAAAACAATAGGGACATTACATTCTTCAAATAGTTGCTTTAGGTCTAATAACGCTTCTCTCTGGAGATTTTCAGCATTGTCAATAATGACCATCTCTATCCCAAATAGCTCAAGGCTACCAGCCAATCTTGGACGTAAATCCTCTCGCTTACCTGTTATTGCTGCGTGCTTAATATCCTTCAAAATTTGTGAAAATAGACGTTTGGAACTCGACGCCGACCAACCTTTGGCATAAGAAACTTGCTTCCTATCCTCTTGCCGATATTGAAAAGAAGCTCGGCTTTTTCCCACATCTCGTGGGCCGATAACTCGACCACATTGCTTGATTAACCTTAGTTCATCTAACCATTTGAAGTATTCTGAAGCGCGATCAGTTGGAATAAAAGCAGTTCTAAATAACTCCTCAACCTGAGCAATCTTGGCAAGTTGAGCATTGAGGTCAAGCTGAGGAGCTATAGTTGCGACAGAAGGCTGAATTGCGAGTTGCGCTCGTGCCATAGGTCACCAAATATTATTTTTATGTTGATGCTTAGAGATAATTAACTTATGTCTCTTTTCTTTGTTATTATTACTTTGATTTGATAAATCTTCTTCAGTCTGAAATTCTGATTGTTGAGGCTTCATATCTTCTTCTATCTGTTTTGGCAATATTTCAACTTTTTCTTGTGGTACAGAAAAAGCTGAAGTTTTAGTTTTTCTTAATTCTACAACATTTGAATTTCCCTTTGAAGCAGAACGTAAACGTTTTTGCTCTGCTTGCACTCTTTCTTTCTTATTCTGTTTAGCTTCTTCAACAATCTCTTTTCTCCTACCTAATGCTAATAATGCATCATAATTAAAATGCTCTTTACGAGCATTGCTTCGCACCTTATTAAGGCTTTTCAATTCTTCTAAACTCAGGTCTTGGCTATCCATATTTATTGCATGAGCGTAGCCCAAGAAATTTCCCAAGTCATCATTTGCATCACAACTGTAAACATATAATGTCAGTATATGGTCTGGGTCATATCTTAGCGTCACATATTCACCTTTATATGCCCTGAGTGATTCTCCTCGATAAACCAGATTCTCGAACTGGATAGAGCCATGAGCTTGAACGACTCTTTGAGCTTCCTTCATCAAGCAAATATCTAATTCTCGCTCATCCAAAGGTTCAGGCAATTTATCTCCCATACCCCTCAACCAGCGTTCAAATCTCGTTTCACGAGGATCTTTGGGATAAGGCTCGTGGTTATAAATGTCACAAAAGAAACTAGCTAAAATTTTATCTAACTCCTGTATGGTTAAACAGGCTTCTTCCTCTGCATTTTCAGGACGTTCCTGAACATTTGATCCCGTATAGCCAGGTAACCCTTGAAGAACTTGAGTATTAATAGTCTTGAAAAGCCGCTCTACAATACCACCTTGAGGTGGACAATCGCGCAATTCGCACTGAAATCCTAATTTCTTGCCAATGGCTTTCAGATGTTTTGAGCGAAAATCTTTTCCCCCATCAGTAAAAAAATATTGTAACGGAGTCCCATATACATCCCAAGTTTTACTAAGTTGGTAGTTAGGAGGATACTGTTTGGGTAAGATAGCGTGTCTTAAGGCTACAGCCACCTCAGCAGAACCTGGCTGTTTTACCCATAAGTGATAACCTAGAACACAGGTTGAGTAAGTATCTACAACTGTGGTTAACCAAGGTCGCTCCGGTAGCAGGATAAGAAGAATATCAACTATCCGAAGATCCACCCGTGTGTGATCACATTGAATAATTTGGTTACTAAAATTCGCTTTTAGTAGCTTCCCATCTCGTGTTTCCACTCCCAACCAAGATCCTGAACCCGGATTTCTAACTTTTTCCTTCCGTCTTTCTTCCTCGATTAACGGATTTAAAATTCTATATACAGTAGCTTTGTGAGGATAATCTCCTTGTTTCAGCCCAAGAACAACAATCGCTTGTCGCTCTACTTCGCTAAAAACCTGTGTAGGAGACATTGGATGTTTCTCTTTAACACTCTTTTTATAAATATCCTTAATAAACTCTTGCCAGTATTCGGAGATTCGATGTTGGCCTTTATCTGAGCGTGATACTCCTGCTGTCTCTTGTAACCTTTCTTTATCGTATTCTTTAAGAAGACGCTCCACCTGCCGAATAGAAACACGGAGAGTATCTGCTACTGCCTGCTTTCTTTGAGACTTAATCTGGCGATTTGGCGATTCAGTAAGCCATTGAATTAAATTAAATCTGAGTTTATTATTATCCGTTGTTTTCAAAATAATCAACGATGGATCGACTGCGAAATTACTGTCACTGAGGCAAATAGCTTCTGTAACTTCCGTCGATTCTCCAGTTAATCCAAATTCTTGGTCTGCCATAGAAGTGAAAAGAACTGATTAATAGTATTAATGTACCATTGATTTATAAAATACGACATTTAATTTGCAATTCGTAAAATTTAGTAAAACGACATAAATTTGCAAAAAATGGTTTTTCGACATTAAATATGCGAATTAAGTAATCTTGTCTTTTAAGTAACAAAATCAACTGAAAAGTTTTTACAGTAAAGGTTTCAGCAATTCAAGAAGATGATGTCGTTATTTGCGAACACCGACATTTAATCTGCGAATGTACATAAATTAAGGCTAGAAACAGCTTAGATGCAGTTTCTAGCCTTTTTGAATTTGTGGTATTCCTAAACTACGGCAGAGGACGCTGGCGAATCTGATCTCGCTCTAATACCGTGAACCGCTCCTCAAATTGCAATCCTTCTATCTCTAGTAAATTTAACAATAGTGTGGCTGGCTCCTCTGGAGTATGGGGGCGAAACCGCAAATAAATCACACCAGTTGGTGATGGTAATCTTAAGCGATAGATGAGTTCGCCGTAGTCGCGATCAAACGTTAAAATTACCCGTTGTTCATTAGCGGCACGAGTTAAAACCTCTGTATCTTCAATGCCTGGAGAATCCTCTGTCACCGAAGCAACATCATAACCCGCTTGCCGTAGCAGCCGCACACTGGGCAATGGGAAATTCTCATTCGCCAGAAACCGCATTACCTGGCCTCAGTAGACAGCAATGGTGTGTAGAATACATCCTCTTTGAGACACTCCGCGGCAAACGCGAACACAGCTTGGATTGCAGGAGCGCTAAGAGTTGGATAGCTTTCTGTAACTTGCTGTTCTGTCCAACCTTCGGCAAACAAGCCCAATATGAATTCTACAGATAGCCGCGTTCCTTTGACGATAGGCTTTCCAAGGAGAATTTTCGGGTCTGAATAAATATAAGTTCTCCAATCCATACCAGTTTACCTTTATCGGGCTTCATCTATTATGAGCGATGCCTATAGCGAGCTGCGCCAACGCACCATTCAGACATGCCACTTGGACAAAAGATTTTAAATTGCTCAAACAATTAATCACTAGTTAATACTGAAGCGAGAAGTTCAGGACGAGACAGGTGTGGGCAATGTCCAGCAGGTAGCTCAATGGCATCGACTCCTAAGCGCTTGCGTGCGGCGTAGCGTGACCATGTAGGAGACAATATTCGGTCATTGGTACAAACAATATATTTACGCTCAACCTTTGGCAAAGCTTTTAGAGGATTGGTTTCAAATATATATGCCATAGATTGTTGCGAACGACTTTCCGAGATTGCCCACTGTGTTACATCTGGTTGACAATCATGAAAGAAAAAATCCCTTAATACTGCTTCGTCTGAATAATCTTTGCCTACGGAAGCTGGTTCATATATATCAGGTTCATCGTGAAACTGTTCGAGTTTACTTGAGTCTTTTGGCTGGTAATTGAATGATTTGAGCGTATCAGAATCAAGACGATGAGAAAATTGGTCGAGTGTACTAACTCCAGGATATGGAAGTAGCGCAGCCACAAACACTAGTTGACGCACTTTTACCGCTTCTGCAACCAGAGGAATTATAGTACCAGCCATTGAGTGACCGACTAGGACAATATCATCATCAGTTTTTGGCAGTGCTTGAATTACTACATCTGCAAATTCGGACAAAGTAGCAGATGCATTTTCAATTGGCAAATCCATTGCTACAGTTTTGTGACCCTGTGCTTCTAAGTAGGGAATTAGCAAATCCCAACACCAAGTGGCTTGGAAAGCACCGTGAACTAGACAATATAGACTCATATTAATTGAATAGTGGTAATGGTGGACGAGTTTCCTAATTTATATTATTTTTCAACAAAATTAAATTCATTTCTAGAAACCAGGGAGATTTTATTATTTAATAATCGTCTGACCTCTGCAAGAATTGGTGCAATTAAAAACTCTGACCTAGCTTTTTTGGTGAAGATCGCAGTTGCTAAAGGAATGTAATCTATTAAAATCGTTTTGAGAGTTTTTGATGGTGTAACAGGTTTTGTATGAGCAAATAAATTACGAGTTTCATCGAGTGTTAAGTCAAAACTCTTTTTCACCTTAGCGAGACTAAAATCGCTATATAGCATTCTTCCACCTTGTGATTATCTATAGCGCTTCTGGGTTGAGTTCAATAGAGACCTAACCCCCAACCCCTTCCCTACTAGCGTTGGGGAGTAAGACTCAAAGCCTCTCCCCTCTTAGGGGAGAGGTTTGGAGAGAGATCATAGACATATTTTTGCAAAAGTGAGATAACTTCATTTTTTTGCACAATGTCTCACTAATTCTGTAATTTCTTAAGCTCTGCTTCTGTAAACGGATTCTTCGCCGCTCGTAAATCTTTCACCCAGCGTTGCCGTTGTGCTTTACTATTTTTATCATCAGTCTGGGCGATGTATGCCTCAAAGTCCTCGATCGCCCCTTGAGTGTCGCCTATCAGCGCCCTAGCCAAGCCACGACTATCACGAATTCTGCCATCTTCAGGTGCAAGTGCAACGGCTTTATCACAGGCTGGTAAAACATCGGTAGCTTGTTTTTGCAGACTCCCGTCCCAGCATATTGTATTCCAAGAACTTGTAGGAATTTCGACTTTTGGATCAAACTTGAGAGCTGCGGTATAAGCTGCTAGCGCTTCATTAAACTTTTTCTCTTGTAAGCGGCTGTTTCCTTCATCAACTGAGTGTTCAGCCTTGCCTTTGTTGACAAACTTTTGTGCTTTTACCTTGAGATCAAATTTTAAATTAGCATCCCACTGCTGTGCTTTGCGGAATTTGGTAATAGCATTATCAACGTCTTCATTTCGCGCTAGCTTCTCACCTTGGATGACTAATACTGTAGCGGCTTGCAACAGGCGAGGCGGAGTTTGGCATTCCGTTAGTTCTTGCAGCACTTCAGGATGGACAACCAAATAATTGTTGAGCAAGCCACAACCATCTTTGACTAACTTATTTAAATCCAAATTCCATATAATTATCGTCTTGTCA
>NZ_CAXTNE010000359.1:0-6477 GCF_964245445.1 uncultured Nostoc sp.
CTCGCTACTATCCACATCTGGATTCACAAAATATTATTAGTGGGATAGGTTCAGGTTTTATCTGTAAAAGCTATGCAGAAATGGCGGCAATGATTCCACTAGCTTTGGAACTCAATCGTCAAACCTGTCGAAAACACGTAGAAAACAACTTTAGTGTTAGCCAAATGGTTAACGGATATGAAGCTGTTTACAGACAAATTATTAAAGACCGCATAGAATCGAATGGCTGCATTTGTGCAGCTAACATTCAGTTTTAATCAACTGTTTTTTTATCCAACTTAAACAATAACTTTTTTCAAGGAGGACATTGGTATGAGTACGAGAGCCAACACCTGCCCATGCTGCGGTGGTTCCCTCCTGCGCCATGCCCGACATGGTGAACTATATTGGTTTTGCCTGTCGTGCCGACAAGAAGTACCGCTACTAACTGCTACTCGCTTGCCTAATGTGGAAACCCGGAACACCGGAGTAGTTCCACAGCCTGCGGTAAATTCTTAGTTTTACGGCATTTTAGATTAATAAAAGCCTACTAGAAATCAAGTAAAAATTCAGCACCCAGGAGTCAGGATTCAGAATTTATAAGGAATCTAGAATAATTAGTATATTTATTCATCAAATGTTCAACGGAATTCTCTAACTATTCTGAATCCTGAATTCTTACGAAATCAAGACTAATTTACTTTAAACCTACCAACTAGTGGTTTGTCTCATTAGTTACGAGGAGTAAACAAGTTCGTAGTAAGGACTTTAGTCTTGGATTTTTAAGCACTTCAGTGGTTACTACGAACTCATCAAAATTAATGAGACAGACCATTAGCTTCAACTGATAAAATCAGATGGAGCTAATTGATAGGTTAAAAGTTTTGTTAGCAGCGTTACTTTATGGGCAAGAAAATTTACGCCTAGAGCAAGTTCCTGACCCGACTCCGGCGGCTGGCGAAGTTGTCATTCAAGTGGGGGCAGCAACAACTTGCGGTACAGATTTGAAAGTCTGGCGGCGCGGTGGTCATGTCAAAATGCTAATACCACCAACGCTGTTTGGTCACGAAGGGGCTGGGCAAATTGTTGCTTTGGGTGCAGGGGTTACAAATTGGCAAGTAGGCGATCGCATTGTCGCTAATAATTCTGCACCATGCATTAAATGCTTTTTTTGTCAACGTCAAGAATATTCATTATGTCCGAATCTGACCTGGAATAACGGGACTTTTGCGGAATACTTGAAAATTCCCGCACCAATAGTAGAGCATAATTTATTGCAGATTCCCGATGAGTTGCCGTGGGAATTGGCAGCGATGACGGAACCCTTAGCTTGTGTATTGCATGGTATAGCCCGTTCTAACGTCAAAGCCAAAGATAAAATAGTCGTCTTAGGAGATGGGGCGATCGGGTTGATGTTTGTGGCGGCGTTGAGTGAGAAAGCTGAGGTGTTGCTGTGGGGAGGTAATCACCACAGGCTAGAAATCGGTCAAAAATTGGGTGCAACCCAAACCTTTAATTATCATCAAATCCCAGATATTCCCAGCGTAGTGAAAGAACTTACCCAAGGATGGGGCGCAGATGTCGTGATTGAAGCCACTGGTGTACCAAGTGTTTGGGAAACTGCGATCGCTTGTGCCCGTCCTGGTGCAACAGTCAACTTATTCGGTGGATGTCCACAGGATACCAGCATTACTGTCAACACAGAACAGCTACACTACAGCGAACTAACTATCAAAGGCGTATTTCATAATACACCAAAGTATGTGCAGGAGGCGCTTGCACTGATCGCTAGTCGCAAAATTCCCTTTGAGTTACTTGTTAGTGAACAGCGGCCATTAAAAGATTTAGAACAGGTGTTTTGTGAGATGAAGGCGCGTCAGGTAATTAAGGTAGCGATGATTCCTTAGTTCTTTGCAGGGTACAGCAGATGCATCTGGGTTTAGGCAAACAATGTAGAAAATCTAGACATCGGAGGAGCTACAATTTCTTGTCCGGCAATACTTCGGGTGAAAACATTGCCCACAACGAGTCATAGTAGGGGACAAAATAAGCAGCCTGTTGGGGTTCTAGATGAGAGCGGATCTCACTGCCGAGCAAGTGAATCAATTGCCGTACTAATTCCCAGCGTACCTTTAATCGGGGATACAACATGACACACAAGGGAAATAGCTCTTGTTGTATGGCGCTAATGTTGTTTTCCAAAACACAGACCCACAGATACACTTGGAACATCTCTATATCACGGACACTCGAAATCTGAACGTTAGTATTGCTTAAACGACCTGTATGGCTTTGATAGTTAGGATACATCTGCATCACCCGTTCCGCAATTTTGGTTGCAATCTCGCTGCACAACGGCAAAATTTGCTGGACAGCTTTTAACGGTGGCGCATCATAAGCATATTCTGCTGCTGCCTGATAAGCACGCTGGAGCGGCATATAGAGATGGTCATCAATCACTTTGAAGTAAGCACTCAGCGATGCTTGCTGCGCTGGCGGTGTCAAGTTGAGTAGTATTTGTCCGCCGTAGTGAAACTGCATACTAATGAACCCGATAACTCTAGGATCATTTGCTGTGTACTTCTGTCGAATTTTTCCCAAATCTCTAGCAATCTTAGTAGAAAACTTCGCTGGGGGAATCTGTTGGGCATAGGCCCAGAGAGCTGTTTGATAAATCGTGTGGGTATCCTTTGCGACTTCCCACGGATCAATTAATTCAGGGTCAATTTGATGCCGAATCACCTCTTGAGACAAAAGCGCTTCCGTTCTTCCCCACGCTTGCAGACTTGTGGTTCGGAGTGCCTGCATTAATGTTGTTGCAACCTCAGTTGCGATTTCACTGCGCTGGAGGACTTCGATGCGATCGTCCTGTTCAGCTAGATTTCGTAAATACTTCTTCGCCCACGCTTCTGAAAATGGTTGATTTGCTACTGTCTCAAGCCTTCTTACTGGTTCTGCTAACAATGAAAGATTTTGCGGCATTCTAAGCACCAAATTGCTAAATTTAATGAATTAAATATTTCGTAATATTTTAAGTATAAAGAAATAAATATTACTATCAAAATCGCAATATTACGCACTTTATCATTTCTTCAAACTAAGTTCCAGTTTTTTACACTTTTTGAAAGAAGGCGATCATGTGGGGAGTGGGGGAGGCAGGGGGAGAATAAAAAACTACCTCTTTCTCCTTTGCTCCCTGCTCCCTGCTCCCCGCCCCTCTGCCTCTTTTCAATGCCCAAAACTTAAAGACGATTAGTATCTTTTGTAACTAACTTCCAGCCTTCAGCTTGATCAACTAGCTTCATCGACTCTAGTTCGAGATTGTTAAAAGCAGATGCATGAAGCAGAAAGTAGGGTTGCCCGTTGTAGTGCCAATAATATTCGAGTTCGCCAACAGAAGCGGGAATGATAGTGCGATCGCTATAAAAATCCAATGAGGGACGATGATAGGGAAAAGATGTGTAAATCTTCCTCGTAGCTGGATTTGCCCGCACAATCATCGCGGCGACTGGTTTAACTGGATAAGCTTCAGATAATTCCCAAACCCAGTAGTTAGATTTCATTAACAGTAGCAGCGAAATATAACTTCCCCAAAACAAAATCTTCAGAAATTGTCCATCACCTCGTTCTGCCAAAATAGCTGCTAAGGTCATAGTTAAAGCTACTGCTACAAAAATCAGTTGTAAGTCTGTTTTTGGTGTTGTACCCCAACTAAAATAAATGCTACCAGCAGAAGCGGCTACAGCAAGTATCGCCAAACCAGCAACCCAAGCACGGGGATAGGATGAGAGTAAAGACGAATTTTCTGTATCTGATAATTGGATACCAAAAGCTAAGGCTAAACTAGGATAAATTGGGAATAAATACCAGGGAACTTTGGTAATCATGAAAGAAATTACCAGCAGATAAACACCACTCCACGCCATTACTAGTTTTGCCCAACTAAGGTTGCGATTTTCCCAGGTTAAGCGGATAGTTTGCGGTAAGAATAATAGCCACGGCCATGTGTATTTGAGAAGTTCAATAACATAATACCAAGGTGGTTCAGGATTCCCCTCTACAAATGAGCCAATTCGGCCTAGTGATGGGTTTACAAGCCCAATTTGGGCGAAAGTGTAACCATAGTGAATTAATTGGGCACTATACCAAGTAGCTACAGGTAGAATACCAATGAAGATTGCTATCCATAGATAGTAACAAGTGAGCAGTCGTGGCGTATCCCAAAACAGAAATATGATCGCGATCGCACCTAGTAATATGCCTAACAATCCTTGAGTCAGGCAAATCAACCCAAAGCTAATACCAATACCAAGGCAATAGCGTAAATCCCGACGCGATCGCAACACGCACAACATCATTACCATCAAAAAACTTACCATCGCCCCATCCAACATTGCCAACCGCCCATGACGCACCACCGGTAGCATTGTTAAATAAATCAATGCGCTATAAATAGCAGCCCAACGTTGGCGAAATATTTCTCTAGCAATGCAATACAGTAAAGGTACAGATGTCGCTGTTAAAATTGCTCCAGGCAGGCGCGTTGTCAACTCATTTTCGCCTCCTAAAGAATAAGCCCAAGCAATTAGCAAATGCATCAAAGGCGGCTTGTTATGATATGGTTCACCTCCTAACGTTGGGTAAAGCCAACGCATTGATCCTGCTGGAGCGTGCCAAATTTCACGAGCAACCTGTGCCACAGTCCCTTCATCCCAATCTCGCAACGGCAATCCTCCCAGATTGATGCTAAACAGTAACACTGCTGCCAATAGCAATATCATTAGCCATACCCAATCAATCCAT
The DNA here is from genome assembly GCF_964245445.1 of uncultured Nostoc sp. GTDB lineage: Bacteria > Cyanobacteriota > Cyanobacteriia > Cyanobacteriales > Nostocaceae > Nostoc. Next base: position 4,783 of record NZ_CAXTNE010000359.1, read on the forward strand.
TTGCCAACCGTGCGATGTTGTTTTTCTAGATGACTCCAAATAAAGCTTCCTTCTTGCATATTCTATGTTAATCATTTTACTTTCTGGTTTGATTACATAGAGACATCTAGCGAATCTCCAATGTTGTCACCCAGTAACAACGTATTTATTAACAATTGCTAGTTTCCAAGATTAACTCAAGTTTCTATAATTAGCCCTATTTTTTTAAAAAATTATATTGGTTATCTAAATAACATTTTAGCCAATAAACGATAAAAATAATACAATCAGTAAATTATTTGTTACTTGTTTGACAATCCGTAAATTAACTTGTATTTATTTGAATGGGACGCTTAATTTAAATTTTATATACTTAGTTTTTATCTGATTAAATTCCAATACAGTTTAGTTAACGTCAAAAACCATAAACTGCTCCCGGTTGAGTTGAGCGAACGCGAACAGCGTCCCGTAGGGAAGTGAAACCCAACAAACCACCGAAAATAATAGTGTGCTGAATAAGCTAATGAGCATTTAAGTTGCATAAAAGCAGGGCTGGAGACTCTTACTATAAGCGAATCAACCTGGAAAAATGAATGCAATTAGCTGATTGAAAAATATATCTATATTTTTTGATTAATAATTTTAAGAAAAATAATTATTCGTTGTTTAAAAAATATTAATTTAGTATTAATAATTAATAAAATAATTAATAAAGCAGATTTTTTCATTAAATAACTTCCATAACTTTAAATTTAATTAAGTAATTATATAATTAAAATATCTATGTTATAAACTCCTATCAGAATGTTTTTTAGAATAATAAACTCCAATAAATTATGGGAGCCTGTCAATGAATTTACCTGTGGTTGTGGATATTGCTATTGGTTTAGTTGTTATTTACTTGATTTTGAGCCTGATAGCTTCTGAAATTCAAGAGTTGATTTCTACATGTTTACAATGGAGAGCTAAACATTTAAAAAAATCAATTGAATTACTTTTAGCAGGTGGTAGCGAAACTGAAGACTCAGATATTACTAAAGCAGAGAACTTGGTAGATAAACTTTATAATGATCCTTTAATTAATACCTTGAATCAACAAGCCAACGGGAAAATAGAAAAGCAGTTTCAGGGAATTAGTAAAAGTATTGATACAAACGGACTAGGAAGAAAACAAAGCGGCCCTTCATATCTTCCTTCTGAAACATTTGCAACTACTTTATTAGATACCTTAAAAATTCCCCAGCTAATTAATCATGTTAAACATCCTAGTGAAGATGATAAAACTAATTTACATATAATATTAGCATTCTACAAAGAACTTAAAATAGGTGTTAATAATCAAGATAGTGAAGAATACAAAAAAATTCAATCGATTTATGGAGATATTGACCAAAAATTTATAGATTTTGTTAATAAAGATTTGCCGGATGATGTACCTGATAATTTAATTCAGAGTCTTAGCGTGATTGCTCAACGGAGTAGGATAAAGATTGGCAACCTCAACGAAGAAATGAATCAGTTTAAAAATGAAGTCGAAACATGGTTTGATCGCTCTATGGATCGAGCCAGTGGCGTTTATAAGCGCAATGCAAAAGGAGTTGCAATTTTAATTGGAATATTAGTTGCCATATTCACCAATACTGATACATTTCACCTAGTTAGTGAACCTATCCCACTAATAATATTTTGTGAATCCAGATGTGGATAGTAGCGAGG
>NZ_CAXTNE010000360.1:0-6405 GCF_964245445.1 uncultured Nostoc sp.
CTCCTTGTTGAGAAGTAGATTACCATACTTTTTTATTAGTGGGATAGTTTCCTGTAAGCTGATGTATGAGAGCGAATAAAGGCTAGAGGAATCTACCACTTAATGAACGAACCTTCTAAGGAAGTTATTCAGAAACAGTGAATTAAGGAGTACTACGAAGTGGACATCCACCGAATAAGTTTACTGTTGCACTAGGATGTGTATTTCAGCAAACATAATGTAAAACCGTGTCCTATTTGGGGCAATAAGACACGGTTTCATAGAAGTATTTAGTTATAATATTACAAAAATCAAAGTAAGATTTGATTTATACCAAAGTAATCCATTTACTGAGAGTTGTTTCCTGGTTTATTAACTTTCTCTGTTGTGGGTAACCCTTGGTGATCGTAGTTTGTCCTTTCTTGAGTTAAGGCGATCGCACTAAAGAAAATAGCACTTCCTACAGCCAAGGCCACCATAGGACGCTTCAGTAAGACAAAATCTCTGATAATCCTAGCTAAAGGTCGGCTTTGACGACGTAGCGACGAAGCAACCATCAATTGTCTCCAAGTAAACGGATCGCGCACATAATGACCGCTTTGGCAAACTACTAGCCGTTCCTGGCAATTGGGACAGCAAAACAAGCCCATGCGCGTTTTAACTAGTTTGGGCGTATTATTTCTTTGGCAAATTGGGCAAGTAACATAATGATTATGAAAGGTGTGTATATTCATTTACCTCGTCCGCCTAGTCCATTTACTCGCTCTATAACAATAGCTATACTGAATTCCGATCGATACTTAGCAGACTTCCAAGTATGGTCTGACATCAGCCATAAATCACACATACATTGTATTACTACCAAGGATGTCTCAATGGTCGCAACACGAGTATAGCTAGATTTAGGCAAGAATGACTCCTAGTACTCGACCAGCACAAAAATGACGGGTGAAGGGAAACAGGGGAAGAAAATAACTTGATTTTCTTGCCATAAACCCCCGCAAAGTTTCTTTGGTGGACTACTCGTTAATATTTGTGGGTGCGTCCACCCAGACCACAAAAACTTGTTGTCTTTAGAAAGAATAGCGTTGGCACTCACTCCCACCCCACTAACCGCAGCTACATCCAAACTAGGCATCGCTGACCCTTAAATAATTGTCTCCCATGTAACCATTCTCCCCATAAAAACTTGCACAATGACATTTTTTACTAAATCTTTGTAAATCAAGCAAATAAAGTCTACTTGTCTGGTTGCTAAATAATGGCTCACAATGATAAGTAACAGATAAAAATTTAAATTTTTTCTTACATTTACCCCGCCTCTCAATGACTCTCTTGCCTCCCACTCAACTGAGGAAGGTAACGGAACAACCTGCCTTTCCTACACCTTCCGCTCGTTTAGCCCACTTAATTAATCGTTTTCAACCATCCCCAGAAACCGTTGTCCTGTTTTTAGCCATGCTCATTGGCGGTGGTACGGGTATGGGTGTAGTCACCTTTCACTATTTAATCCAGCTGATTCACCAGTTAATGCTGGAAAATTTAATGGGTCAAATTGGCGTTTGGGGTGCTTGGACTTTAGCCTGCGTTCCCACCCTTGGCGGATTAATCGTTGGCTTGATGCGCTGGCGCACTCAAGACTTTGGCCCTGAACTTTCATCTCTCATCGCCGCTTCTCAGGGAACAGAGATTAGGCGACCACTACGACCAGTGACAAAAATGCTGGCTGCATCTGTTTCTTTGGGGAGCGGTGCTTCTTTGGGCCCAGAGGGGCCGAGTGTAGAAATTGGCGCAAATTTTGGGATGTTGTTCTCTGAAATCCTTAATGTATCTCAAGAACGACAACGTTTGCTTTTAGCTGCTGGCGCTGCAGCTGGACTTGCGGCCGGATTTAATGCTCCTATCGCTGGAGTATTTTTTGCCCTAGAGGTGGTGATGGGAGCGACATCTTTCGCTACTTCTGGTGTGAGTGTGGTGCTGCTAGCGGCGGTAGTAGCAGCATTAATTGCTCAAATTGGTTTGGGGGCACAACCTGCTTTTGATTTACCTGTTTACCAAGTCCGCAGTCCCTTGGAATTACCCCTTTACCTTGGCTTGGGTTTAGGAGCTAGCCTAGTTTCTCTGGCTTATACTCAATCAATTCGAGGAGTAAAAGCCTGCTTTGCTGGGAAGGTTCCAGGTTTCACCTTTTTAGGAAAAATTCCTGAGGCGATTCATCCAATTATTGGCGGTGTGATGATTGGTGCAGTTGCTTTGCACTTCCCGCAAATTCTGGGCGTGGGTTATGAAACTGTAGAAGCAATGCTTCAGGATGTAGAATTTCCACTCTACCTATTGGTGATGCTGTTGGTGGTGAAGTTAGTGATGACTGCGATTAGTACGGGTAGTGGTTTCATCGGCGGTTTGTTTGCACCAGCAATGTTTTTAGGTGCTTCTTTTGGATCGGCTTATGCGAAAATTTTAGCTGTAGCATTCCCGGCTATTTGCGATCAGATGGCGGCTCCCCCAGCTTACGCAATGGTAGGAATGGCAGCTGTGTTGGCTGGTAGTGTTAGAGCGCCGTTAACGTCTATTTTAATGCTGTTTGAATTAACCCGTGACTATCGCATTGTTTTACCGTTGATGGCAGCTGTGGGTTTGAGTGTTTGGTTAGTGGAAAGGATTAAACCAACTTTTAGCTCTAACTCTAACTTACAACAAATTGGTCTTTCTGAATTAAAAGATGAAAAAGCAGAAATTGTGCAGCAAATTTTGGTAGAAGATGCCATGTATCCCTGCCCAAAAAAGTTACCTGCAACTCTTGGAGTGTTAGATGCAGCTGTAGAAATGATCCGCGATCGCGTCCGCAGTGCTTTAGTAATTGATGAAGCAGAGCAATTAATTGGTATACTTTCTCTGGAAGATATTAACCGTGCCCTTGCTCTTTGGCAAACTTACTCAAATTCGCCAACTGAAATTCCAGATAATTTATCCAGTCAAACTCTCATAGATATTTGTACTACTGAAATCCTTTATGCATGGCAAGATGAACTATTATCTGAAGCTTTAGACCGCATGAGTCTTAGAGGTTTGCATCAATTACCAGTGGTAGCACGAGATAAACCCGATCGCATTTTGGGTTTACTAGAAAAAGAGCAAATTGCATTAACCTGCAATTTAGCAGTTACGCGCAAGGCACTTCGTCATTATTTACCAGTCTTACCGACCACAGATATAGTTATTAGTCATTAGTCATTGGTCATTAGTCATTAGTCATTAGTCATTGGTCATTGGTCATTGGTCATTGGTCATTAGTCATTAGTCATTGGTCATTGATTTTTACAAAGGACAAATGACGATTGACTAATGACTTTTTATAGTCATTGGTTTTCACAAAGGACAAATGACAATTGACTAATGACCATTTATTAAGCTGTAGCGTCTATGTCTTCATCATCTTCCCGATCTTCTGGGTCTACCTGTTTCAGACGAATGTGCTTTTTGCCTAAAGTGATGATAAACTCATCTCCTGGTTTCAGATTCATCTGTTTTGTATAAGCTGAACCTATAAGTAAGTTACCATTCGATTGCACACTAATTCTATAGCTAGCACTACGTCCACCACGCCCATTAGCACTGGGTGTACTATCCAACTGAATGCCTTCGGCATCAATTAGGGCATTTAAGAATTTCATCATATTGACGCGCTCTATACCATTTTTGGTAACGGTATAGTAACCGCACTTTTTGGCTTTGTCTTCTTTGCTCTCGTTCTCTAGCTCTTTGACTTTTTTGAGCAGTTCTTCACCGAGTAGGGGTTCAATTTTTTTCTGTTTAGGCATCAACTTAGGTCGAAAATGAATGTTTGAAGTGTTGGAATCGATTTTATTTTAGCTGACGTTGAGCTAATAGGAACGTAATCCTTTAGTTTTTATCTCAACCTAGCCAAGTATATTACACTCATAGGCACAATTGTTATCCCGTTACCAATATTGCTAAGACAATCTATTTTAGATAACGCAGGCAATATTGATAACTATCTATATATAGTTAGTGAATCACTGCTAGACTATACAAGTTTTAAGTTTTCTAAACTGACGCTCGAAAAGTTGTTTACTTGCTGAGGATGATAACAGAGTCACAGAATGATAAGTAAAACTGATCCTTAACCATTGATAATTGGTTATTGGTCACTTGTACTGAGCGTTGTCAAAGTATTGGTTATTTACAAATGACAGAGGACAAACAACAAAGCTTGCCAAAATGAAACTAACTACCAGAGGACACTATAGTGTGAAGGCGTTGCTAGATTTGAGTTTACAGCCAAAATATGGCCCTGTATCTGTAAGAGCGATCGCTAAACGCCAAGATATCCCAGCTCCTTACCTCGAAAAACTACTAATAGAAATGCGTCGTGCGTCAATAGTTAAATCAATTCGTGGTAGCATCGGCGGATACCAATTGGCAAGAGAGCCGGCACAAATATCTATAGGACAAATTTTAGAAGCAGTTGGCGAGACTAGCCATTTACCCCATCACACCCCAGCACCTGCACAAGCTGAAGATTGGGTAACATTTAGCCTATGGCAGAGACTCAACCAAAAGCTCAAAGAAGCTTTGTACAGTATTACTTTGGCAGACCTTTATTATGATGCTCGTAGCTGGCAAGCTGCCCTTGGAGAAGAAGCTAGTTTTGTGGTTTAGTCAAAAGCGGAGCCGGAGACGTTTCCGTTGCTCCGGTCAATAGTCCAAATATTGACCTTTGACTCGTAACTTATGACTAATAGCATCTATATCTTAATTATTGCTGCACTTTTAGATTACTTAATTGGCGATCCTTGGAATTGGCCTCATCCAGTGCAAGTTATGGGGTGGGTAATTTCTCATCTGACCAAATTTTCTCTTCAATTGTGTCAAAATTCTCTAACACAACGCCTAGCTGGAATTTTACTAGGTATTATCCTCATAATTGGTAGTGGACTTGTTGGCTTTTTGATTATTCAAAGTGCCAAATTGGTTCATCCGTTGTTGGGAATTACAATAGATATCATTCTTTTGGCTAGTTGTTTTGCTGGCAGAAGTTTACGAGCCGCAGCAGTGGCTGTTTTAGAACCTTTAACAGCAGGAGATTTGGAGAAGGCTCGGAAGATTTTAAGTAATTACGTTGGTCGGGATACCCAAAACCTCTCACAAACAGAAATTTACCGAGCCGTTTTAGAAACGGTTGCAGAAAATGCCACTGATGGGGTAACGGCTCCGCTTTTTTATGCAATTGTTGGTGTCTTTGTGCCAGTTGTGGGGCCAACTCCTTTGGCTTTAGCATATAAAGCCAGCAGTACCCTTGATTCAATGGTGGGCTATCGAGAAGCACCCTATACTTATTTGGGATGGTTCTGTGCGCGGTTGGAAGATTGTTTGACTTGGCTACCTTGTCGGTTAACAGTCGTGACTCTGGCGCTGTTATCGGGTAAACCGATGCATGTTTGGCGAATTTGTCGTCGGGATGCAATTAACGATCCTAGTCCCAATTCTGGCTGGAGTGAGTGCGCCTATGCTGCTTTTTTGGGCGTGCAGATGGGGGGTACAAATTGGTATCGCGGGGTAGCTAAGTACAAACCACTGCTAGGAGATGCTATTTATCCGATTACTGCAACTTCCATTCAGAATGCTTTGCAGTTGACCCGATATTGTTTTTTGCTATGGTTAGGGATAGCGATCGCAATATTCTTAATACTCCCAAATAGGTAATGATAAATATAAAGTTAGGAGTTAGAGACGCGATTAACCCTTGTCTGTACAGGAGTTAAGAATAAAAACTCCTAACTCCTGACTCATCACTCCTAACTTATCACTCACTATGTCTGCCAAAGTAGTTGAAATTCTCTCATCCGAAGAAATCCGTCGTACCTTGACTCGCCTTGCCTCTCAAATTGTAGAAAGGACGCGTGATTTGTCTCAACTGGTGCTTCTTGGTATTTATACCAGAGGTGCGTTATTAGCCGAATTGTTGGCGCGTCAGATTGAGACGCTAGAAGGTGTAGCCGTGTCAGTCGGCGCTTTGGACATTACATTTTATCGAGATGACCTCGACAAAATCGGATTACGGACTCCAGCGAAAAGCGAAATTCCTTTTGACCTGACAGGGAAAACCGTTGTACTTGTGGATGATGTAATTTTCAAAGGACGGACGATTCGCGCTGCTTTGAACGCAGTCAATGACTACGGTAGACCGGAGGTGATTCGTTTAGCTGTGTTAGTAGATAGGGGCCACCGAGAATTACCAATCCACCCCGATTTTATTGGCAAGAAGTTACCTACTGCTAAAGAAGAAGTTGTCAAAGTTTACTTACAAAATTGCGATGAACGAGATGCAGTGGAGTTGATTAGTCATTAGTCATTAGTCAGGAGTTATAAATTATTATTCTCCCCTTCTCCCCCTGCTTCCCC
>NZ_CAXTNE010000361.1:0-6398 GCF_964245445.1 uncultured Nostoc sp.
TGAAGTAATCCAGCATATCGTGCATCCAGCCCATATTCCACTTTAAGTTAAAGCCTAGTCCGCCTGTGTAGGTAGGCCAAGATACCATTGGCCAAGAAGTAGATTCTTCCGCAATTGAGAGAACACCTGGGAAATAGCTAAAGATAGTGTGATTTACCTGACGCAGAAAATCTGCGGCTTCTAGGTTTTCTCTGCCGCCGTACTGGTTGGGCAGCCATTCTCCTGGTTCGCGGCAATAGTCATTGTAGAGCATCGAGGCAACAGCATCGACACGAATCCCGTCAATGTGGTACTTGTCAAACCAGAAGAGGGCATTTGCTGCTAGAAAATTACTAACTTCATGGCGACCGTAGTTGAACACCAAAGTACCCCATTCTTTGTGTTCGCCTTTGCGGGGATCAGCGTGTTCGTATAGGTGGCTACCATCAAAGAAAGCTAAACCATGTCCATCTTTGGGGAAGTGACCAGGAACCCAATCCACAATTACCCCTATATCATTGTGGTGACATTTGTCAACAAAATACATGAAATCTTCGGGGGTGCCAAAACGGGAAGTGGGGGCATAGTACCCAGTTACTTGATAACCCCAAGAGCCATCAAAGGGATGCTCCGCAATGGGCAGCAATTCTAGATGGGTGTATCCTAATTCTTTGACATAGGGAATGAGTCGGTCAGCTAGTTCCCGGTAGGTAAGGAAGCGTGCGCCGGGCTTCAGTTCGGAAACGATAACGACAGGCTCAGTTTCACCATTTGGCAGTTTAGCAGGTTCGGCACTAGAAGCGTGTAACCAAGAGCCTAAATGCACTTCGTAGACTGAGACGGGCTGGGTGAGGGGGTCAGTGTGACGGCGCTTTTCCATCCAGCCTTCGTCATCCCAACTGTAAGCATCTAAATCAGTGACAATGGATGCTGTTTTCGGGCGGGGTTCTTGGTGGAAACCGTAGGGATCAGATTTTTCGTAAATGTGTCCTTCAAAATTTTTGATTTCATATTTGTAATGCTCTCCCACACCGATTTCAGGAATAAATAATTCCCAAATTCCAGTGCGACCTTTACGCATCTGGTGTTTACGCCCATCCCAGAGGTTGAAGTCTCCCAACAATGAAACGTTGCGAGCGTTAGGTGCCCAAACTGCAAAATAAACGCCTCTAACGCCGCCTATTACCGTGGGGTGCGCCCCCAGTTTTTCGTATATCCGGTGATGGTTGCCTTCGCTAAACAAATGCAAGTCAAAGTCTGTCAAGCGGGGAGAACGGAAAGCGTAAGGGTCATAAGTGACACGCTCATGTTCCCCTTCTTTAATCCGTAACTGGTAGTTTGCCAATTCTGGAGTATCAATTGTGCATTCAAAAAAGTGGGGATGATGCACTGTTTGCATTGGGTATTCTTTGCGTTGTTCAGGAAGAACCACCCATGCTGCACTTGCATTTGGTAAGTAGGCCCGCACAGCCCAGACAGTTTTACCGTCTTGTTCTATGGGATGAGAACCTAGTATTTCAAACGGATCGTTATGCTGATTCCAAACGATGCTGTTAACCTGTTCAGGGGCGATCGTGGTCATGGACATGAAGCTACCTAAGTGATATAACGTGATTGACTAAATCTACTTTTTTAATATCTATATATATTCTTTACATTTATTTGCAATTTTGTCGCCACCGTTATCCTACATCAGAATGGGGAATGGGGAATGGGGAATGGGCAGAGAATGATTAATGACTAATGGCTAATGACGAATGTATCAAAAATTTAAAAATGGGAAAAACTGAAGTAAGGTTTTACGTATACGAAGCAAGAAAATCTGTTCTCGAATTTTGGGGTCTAGTTTTGGGGGCGGGGCAAGTTGGAGCTGCGCTTGTAATTGAATATATTCGGCAGCTGTTAGGGATTTTCCATCAATAGGCGATCGCGCCTCTATGATAATTTTAGTGCGTAATATTTCTTCTGGTGTATCCTCTGGTGGTGGTAATGCTATTACTGCTGAACGCCAAGAGCTACTCAACACAAAAAAGGTTCCACTAATTACAATTAAGCTCAATAATTTTATTGTCTTTATCGCTTTAAATTTCCCCATCTCCTGAACTGCGTTCACAACGCAGGATGAAAATCTGTTTTTTCCATTCTCCATTCCCAAAGTTAAAAATTTTACCAATAAAAATCTGGCAATATCAAGGGATATCACCAGGTCTCTTCTATATGGAATAGACTACAGGGAATGCCCAAGAGCAATTGCCAGCGATCGCAATGAATTGTTTTGCCCTCTGAAAAGTCAGGAGTCTAAGCCATTCCAAACACCAAACTAGGGAAATACTTTGCCCACAAAATGGCTTAGATTTACAGAACTTAACTCCCTTCGACTCGGAATAAGGTTCAGTCACAGAAGAAGAAAGGGAACAAGGGTCACAAAGTTTGGGGGAGAACCCCATAAATAAATTTAGGGTTGCTAAAACAATGACGAATTATTTCTTGTGGCACTTGACGCGACACTTGATAGCGTTCGCGCAGCGTCTCGTAGAGAAGCGTTAGCGAGTCAGACGCTCCTACGTCGCTAACGCTGCGCTATCGAAATAAATATTTAACATTGAGCATAAATAAATTTAGGTGCTTGAAACCCTGTATTACTGGGCAATTCCAGCATCTTTCTCTCCTGCTCCCTGCTCCCCTGCTTCTATGGTCAGGCGAGGATTTCAGGGGGACACCTGGTTGAAGAGGTAATCCTCATCACCAGTGTCCTTTATTTACTGCCCTACTTAGCTGATATTAAAGCAAACTTTAGCTCTGATACACCAACAGAAAAATATAGGTTTTTACTTAACCTAATTAATTCAAGCTATGTGGTGACGAGCGTTGTTAATAAGCTGTTTTGGGCATGATTTCAACTAAAGTTTAGGATGCCCTATTTAGGAGTAGCAGTGGGACTAGTTGCGGGAGTAGTTGCGGGAGTAGTTGTGGGAGTAGCAGCAGGTGCATCAGTTGGTTCACCTGTAGCAGCTGGAGTACTAGTAGTACCAGTACCGCCATTACCAGCACCACCACCAGCATCACCACCGCCGCCTTCACAAGCTCCGAGAATTGTAGCCAGACTTAAGATTACAGCCAAACCAAAGATTCTTGTTTTCATAACTCCTCTTTCACCAATTGTGGCTAGAACAATTTTTCGCCTGTTGAATACGATACCGTATTTATTGCTTTTTTTTAAATGCTACGAGATTACATATAAAAAAAAACAATCCTTTGGGGTATTCTTTTTTTGATTAGGTAGTCATATAGCCATCTGATTAGTTTCTCTTGACCCAGGAGCAAAACGGAAATTACCAAATTTTCTAGCAAACCGAGCTATCATAGCAAAAAATTTATTTTTTCCCGGAGTATTGCACCTTACTGCCCTGCGTTGCCATACTTTAGGTGCGATATCTAAAGGGCAAGCTGTCCAATTGCTAATCGCTGATTGCAAAATTGCAATATCTAGAGGATGCAATTGGTATAGCTATCTATCAGAACAGTTAAAAGGGTGTAGTCTGTTATGTGTGCTTATTGCACAGAAGGCGATTTTAACTAAGCAAAAAGAGACAATTAAGACAATCAATCTAAAGTACAGTATTTCTGATCTAAAAAATTTATGGTAGTTGCTCGTAAATCTGCTGTTTCTACAAGGGGTACTTGGTTCGGGCGAGATTCTATCCTTTCTTTAGGGAGGCGACGTTCTGCACGTATAGAATCAGCAGCACAAAGCGCTTCTACACCTGCTGCCCAAGAAGCTGCACTAGTATCCTCTCAAAGACGACAGCGTTCTTTGAAAAATCTAGCGGTTTCTCCCACAAATGGAGCAATGCCCAAATCGGGGAAACAGTTGGGTAGACAACAAGTGCTAAATCTCAATGAGCAGTCGAGTGCAAACCAGAAAATTCCAGGGGTAGGTTTTCTTCGCCTTCCCATAATTCCTAATTCTGGAGCGACACCTTTGTGGTTGCTGCGCTTGTACACCTTTCACCGTTATTCGACAGTTTTGGCGTTCTTGTTAGTAGCATCGACACTTGCTGTTTATGGCTGGACGGTATATTCCCAAGAGCTTTGGAGTAAGTCATATCGCAGGCTGCAAAACCTCCAACGTCATGAGCGGCTACTAACGACAACCAACGCGACGCTGACAAATAAAATTGCCCAGGAAGCAGAACAACCAACAGCAGGGCTGGTATCGCCGACTCCTCAAGGGATGATTTTCTTATCTCCAGCATCTCGTAGTCCTAAGTCAGCATCGTCTAACACAACGCCAAATCCCCAAACGCAACAGCAAACACTCTCGCCACTGGGGTATTAAGGTTAAGAGTCATTGGTCATTGGTTATTGGTCATTAGTTTCAGACAAACAAAGAGGTCTGAGTGTCGATTTTAGGTGATAGTGCCAACTCCTAGGAGGAACAGAACTTAAAAGACGAAGAACGAAGGACGAAGGACAAAGGACAAATGACAAATGACTAATGACTAATGACAAAGGACAACCCAATGCAAAAATCACCAAGCAGAACAAACAGAAAGTTTCGGAATTCAGCATTTAAAAGGCGACAGAAGGGTTCTAAAGCAGGATTGTTAGGGACACTTGCCTCTAATATCCAAGAGCAAACATCTAACACCAAGTCCCGACTGTTTATAGTATGGGGCGTATTAATGGCAGCAGGGTTGGGGTTAGGTGTTAAATTGTATAATTTACAAATTGTCAAGGGGCCAAAGTTAACAGAGCAGGCGCGAAACCAGCAAATGGTGAATTTGCGACCTTTTATGCCCCGTCGCCCGGTGGTAGATCGCAATAGTAATCTGTTGGCAATTGACCGTCCTGTATATACTTTGTATGCTCATCCCAAGCTGTTTAATAAGTCTTATGAAGATATGGCAGGGCGACTTGCGCCAATATTGGCAAAAGATACTGCTGAATTGATAAAAACTTTTCAAAGCAAAAGAAGCGGAATTATACTTGCCCCAGCCCTCCCGGAAGAAATTATTGATCGCATTATCTCTTTGCGCTTAGATGGCTTGGAGTGGGCCCAAAAATACTCCCGATATTATCCGCCAGACGATTTGGTTTCTGATGTGGTGGGCTATGTGAATCTTGACCGCCGTGGTCAAGCAGGTGTGGAATACTCTCAAGAGAAGTTGCTAGAACGTCCTGTGCAAACGGTGCGCCTCAGCCGGTCGGGAAATGGGGCCTTGATGCCAGATCATGCCCCTGAAGGTTTTTTGCATTTTGATGATTTGCGACTGCAACTCACTATTGATAGCCGTCTGCAACGAATTGCCCGCGTTGCACTCAAACAACAAATGGATAAGTTTGAGGCTAAACGTGGGGCGGTAATTGTGATGGATGCCTTAGATGGTTCCTTACTCGCCCTTGTTTCTCAGCCTACTTATAACCCTAATGAATACGCTAAAGCTAATATCTCACTATTTAAAAACTGGACGGTAGCGGATCTTTATGAACCGGGATCGACTTTTAAACCTTTGAATGTAGCGATCGCTCTGGAAAATGGCGTGATTAAACCAGATGATATGTTTAATGACTCCGGTTCTATTCGAGTAGCGAATTACACCATCAAAAATGCGATGAATAATGCTAATGGGCGAATCAGCATCGCTCAGATTTTGCAATATTCCAGCAACATTGGCATGGTGCAAATTATTCAACGCTTAAAGCCTTCAATCTATTACAACTGGCTAGAACGCTTGGGGCTAGGACAAAAAGTTGATACAGATTTACCTTTTGAAGTTGGTGGCCGGCTCAAAAGTCAAGAAGAATTTATCGCTTCGCCAATTGAACCAGCTACTACTTCCTTTGGACAAGGCTTTTCCATGACACCTATACAGTTGGTGCAAATGCACGGTGCTTTAGCCAATGGCGGTAAATTGGTCACACCCCATGTAGTTCGGGGGCTGATTGATAGTAAAGGGCAAATGCATGATTCACCTACTCACACCGTCCCCCGCCAAATTTTCTCAGCTGCAACAACCCAAAAGGTTGTGGAAATGATGGAAACTGTTGTTAATGAAGGTAGCGGAAAGGCGGCACAAATTCCGGGATATCGCATTGCTGGTAAAACTGGTACAGCCCAAAAAGCTAGTCCTAATGGTGGTTACATCAAGGGTGCTAGAATGACCAGCTTCGTGGCTATTTTGCCAGTGGAATCTCCTCGGTATGTAGTGTTCGCATTAGTAGATGAACCAAAAGGAGAAAGTGCTTATGGTTCTACTGTCGCCGCCCCAATTGTCAAGTCGGTAATCGAAGCACTCATTCCTCTTGAGGAGATTCCTCCAAGTAAGGCGATCGAGCAACAGAAAGTGCCGTAGGCAGGGGGAAATCAATTCAAAATTCAAAATGACGCTCTCTACGAGACGCTGCGCGAACGCGGA
>NZ_CAXTNE010000362.1:0-6183 GCF_964245445.1 uncultured Nostoc sp.
GAGGTATCAAACTGTACCTGCATAAATCAATTCATCCCTTTATTCAGCAACGCCGATTATTTTTATTCTGTCTGCTGCACCGCAGTGTCAGGCTGCTGGCGTTGAGCAACCTGAATTAACAACCTCAATGCGTCATTCACCGTTTTCTCATTAGGAAAAGCTTGGGCAACATCGGGATCTAAAAGTACTAAATTTGTTCCCTGACGATACCGCTCAATATACTTGCCTTTGATGCCTCCCTCCATTTGAGCAAAATCGTACTCAGAACGTAATTCGTCTTCCATTTCATTCTCAATTTCTTTCTTCATAAAACCTTTTCTCCTTACGGGTGGCTTTTCGAGCGCTGATAATTCGTACTTTTTTTCCTCGATCAGTGTGTGCAACGACTAAGAGTTGTCCAAACCTAGATACACCAATGATAATGTAACGACTTTCTCCAATAGAGTGGTCAGGATCGAGAAAGGTCACAGATAGCGGGTCGTTAAACACGGTTGCGGCTTCGGGAAAGGAAATACCATGTTTCTCAAGGTTTAACGCCGCTTTGTCTGGGTTCCATTCAAATTCCATGCAAAATATTTTTGTCTTTTCCTCTCAAACGTAACCAGTACCGTAGCTTAGTTGCAAGTGTTACTTTGGAACCCATAACCAGCTATGTTTACATTTGGGACAATTCAAATTCAATTTTCCTAAATTATTTGGAGCGCGTACTTTCTGGGAGCAATTTGGACATAAAGTAATTACTTTTTCAGATTGTGAGATTTGATTATCTGATAAAATCTGTCCTACCAGCTTATAAGCTTCACTTAGAGAAATGTGCCCATTCTCTACAGCTTGCATCAATTGGTGAGCCTCATCAGGACTAATCAAATTATGTTGAAGCGGCTCCTTCAAAAGCAAATGAAATTTTGTCTTGTCTTTTTCATCAAGCCCAGATTGTCTCTCTTTTGCTTTAATTTCTTTTAACCTCTCCTGATACTCACTCAATAATTGCTTGCGTTTTCCTTCATTAAAACCGCCGTCTTTTATAAGTCTCGATACACCATACACAGCCGCTCCACCAGCTACAGCAGCACCAGCTACAAGTGCAACCGGAGCAGCTACAACCATACCAATACCTGTTATTGCTGTAAGAATTGGTATGGAAGCTGTTGTTGTTCCTAAAACTGCTGCTGCTGCTCCAGCCCCAGCAGCGCCTAATACTGTAATTCCGACATCAGCGAGAGTTCCAACTCTATCATTCGGATTATTTTCTAACCTCTCAATTGTTTTGAGAAGTTGTTCCTTTGTCATATTTTGAGTGTTAGACATTTTGAGCCTCTGGTGTTTTAAGTTAGGAATCAAGCAGGAAGAATGCCACAAAACACAGTATTTAAAATATCTGTCAGTAGTGCGAAAAATTTTTGAGCAATTTCAACAATGTCTTCACCCACACCTTGAAACTGCTTATCTAGCCTATGCCCAACTACTGCACCAACCCCGATAATAGTTATACCCAATACGGCTGCTATAGGTGCTAAAAGTTGTCCTAATAATGGTATCGAAGTGATTAAACTTGCAATAGCAGCACCAACAACAGCACCGATACCAACACCCGCCACTAGAAAAGGATGGGCTTTAACAAATTCAAAAATCTTGATAAGTACAATTTTTCCTAAAGTAAAGACTTTGCCCGAAACTTTCCTTGTAACGGTGCTAAGTCCATGCAAGCGAGTAACAACTTCTTCTGGAAGTCCAAGTTCTTGAAGCTGCATGTACATTTCATTACTTTTTACTGACTCTGCTTCCGCATTCCAAAGTGCCAGTTTTAAGTTTGCTTGCGCTGCTGATAGTTGCATTACTTGCTCCAGTGTTGATGGCTAATTTACACAGACTTCACTATCAGCGTAATATTCTTTCAAGTTGTTTGAGATCAGGGATTGTACGAACTTTCCAATAGCGCATATTGCCAAACTTGGGAAACTTATCAAGGCTAGTATTCACTTGCCCTTTATGCTCATCCTTCATTGAAAAGAAATTACCACTCAGCCAAAGCGATCGCTATTCCTTGTTGTAAATCTGGTGTGAGTGCAGCATTATTTGCTAACTGCTGCAATTGTTGATATGTGGCTTCCCTATCCAAATTTTTTAATGCAGCGATCGCGTGTAGTCTCACCGATGCATTCTTGACAGCTAGCAGCGAAATCAATGGTTCAATAGCTTGCATTTCGCCTAACTGCCCTAAAGATAAAGCGATCGCACTTTTGACACTGACAATCTCTATGGCTGGATGCTGCGATCGCAGTATTTGCAATAATATTTCTACGGCTAGTGTAGTTTGCGGCTTTTGCACTCGCCCCAAAACTGTAACAATTTCTTGCCAAAGTGTCTCTGAAGTGATTTGATTAAATGCTGTTTGTAAATATTCCAAACTAGATAATGTCCCCAGCCAACTTAAAGCGCGGATGGTTTCTAATTGCAGTGGTAGCGGTGTATGGGGTGATATTAGCAGCTTAAATAATTGCTGGGCTGCCTCATCACAACCCATTCGAGAAAGGGAAACTGCGGCTGCACAACAAACATCAATATTAAAGTCGTAAAGCTTGGGTTGTAATCTCTTCACCAAATCTAATGCTTCGCGTAAGTCAGAGCGAAAACCTAAACCAAGCACTGCTGCACGCCTAACTGTGGCGGCTATATCATCCAAAGCGTTTAACAAGGCTGGTGGTATACGTTCGTCATGAAAGCTGCTGAGGGCTTCAATTGCAGCCGTGCGGATTGTTGCTTGTGGATCTTGCACTACACTTAATAGCGGTGTGATGGTTTCTGTTTGGGGAATGCAGGAAAGCGATCGCACTGCTAAAAGCCGGGTATCTTCATCTAATAGAAGTTCAGAGAGTGCAGTAATCGCAACATTACCCATTTGCCCCAGTGCTGTAGCTGCGATCGCTTTAAGTTCTTCATCCTCATCGGTTTTCAATAATTCTACTAAGGGCGCAATGGCTTCTGGGTGCTGAAATTCGCCTAAAGTCCGTGCTGCATACCAGTGCAATTCTTCTTCTGCGTCTTCATCTTTTAATATCTCAATGAGTGGTGGGATGGCAATATTTCCCAAGCGAGTCAACACCTTGGTGATTTCCCAGCGTTGCTGAAAATCCCCCATCTCCAACATTGAAAGTGTTAATTTCAGCAGATATTCTCGATTTTTAACTATCTCTGGATGTTCAGAATCTGCCCCTAAAATTAATTGTTGTAAATATTGAATTAGTGATGACCAATCAGCTGCATCGTATGCTGTCTGGGCTTGCACCAAAAGCTGGTTGATATTACTCACGATACCCTGAATTGTATTGTTTAACTTGGCTTGACTAAAACTGAATTACTCTCAATCTTGGCGGCGTAAGTTTTAAGCGCTTCTGTGGCTGGGCCTTTTTGCACCTTACCGTCAATTCCAAATTCTGAACCATGACAAGGACAGACAAATTTTTTCGCCTCAGCTTTCCATCCTACGGTGCAACCTGCGTGAGTACAGGTAGGGTTGACTGCTGTCAGATTTGCGCCTTTAGATGTACCGACTAACAACACAGGCCCAGCAGGTGAGTTTTTCGCCAGCAATTGGCCAGTTTTATCTAATTCTGCTGATGTACCGACTGTTTGCCAATCCCTAGATACTGGAGTTGTTTGAGAGGAACAGGCTGCGATCGCTATAGGTAGAGAACTCGCTATCCCACCCAAACCTACCCAATTAATAAAATCACGACGTTTCATAGCTGCTGAAATAATATCTAAGTTTTAGCTAACATCTGCCACTCAATTTTGGATTCAGAATTGATTTATGGCAATCTAAAATCCCTTCGCTCATTTCAAATACCCTTCATTAAGGGGTTTACGTGGATCATTGGCTAGCTTGGATGCAATAAATGCATATTATTTATCCGTTTTCAGCAATTTTACCAAAAAACCGTAGCTATTTATACGATTTTAACAGAAATATGCCTTTAACTTATAAGTATCGAAATTGTTACATGAACATTATTTAAACCTGCTTGACAAATTCCCAAGATGTAAATGGCAACAAGTTTTCCTTAACTAATTACGGGTTTGGAGTTTCGCTTTGAATGCTCTGAAGTAAAAATAATTCACCCTAAGCAAATATTAAGTTTTTATTCCCTAACCTTCGTCTGACTTTTCACATTATGTGGAAAAGTCCACCAAAAACCTAACCCCCTAACCCCCTTCCCGTGGCGGGAAGGGGGGAAAATTCAAAGTCTCTCTCCTTAAAGGAAGAGAGAAATAGAAGTGAGGTTTTCCAGATGCCGTGAAAAGTCAGAATCCTTCGTAGATACCACACTTGATGGAACTACGGGTTGATTGATATTGGGCAATTATCACCATATTCAGTAATTTAAACGAGATTCAGCCTCATGACAGACACAGCAACTACAACTACCAACCTCAACAAGTTCGAGAAATTCAAGGCTCAAAAAGATGGACTCGCCATCAGGGATGAGATAGAGAAATTTGCCGCCTTGGGGTGGGAAGCAATGGACGAAATCGATCGCGATCATCGGCTCAAGTGGGTGGGTGTGTTTTTCCGCCCAGTTACCCCAGGTAAGTTTATGATGCGGTTGCGGATGCCTAACGGTATTCTCGGCAGCAGTCAGATGCGTGTTTTAGCCCAAGTGGTGCAGCGTTACGGTGATGATGGTTGCGCTGATATTACTACGAGACAGAATATCCAATTACGAGGGATCAGAATTGAAGATTTACCAGATATCTTTAATAGATTTCACGCAGTTGGTTTAACCAGCGTTCAGTCAGGGATGGATAACGTCCGTAATATAACAGGCGATCCGGTGGCGGGGTTGGATGCGGATGAGTTGTACGACACACGAGAGTTGGTACAGCAAATTCAAGATATGCTCACCAACAAAGGCGAAGGGAACCCAGAGTTTAGCAACTTACCACGGAAGTTTAATATTGCGATCGCAGGTGGACGAGACAATTCAGTTCATGCTGAAATTAACGATTTAGCTTTTGTTCCAGCATTTAAGGAAGGGACTGGGGACTGGGGACTGGGGACTGGGCAAGAATTTTCCCAATCCCCAATCCCTAATCCCCATTACCCCTTATCCCCAGAGGGGGTCCCACCTTCCCCAATATTCGGGTTTAACGTTTTAGTAGGTGGTTTTTTCTCAGCTAAACGTTGTGAAGCGGCAATTCCTCTGAATGCTTGGGTACTTCCTGAAGATGTGGTAGCTGTATGTAGAGCCGTTTTGGAAGTCTTTCGTGATCATGGGCCGCGCGCTAATCGGCAAAAATCCCGCTTGATGTGGCTAATTGATGAATGGGGTTTAGATAAGTTTCGAGCAGAAGTAGAAAGCCGTTTGGGTAAATCATTATTACCCGCAGCAGCAAAAGACGAAATCGACTGGGAAAAACGGGATCACATCGGGGTATATAAACAAAAACAAGCAGGATTAAATTACGTAGGCTTGCACATTCCTGTCGGGCGGTTGTATGCCGAAGATATGTTTGAAATCGCTCGTCTAGCGGAAGTTTACGGGAGTGGCGAAATCCGCTTCACAGTTGAGCAAAACATCGTTATTCCCAACATTTCTGACTTGCGTTTAGCAACATTTTTAACAGAGTCTTTGCTGGAAAGGTTTTCTATTGATCCAGGTTTGCTGACGCGATCGCTAGTATCCTGCACAGGCGCACAATTTTGTAACTTTGCCCTGATCGAAACCAAAAACCGCGCCCTGGCAATGATTAAAGCCTTAGAAGAAGACTTAACCTTCACCAATCCAGTGCGAATTCACTGGACAGGTTGCCCCAACTCATGCGGACAGCCCCAAGTTGCAGACATCGGCTTGATGGGAACTAAAACTCGCAAAAATGGCAAAACCTTGGAAGGCGTTGACATATATATGGGTGGCAAAGTTGGCAAAGATGCCCATTTGGGAATTTGTGTTATGAAAGGCATACCATGCGAAGACTTGCAGCCAGTATTGCAAGATTTATTAATCAAAAACTTTGGGGCAAAACCCAAACAAGAAGCCTTAGTAGTTAGTAACTGTTAGTACTTATCGCAGGTATTCGCCATTGGGCAAAACTCATACTTCAACCTTAAAGGTGCAACTTCCGAGATAAAAGGTGCAACTTCCGAGATAAAAGGTGCAACTTCCGAGATAAAAGGTGCAACTT
>NZ_CAXTNE010000362.1:6283-6379 GCF_964245445.1 uncultured Nostoc sp.
CCGAGTTCAAAGGCTCAACTTCCGAGATAAAAGGCTCAACCTTCGAGTTCAAAGGCTCAACGTTCGAGATAAAAGGCTCAACTTCCTCTACCTCTT
>NZ_CAXTNE010000363.1:0-6353 GCF_964245445.1 uncultured Nostoc sp.
TGGTTATCAGTCTTGTCCGTCTCTGCTTCCTAAATATTAGACCTGAATCCTTACCTTAAAACTACCTTGGGAATGGATGTTTTGCGCTGTAAAACTCCTTCAATGATACGCAAAGAAATTTATGTTTATTTACTTGCTTACAATCTACTGCGTGGTTTGATGTGGTCAGCAGGTACTACTTACGCTACTCCTCCGTTGCGCTTATCACTCCAAGGCACTCGCCATCATTTAAATAACTTTATTCCCGAATTGTTAGCTGCTCATTCAACAAAACGTCTTCAGATTTATTCTACTTTACTTAAAGTTATTGCTCACAAGGCTGTTCCCGACCGTCCTGCTAGAAATGAACCACGAGTCCTTTTACGTCGCCCAAAAGCTTACCCCTTGATGACGAAACCCCGGCATGAATTACGAAAACAATTGCAGACTGCTTAAACCACAAGCCTTTAGGCTTTTCTTAGTGCCATTCGTCTCAGTTGATCTTCCCCTCGGTGGGTGTATTGTTGAGGCGACAGCCGATCGACCGTACTTAGGATTAAAGCTGACCCTAGATCCAATGCAACTCTGTGAGATGGTTGCTCAAATGAATTTCAGTTCGGAGAAGAAAGAGAACTCCGTCCGAGGCTTATTTGTGAGCAACGCTGATGCCACGTTGCTCGACTGTGCCCTTCGACTCACTAAGCTCTTAGATACACCACGAGATATTCCCATGCTGGCACCGATGATCATTCGGGAACTCTACTACCGTCTACTGATCGGGGAACAAAGTGAAGCCGTGCGCCAAATTGCTACATCTGGCAGCAGTATGCAGCGGATTGCTGAAGCGATCAAACGGATCAAGTCTAAGTTTACTCAGCCGATGCGAGTCGAGGACTTAGCAAAGCAGGTGAGAATGTCTACTTCGTCGTTTCATCAGCACTTCAAGCAAGTGACCTCAATCAGTCCACTTCAATATCAAAAGCAGTTAAGACTGTCAGAAGCCCGTCGCCTGATAGGCAGCAGAGGTTGCGATGCCACCTCTGCTGCCTATCAGGTTGGGTACGAAAGTCCCTCACAGTTTAGCCGAGAATACTCCCGCTTGTTCGGTGCACCACCGATGCGAGACATCGAACGGTTACGATCAGCTTGACTTGAATTTCTTGACAGATTTCACATTGATCATCTGTTTGGCTTACTTTAGCTTCTGCTCTGAATCCACCTGCTCCCGCTTCAATCTAGCGGGGTAGCCTTCGTAGCTGTGAGATGGAGTTTGAGGATCTTGACCCGAACAAATTTGCTCAACTGGTGTCAGATGCGCCCGATTGGGTGGAGTGGATGGCGTGAATCATCTGTTGATTGCCGTGTTTGGCAGACATTAAACCTTTTGTTACTCAACGGTATGCCTGCGTTACTCATCTGGGTGAGCGCGGTACGCCTGAAGCTGTGGGTACTCACGCCAATTATCCCAGCCTTGGCGGTGTAGATCGAGAAAGCTTTGGTAAAGAGTTGAGTAATTCATGCTTCAGATTTCGTCTCACTAGCTTTTTTAGAAACAGCAATTGCACTAACTCCAAACAATAGATCTAGTAAGAAAGTAGGTTCAGGTACTGATCTAGATGAAGAACTCAGGGTAATATTGGCAGCAGAATCTTGATAGATGTATGTTCCTGCCCGTCCCACTTCACCCGTCAAGGTAATTTCAGAGCTTGAAGTTCAATAATAAGGTATATCTAGGAGCATCAAAAGCAATGCCAAAATCAACTACTAAATTCCAATTCGACCTAGAATCAAGCTCAAAATTGACATTTGGGGTTACAGCAATTTTCAGGTAATTGAACTACAGACTAAGGTAGACTGAAGAGATAGGATTGTTTGAATAGATGCCAGTATCTTACTCAAGGGATTTGCGGGAGCGTGTGATTATGGCTTGGGAAGCAAAAGAAGGCTCTCAACGCCAGTTGGCGCAAAGATTTAAGGTTAGCTTGTCATTTGTGCGAAACTTACTGCGTCAGTATCGCACAAACGGACAAGTTGAGGCGAAACACGTGGAGGATACCAAAAGCCAACAATAATAAACGAGCATCTATCGCTTATCCAGTCTTTGGTTGAGGAAAAAAATGATTTGTTACTTAGAGAATTATGCGTAGGCGTAGCCCGCCGTAGGCATCGCTATACAGAACGCACAGGGATTAGTGTGAGTATCACGACAATGCATCGTGCGGTAGAAAAATTAGGCTTACGTGTAAAAAAAAAGTCTTTATGCCAGCGAGCAAGATACCCCACGAGTCTAAGAGTTAAGGCACGATTATCGCCGAACTTTAGATAAGATTGATGTCCGAAACCTGGTATTTGTCGATGAAGCTGGATTAAATTTATCAATGTCACGATTATTCGCCATCTACAGAAGATGGCGAAAGAGCGGTTGGTAGTATCCCTGGAAACAAGGGTGGAAACGTTTCTTTGGTTGGTGCTTTAAACCTTGATGGACTGATTGCAGCAATGACTGTGCCAGGAAGTATAAATACTGAGGTATTTCTCACTTATATCACTCAAGTCTTAGCACCTCAATTGTGGAAAGGGGCGATTGTAGTCATGGATAACCTGAAAGTTCATCACGCCCAGCGTGTAAGGGTTGCTATTGAATCCGTCGGTGCAAAAGTCAAGTTTTTGCCCCCTACTCTCCAGATTTATCTCCCATAGAACTGTGTTGGTCGAAACTGAAGCAATTTCTCCGTTGCTGTGAGGCACGCACCACCGAATCACTCGACCAAGCAATGGCTAAGGCTCTCAATTATATTACTGAAGATGATGCCTTTGGTTGGTTCAATCACTGTGGTCTATTTACCTGAAAATTGCTGTAAGTTACCGCCATTAGCAGAGCCTCTGTTCAAATTCAGGTCTAGATTGTTGACGGATAGCTCCCAATCGCTCAAAGTCCGGGACTTTGAGTAAACCACGAATCCCAAATATTCGCTCTCTTCTGGCAAAAAGTTCGTAAGGAATGGGGTAGTAGCATCGACTAAGGTAAAATCACCTGAAAATTCTTGTCTAGTTAGAATTGCTGCCATCTGGTCCAATCATGACGTAGCGCCATTTCCCGCCTGGACGCACATCCATCTCAATCACACGGGTTGTGAAACCTTTGGGCCCCCACCCTTTAAGTTCTAACTGTGCTTGAGTCTCAAGCCGAATGGCACTCTGGTTATGCTACAGAAGCCGCTCGTGCTGTAGTGGCATGGGCAATCAGTCTTTCGTGGAACGGGATAAATCGGAAAGAGAGTGATTAGCTATTTGCACAGACTGGAGTAACTATTCTACCGCGTGGTTGATACGTCATCGGCTGGGACTTAGGGCAGTGCTAATGGATTTGATGGCTGGGGTTGAGATAAAAGGGGACGAGGCGATGATTCAGGCTTTGGCAGAGTTCTCCAAGCGCAATGCATCTCACGTTAAGGGATACTCAACATTACTATCCCGCTATCGGAGTCTTCTATATGGATTTTGGAGCAGTATCTCTCGCAACTGGGTTTGTCCACTAAGTCACGGTGACCGCTTGAGGATGGGCAGCGTGTTCGATATTATCGGTTGAATACTGAGGATGTCGTGTTTATCCAGAACGTACTGGATTATCGTCAGAGGCAGCGAGAAAAGAAGGAAAAGAAACGTCAACGGTCATAAGAACTTCAGGCGGCACATAAGGCTAGGATGCAAGCTCAGTATGCAATTAATGCTCCGTCCACACCCCCCATTAATAAAGATGGAAGTAATAATCGCTTGGGTATGGACACAGATGAACAACTCAGTGATTCTTGGTGGGGCAAAGTTAAATATTATGCCCAGGTAGCAATTGAGCGGATTGAATATGGGGTGGAGTCAGTTAAAGAATTACTCAGTACACTTACGATTGATGAGCGATGGGGCGTGATCTTCAAGTTTGAGGATATTGACCCGAACAAGTTTGCTCAACTGGTGGCCCTTGCGCCCGATTGGGTGGAATGGATGGCGTGATAGAGCGATCTTATTTAAACTGCGTTCAACCAGAGCGGTTTTACGTCCGTCAGCGACTAACGCCGGTGCAAGTGTTTTACCCGCTTTGCCGCCACCGATAATAATGTCGTCATAGTGTTGAGCGTTCACTTCCATATCCTTTGAGTTTAATAAGGTGAATACGATTTCTAGAAGGTGTTATAATTTCAGAAAAAACTGGCTGACTAAGAGGGTTTTAGCGATAACGTATTTGGCGAGCGTAACTCAAGATGCCTGCCCTAGCTGGGTTTCCTAAAAGTGCATAACACCCGCCAGAAGATTCAACTTTTTCTACAAGCTTGCTTCATCAAGAGACGGTTGTTTTTATACACCTGTAAAGTTCCAGACTGCGGATTATCTAACGTGCCATCCCACACCCAGTATTCATAAATTCCATTCCGAAACTTATACACTCGAACACCTTCTGTCGCTTGGCTAGTTCCTTTGCCCAAACTTAAATTACCGTTGGGGCTGGTCGCGCGATAGAGCAATTCAGAGGAAGTATAATTCTGCCAGATATTTACGTTGTAGCCGCCCTGGCATTTCGTACTTAGGAGGATACCAGCAGTAGAATCAGCAGAAGCAGGTAAGGAAAAATTAGCTAAGGTACTGATTGGCAGAGCAAGAAGTAACGCGGATGTTTTCATGAGTGTTGTAAAATTAATAAGTTTGACATTCTTATAGGATAAAAACTGGGTGATATGGTCGTTGGGCTTTTCAAAGATTGAGGTCTGACAATCCGGGATGATCGTCAGGACGACGACCTAGTATCCAGTGGTATTTGCGATCGCTTTTCCACCTGCGCTGGTAATTTCATCAACCACGCGCGATCGGCTACTTTTTTACTAGAGGCGTAATTGACAACTACGGCTGCACCTTTGGTTGCCAGATGTTTGGCGATTGAAGCACCAATTTATTTTGCTGACTTTTCCCGTTAAGTCTTGAAATGCTTACTGGCAAAGGCTTTAAGAAACAGCGCGGCATATACGTTACAGTAATTAAAATTCGGTGCTAAAGGTAACAAGCAATGTTGGACTGGTGGGAGAAAAATTTTGCGACTTGTGAGCTAGGCGATAAGCCTGACGGCATGGCTACGCTTACCGCCGATTGAATGAACGTGCAATGTCGATAGGCTATGCTCTAAGTCTTGGATTTGGGAAAGCGCTATCAGAAATCTTTAGTAGTGGAACAGTACTCAAGAGAGCTTACGAATTTATGCCAACCCAAAAGTGGAATTTTCGAGAGTGATCGAGCCGCACTGTCAAATGACGGCGGAAATTGTTGCAGAGTATGATGTAGTGCTATGCGTCGGAGACACTACTTTTCTTGATTATGGCAGTATAGAGGCTAAAAAAGAAGGTTATGGCCCAATTGGTAAGGGCGGTAACGGTTTAATATTACACAGCGCTCTAGCTATAGAACCTATGAATGGTCAGTCCCTTGGTTTGTTATGGCAAAAACTTTGGAATCGTGAGCCAAAACGGAAGCCACCGAAAGATGAAACGCCGACACAGAAGAAAAAACGACAAACAGCAGCGCGTAAAGAAGCTCGAAACCGTCCCTTTGAGCAGAAAGAATCTTACAAGTGGGTAGAAGCTCTGACCACTGTAGAAAACCTTGCAAGCCAGCACACGCAAGTGATTCATGTTTTCGACCGCGAAGGTGATATCACAGAAGTTTTTGATCAACTTCGCCAACAAGAACATACGGGAATCATAGTTCGTGCGGCTCATAACCGTAGTTTAGATTCCGAAAGCGAACGTCTTTGGTCGAAGTTAGAAGCTCAACCTATTAGTTTTGAACAGGAAATCGAATTACCTCAGACGAGCCAGCGTACTGCTCGTAAAACCAAACTAGCTATACGATTTTGTCTGGTCAATCTCCGTATTCCTTACCGTTTTGATAACCGTAACCCACTATCTGTATATACTGTTTATGCCACAAAAGTTGATTGTCCCGAAGGCGAAATCCCTATTGAGTGGATGTTGTTAACTACAGAAGTTATCGCAGATATCGAGATGGCTTCGATGGTTTTACGCTGGTACTCTTACCGTTGGCGGGTTGAGGAGTATCATAAAGTTTTCAAGTCGGGATGCCAGGTTGAAAAATACAGGCTTGCCGCTGAGGGCATGAAAACCCTCATTGGTTTTTTAAGTGTGATTGCTGTTGAGCTTTTAGGCTTAACTTATTTACACCGCACTCAACCCTTAGCTCCTGCAATTGAAATTCTCAATCCCCTTGAACTCAAGATTTTAAAAGCTAAGTCTCCCAAACCACCCAAAGTGCTAACAGTTAATATCAAGTCCGGTGAATCACTTACGATTACCGTATCTGTGCAAAAATCTCAA